>CACYTW010000100.1 GCA_902777435.1 uncultured Ruminococcus sp. | reverse complement strand
CTTAAAGATGTTTTCTCCATTCGATTGCGCATGCAGGGTTGTTTTCCGTAAACATTTTGCAACCAAACGAAACTGACTCAAAAAAATCTTTTTCCTGTGTATTACTTCCTGTGCAAGGATTTATATTTAAGTTCAAAAGGTCGTCGCATTTCTTTTTGCCATCTTCTCCGCTTGCCCAATAGCAAGCATAATCAAGATATTCAGTCGGATCGAGCTTGACATTTTCCATAATTGAATATGGATAATATCCATGTATAAGATATTTTTTTCCGTAAGTTTTATATATGTATTCAAGTACATACGCATCAAAACTGTTTAAGATTATTTTATCTCCAAGACCTAAGTTTTCGCACATTTTTATAGTTTCATCTACTGTATACTTAACACGTTCCGGTCCCTCGTCATTAAGATAAACCTTTATTTCAAGATCTAAAAGCAAGCCGGGAACAGAAGCACAATATTCGAGAAACTCACTTAGTGTGGGAATGGAAGCAGGCATTTCTTCTGTTCCTGCATTTAGTTTTTTAATATCTTCATATGTTTTTTCTCTTACAAACCCTATTCCATCTGTGGTTCGGCTCACGTCATGGTCATGCATCAAAACAAGTATACCATCTTTTGTCAGATGAATATCGGTTTCAATCATATCAACACCAACTTCAACTGCACTTTGAAAAGATGCCATTGTATTTTCCGGAAATTCCGAAGGATTACCTCGATGACCTGCAACCAGTATTTTATTCTCTGTTTCAAATTTCATGTTATTATCCCTCCTGAAAACATTTAAGAACTATTCCTTTTTGTTCATAAAGAACTATATAATTAAATGTTATCAATATATATCGTAACGCCTATATTGAAAAGAAATTATTTAATTTAGTTTAATTAATACTGTTTTTTTCAATCCAAAAGCGGTTTTACAACCTTGCCGAAATCTCTGTAATCATCTATCGTAATATACGAAAAATCTGATTTATACACAGATTCATCATTTCCTCCCAACCCATAATCATCGCCTATATAAACTACATCTTCGTGTTTTAGGTTGTTTTCCTCGCAGTAAAGATCAAGTGCATAATATTTGTTGTATGGAATTGGTGCCATATCGAATGACGAGGAACCACCGACAAAGACTGTATAGTCAGAAAAGGTTTTTACGACATCATCATAAAATTTTCTTCTTTTTACTCTGTCAGGATCAAATGCGAGCTTATCTTCCTGCTTTGCCTTAGTTCCCAAAAGCGGAAAGGTTATGCATCCTGACGGATGAAACTCAACATTATCCCCCGAAAAATCTGTATAACCGTACTTTTCCCTAAGCATAGTAACTCTTGTTTCGACAGATTCCCTGTCAACCGGAACATATAAATCGCGAACAATAGTTATTTCTTTTGTTCTTTCATCGTATGTACCATACTGCATACCATAATTACCTATTATATCAACAGGATAACCTTCCATCTGTCTGAAAATTCGAATAACCTGTCCGGCACCTACCATTAACAGCTTATATTTTTTTGACAATTCATCCAAGATCTTTTTATTTTCCTTGTCAAGAGGTTGTTTATGCTGTGTGATAGTTCCGTCCATATCCATTGCAATAATCTTTATCATTTTTACTGCTCCTCTAATCCTAATTTTTTAATTTGCCTTAAGATAGTTATACACTTCTTTTATATTTTCAAATATATAATCCGGCTCAATGCCGTATTTTTCTATATCCGCTTTTGTCCCCTCACCGCTTAAAACAAATATCGTGCTTATTCCGGCATTGACACCGCAGGCAATATCGGTATATAGTCTATCACCCATAATCGCTGTTTCGTACTTTTCAAAGCCTGTCATTTTCATTGCAAGCTCTGCCATAGCAGGCTCGGGTTTGCCGATAAATTTCGGCTTCTTTCCCGTTGCTCTTGCAAGCATTTCACTTACAGAACCGCAATCAGGTGCATAACCATATCGTGTGGGACATACCCAATCGGGATTTGTCGCAACATACGCAATATCCTCATTTAACAATATACACGCATCTTCAAGTTTTTTATATGTAAGCTCTGTGTCATATCCCATACATAGACAGTCAATTCCATCTGACACCTCATCAGTGATATTTAGTCCTGAATTTCTTAGTTGCTCCTTGAAAGACTCTGTTCCGAGAGCATATATCTTTTTAAAATTCTCTTTTTTTAAATACTCTATTGTAGCGTCTGTTGAAGTGAGAAAGTCATTTTTATCTGCCGATATTCCCATTCGGTTAAGCTTTTCTATGTATTTATCAACGCTTTTTGACGAGTTGTTTGTTAAAAAAATATATCGTCCGCCGATGCTCTTCACATAATCGAGAAAATCCATTGTTCCGTCAAACAAGCTGTTATCAAGATATATTGTACCATCCATATCGAGAAGATACAATTTAATTTGTTTCAATTTATCCATATCCGTCACATTACACCTCTGAATGATAGAAAAGACAATAGTACAACCAAAGCACCGAATATCTGTCCTTTAAATCCTTTGCATACCATTTCGCATTTTCAAGCTTTTTTGCACCATACATTTTTTCAAAATCAGAAATATCAAGTCCGACACTTTTAAGATATGCCGTAATTTCGGCAGCAGTCGGAGCCTCCTCCAATATGTTTCGTATCTCGTTCCACTTTTCCTTATATATGGATATTTTATCCTCGTTATACACGCCAGCCTTGTTCTGAAGTTCAATAACTCCATCTGCAGCGGTGCCGTAAACGGATTGTATTTTGCTTTCCCATTCATCACGGTCAAATTTCTGAGCCTGTTGGGGTACGTCAAGCCTTAATATCTCCTCACGCATACGACAGGTATATATCGTTGAAAACGCAACATCCGTACCATGCATAAAATACGGCTCATCATTCATTATGCCTGTAATTTCAAAAAAATGCGACAAATGATGTTCACTGCCCGATGCGGGTCTTGAATTGCCCACATATGCCATAGCAACACCCACGCCGATAAGTGCCTCTGCAAGCCTTTTCACAGCATTGACATCACGTTTTTGCAGTAGTTCTCCATCATCTTTAATGCTGTCTGCCATCTGCATTGTAAGGTCATATACATATTGACAGAAATATTCATTATTTACCGCCGCCGCAAGACGCCAATCATTAAGGCATGACAGCTTACCTATAATATCGCCGTATCCCGACTGTATCATTTCCATAGGCGCATCTTTTAAAATATCGACATCGGCTATTATTGCTTTCGGTACGTGAGCGTTATACGTTACCTTCATATTACCCATAATCATAGCCGCCCCGTTTGATGCATATCCGTCCATTGATGGAGCGGTAGCCGCAATAAAATACGGAAGGTTTCGATTAAAGCTTACATACTTACATAAATCCTGAATTACACCCGAACCTACACCCAGAATTAAATCGGTTGCATCTGATACAAAGCTGTTAAGCTTTCCCACCGCTCTTTCATCAGGTATCAGTAAATCATCATCAAAAATAAGTTTATCTTGAAGCTTTTCCTTTAATAGCTCTGCTACTTTTCTTCCGCATACAGCATATGTATTCTTATCGGCAACTACAATAATACGACTATAATCTGCCGCCAAATCATATATTTTATTTATTGCACCCTCTTCGATAATAACCTTATCAATATTACAAGTGTGGTTTTTTCCGCAGTTGCACTCTCGCCCTTTTAACAGTTCTGAAATATTCATTTTATATCTCCTTGTAAATATTATTGAATATTTTTGATTAATTTATATTGACATTATCAATAAATTCATTATATAATGCGGCCACATAAAATTGCAAGCAATAGTCGAAATAGGGCAAATAATCACATTATTTTTGCACATTGTTCAAAAATAATCATATACAATCGCCTACTTGTATACTATATAACAGCATCGCTCGTATTACAATATCCGAAATAATTTTTTTATTGCGGTTGGGCTAGGCAACTGCATGGGCATCGGGCAATTATTTAATAAAATTATTTCGGATTTGCGGTTTATTGAACATAGTTGCCGATTTCTTACGGGACGATGTAGTCATCGTCCCCTACAAGATGAGAAATTAAAACATCGGCAGGAGCAAGCCCCTGCCCTACAAGATGAGAAATTGATTTGTACATCTTTTAATTATATTATCCCGAATGAAATCCATTGCCCACAACTGACTTGGCATCCAAAAAAACGATAAAAGCCGTGGAATCAATTTCGAGCATACTTTTCTTAAAGCTCTCAAGCTCCTTTGCACGTATAGCACACAGGAGAATATTTTTGTCCTCGGAGGTAAAGCCTCCGATTCCGTTCATTATTGTGACTCCTCTGCCAAATGATTTAATAATTAAATCCGACATTTCACTTCCGTTTCTGCTAATAATAAAGGCAATCTTGGAGTCATTGAAGGTGCTTAACACAAAATCTATTGTGATATTTGAAATTATCATAGCGAGCACCCCATACAACATCAAATTTATATCGTCAAAAATCCTTGCGGAAATCAGTATGATTGCTCCGTTGATAATCATAAGAAGCTTGCCTATGGACACATAGGGAAATCTGTGCTGAATAATTCTTCCGAGTATGTCCGTTCCTCCTGTGTTGTAGCCACTGGCAAAAACCAATCCTGAGCCAACTCCGTAAAAAAGTGCACCGAAAACTGTGCAGATAAGCGCATCATCTGTCACCGCTCCGAAAGTCGTCATTATCTGCATATTAACAGAGAGTACCAGAGTACCGATAACCGAGCGTATAGCAAAGCTTTTTCCAAGCACTTTAATTCCCATTAAAAGGAACAAAAGGCTCATAGCAAACAAAGAGACTCCCGTTGGGATTGAAAACAAATGATAAAACAGCGTGGAAAGCCCGCCTGCACCTCCAGGTATAATCTTACTTTCAAGATAGAAGTTACTCATCCCCACAGCCGCCAGAAAAGAGCCGACAATCAAAATTACAATTGATTTAATATTTTTCATTGCGATATTCCCCTATTGTTTTTCATAATGCCTAACTTAATCATCTATTCCCATAGAACTGTACGCCGCATTCACATACTTTAAATATGTGGCGGTACGGACATTTAAATCCTTTTTATGCTCAGTTTTTTCCCATAACGGCATATTGAGATTATAGTACAATCTCTCCTGCTCAAGCTCCTCAATTTTGTCAATTTCGCCGTTTAAATATTGCATTAGTCTGAATCGAGTCGTATCTATTCTGCTGAGCAGTGTACCTATTCTCATATCAATCACTTCAAAGCCGAAGGGCTTATACACAGAGAGCCACAGCCTTCTGAATACCTCCTTAAACGCCTCGGTACGCTCCTTGAGCCGTGGAAGGTCGCAATTGCATATATTTTCAAGCGCAGTCATATTTCCACTGTCGTAGCACTCTTTAATCCTCACTCCGATATCCGCTTTAATCTCTAAAACATCTGCAAGGTGATATGTGTACTCAAAAATATCCCTGTAATTTTTAGAGGATACAGCACAGCTTTTCATTATCTCTTTGCAGTGTCTGTATGTTTCTGAAATGTTTTTTACATTTATATGCTTATCCAAAAGCCCCGTCAGAATATCCTGCCACAATAAATATTCCGAAGGATTGGCGGTTATGTCATCTGTCTGACCAAAGTCATCCGGCATCCCCAACTGCATAAACGAATTTCCAACCTCGCCTGTGCAGGCGGCAAATCGCTTATCCAGCCATACTCTCTCAGGCAAAAGGTGCTCACAAACAACAGTATTCCCACCTTGTACGTGACTACATAAGCAAAAACTACAGCGGAAATATCAGTCTAAGACAAATTGCCTCAAACATAGGAATAACAGAATCGTATCTGAGCACCGTTTTTAAGGATGAAACAGGCGAGACCATTTCCACATATCTTACAAAATTCCGCATTGAAAGGGCAAAGGAGCTTTTAAAGGAGGACGTAGATATAAAATACCTCTATTCTCTGGTGGGATTTAAAAACTACAATTACTTTTTTGTGGCATTTAAAAAAATCGTGGGATGTACACCTATACAATTCAAGAAAAACTGTATTCAGGACAAAAACAGATAACAGGCAGCGGAATTGTTCCTCTGCTGCCTGAAGTATTTTTAAACCAACTATCAGATTAAATATTGTCTTTGATAAATTCCACCGTCTTATCAATTGCCTCATCAAATGCCTTTTTAGAGTTAAAGAATGTGTGCTCTCCGTTTTCTATTATTACAAGAGTAGAATTTTTGCACATAGGGGCAACTTTTTGAGACGACTGATAGGGAATAGTTGTATCCGCATTGCCGTGAAGCAAAAGCACAGGCAAATCGTTTTCTGCGAGCCTTTCGTACGGGACAATGCTTCTCAGCTCATCAAAAAGCGGGAGACCAAGCTTAAATCCACTTAACGTTTTGGAATATCCGTTTTTTTCTGCAATTTTACGTTTTTCCTCAGAAAAAATATCCACACTCACCATATTATAATCAAGAAGTCCGTACCATAAAATCAACGCTTTAACATTTTTGTACTTTGTGTAATCCACAATTGATACAACTCCGCCGCCAAAGCTTGCACCAAGCACGGCAATACTGTCATAACCCTCTTTTGAAAGCAATTTAATGGTTGTCTCCACATCGGCAGCCTCTCGGGTAACAGTCATTTCATAATCATTTCCCGTGCTCTCTCCGTGAGCTCTGAAGTCAAATCTGATTGAGCTGATGCCGTTTTTAAGCAGTTCCCGTGACATCACCTTAAAGCAGTCCCTTTCGTCCTTATCTCCTGTTATTCCGTGGCACAAAATTGCAGCCTTTTTACTGTCGGGAGCTCGGTTAAACATTGCACACAATCTGACATTATCGGTACTGTCGTAATAAATTTTCTCCTCCATACGAACCTTCTCCTTAATATGTTTAATGTATTCTGTCCGTTTGTAAAACGTAAAATAGCGTACAAATTATAAATCC
>CACYTW010000099.1 GCA_902777435.1 uncultured Ruminococcus sp. | reverse complement strand
TGATATGGATGGTGTAATAACAAGCGAATATGCCTATTGGTATTCGGCGGCTCTGACTGCATATGATTTGCTTGTAAGCCACGAACATTACGGAGCCTGCGGAATAGACAGAGAGTGGCTCAGAAAAAACTATCTTGACGTATATAATACAGTAATGTGCGGCGGCAGAACAGTAAGTGCCGTAAAGCGACTTGGTGTTAATACGAATTGGGATTTGGCTTTTATTGTTTTCTGTATTTCAAGATATATCGACCCTTACCTTGACAGATTGGATTATGCCCATTTTCAGAGTGTGTGTATGTTTATTGAGAACATAGATATGCAAGCACCTGAATTGTATGAGGCAGTTGCATTGCTTGCAGTACAATCTGATGATAAATATAATGAAGGTCATTTTGACAGAAGTGGTAAGTTTTTCTCAGAAGATATAATGAATACATTTGATTTGTGGTATTCGGGCTGTGAGGAGTTTGAAGGTATATTCAGTGAAGAAGTTTTGCTCTTCCCGCCTGATGATATAAAAAATCTTTTGGAAAAGCTAAAAGCTAAAAAAATCAGACTTGGTATAGGCACGGGACGTCTGACGGATGAGATTGAAAATCCTCTTAAGACTTATGGTATATATGATTACTTTGATAAAGATTTATATTGCTCCTATGATGAGGTGGTAAAAGCAGAGGAAGAACTTAAATCAGAAGTTCCCCTTGCAAAGCCCGAACCGTATGTGTTCTTAAAAGCCGCAATGGGAAGCAAATACTCAGATAAGGATTTGGTTGACGGCAACTACGATGCAAAGGATACAGAGCGTACTTTGATTGTAGGTGACGCACCAAGCGACTTATATTCTGCAAAGAAAGCAGGCTTTAAATTTCTTGCTGTTCTGACAGGCGTTGAGGGCGAAGGTATGAAGTCTTGGTTTGAGGAAAATAACGCAGACTATATTTTAAACAACGTACTTGAAATGTGCGAAGAGTAGAAATTTTTTATGCTAAAAAAGCTCGTTGATGAGCTCAATTTGAATGATACAACACAAAAAGCACCCCATTTGGGTGCTTTTTTGATGGCTCCTCCAGTTGGACTCGAACCACGTCCGTTTGCAACATCACCTCACCTGCACCGATTTCATCGGTTTGCTTCGCTGTGTTGCGGCACAACCCTCCGCGCTCCCTGCTTCCGCCACAGGCGGCGGTCGCTGCTCGGTTCCCTGCGTCCGCAAGCGGCTCGCAGGCTCGTTGGTTCGACTCATTTAAAGAATACAACAAAAAAGCACCCTTTTGGGTGCCTTTTGTGTTGGCTCCTCCAGTTGGACTCGAACCAACGACCCTGCGGTTAACAGCCGCATGCTCTACCAACTGAGCTATAGAGGAATATTTAAACTCAACAATTATATATTTTAACAGATTTTTGTATTTTGTCAAGAGTTTTTTCTCAAAAATTCAGAAATTTCTGAATTTATTTTTATTTGCCATCTATCAATAGCAGATTTGTCCATAGGCAGAATGTCAGATAGCTTATATTCTATCCCCAATTCTTTGTATTTATTCACACCCAATGTATGATAGGGTAAAAGCTCAACCTTTTTTATATTGGGAAAGGTTTTGGCATATTCTGATAAAGCCCGTATATAACTTAAATTGTTGTTAATGGTAGGCACGATAACGGCTCTCAGCCAAACGTCTGTATTAAACCTGCGCAGTTGGTCGGCAAATTTTTTATAATCCTCCATATCTCTGCCTGTAATTTCCTTGTATTCCAAATCGTCAAGATGCTTGACATCAAGCATAACAAGGTCGGCAAGTGATAATATTTCGCTGTAATCAGACATATTGCCGATACCTGCTGTATCTATTGCTGTATGAATTTCCTCTGCTTTGCAGAGTTTTAGCATAGCGGTAAGGAATTCGGGTTGAAGCAGAGGGTCTCCCCCTGAAAAGGTTACACCGCCGCCTGACGACATAAAGTAAGGTTTGTACCGCTTGATTTTATCAAAAAGCTCACCTGCGGTTATTTCATTGCCGATTGTCTGACTCCAGGTATCGGGGTTGTGACAAAAGGAGCATCTGAGCTTACACCCCTGAAAAAATACGACAAAACGAACACCCGGCCCGTCAACAAGCCCCATGCTCTCAAATGAATGTATTTTCCCTTTGACTATGCGATATTCTTCCATTTGATTTATCCCCTGTTTTATTATTCGTTAAGAAATACTTTTGCTGATGCCATATCATCTTCTGCGAGTACAAGAACACCGTTTTCGAGCAATTTTCTTGCACAAATACCGCTGCCGTTTATCTTTTTGCCTGTAAAACTTCCGTCATAGATATGCTTGCAGCCGCAAGAGGGACTTCCGTCTTTTAACAAGGCAAATACAACGTGATGTTCCTGTGCGATTTTAAGAACCTCATCAGCACCTTTTTGAAACTGCTCGGTAACGTCGTCGCCGTCCATATTATAAACTTTGCCATCTCTGATTTCTGACGGACTTCTGGGCGTGGTGAGTCCGCCCAATACCTCAGGACATACGGGTATTAACATACCTCTGTTTTTCCACTCTAAAAAAGTTTTGTCACGTAATAGCTGACTCTCGCCGTCATATCTTGTGCAATGACCGTACAGACAAGCGGAAACAAGTATTTTTTTCTTAGGTATATTATTTGTGTTTTGGTTATTTTTCTTCATATTTTACCTCACGCTTAAACATATTATCGGGCAGTTGTATTATAATTATTGCGGCAAACATCACAACGCAACCCAAAAGCTCAAGAATTGTAGGTATGTCGCGGAGAATAATTATGCCGAATATCAGAGCAAAGACAGACTCCAAGCTCATCATAATTGATGCGGCAGTAGGTTCTGCATATCTCTGACCTATTGGTTGAAGTGTGTATCCTATTCCGCAGGCAAACAGACCTGAGTAAAGAATAGGAACAGTACATTGCTTTACTATCTCTATTGACGGGTGCTCAAATATAAACATTATGATAATATTAATTATTCCGCATACAAAGAATTGCAGACTTGCAAATTTGATGGCGTTCACATCTGAGGACAAGTTATCAACCAAGATAATATGTATTGAAAACAGTACCGCACAAATCAGAGTAAGGATATCACCGAAGTTAATTGTGCTCTGATTTCCTGTCATACACAGCATATACATTCCGCAAAGAGCGATAAATGCACACACAATTGTTCTGACAGTTATTTTCTTGCCTAAAAAAATACTGATTATAGGAACAAATATCATATACATAGCTGTGATAAAACCTGACTTGCCCGGGGTAGTAAAAGCAAGTCCCCAAGTCTGAATTGTACTTGCAGCACACAAAACTATACCGCATATAATACCGCTTTTGAGTAACTCTTTATTGTTTTCGGTTTTGGCTGTAGGTTTGTTTTTAGGCTTTCTGAATGCAATGGGAAGAAGAACAAAAGAACCGATAAGCATACGTATTCCGTTAAATGTATTTGCACCGATATATTCCATTCCTGCACTTTGTGCAACAAAGCCCGAACCCCATACTATTGCAGTTAAAATAAGAATTAAACTGCCCTTTATTCTCTGCATATATGTCATAATAGTCCTCCAAAAATTTAAGTCGTAAATATTATACATATAAATTATCATAAATACAAGAGGCTTTACAAAATTTAGTGAAAAAAACAGCATTTTATGTCAATTTATTTATATTGTAATGTACTTATTGATAATCGGCGGCATAAAATATACCGCCGATTAGAAGTTTAGTTGCATCTGCAATTTCTGCCGCAGCCTTTGCATCTGTGGCACGGGTTTGAGCCTGAGTCATCGTTTCCCTTTTGCGGTGGGAAAAATTCGTCAATAGGAAATCTGATATCGTTAAATAAACTGCAGGGGTTTTCTTCCGTTGCAGACGGACATTCCTGGGTCGGAATACAAAAGTCAACAGCATCAATAAGAAGCTGCGAATCTCTCTCAAGACGTACTATCGAGAATAAGCCGAATGATACTTCAATACGACGAATGTCATCACATACCAAGAGCTCGCCGTCAAAGCAATCGCATATATTCCTCGGGAACATTCTTGAAGAACCGCCTACACAGCTTGAAGTTGTTGCACATTCTTCCTCGCATTCACAACAATCACAGCAGTCACAATGATGACGAGGCTCTACTATCCTTGCACTCAATGCGACAGGCTCTACTGTTTCTACAACAACTGTCGGCAAACTTGTGTTCTGCCAACAGCTTGCAAGTTCACAACTTGTGCCTAAGTTGGAGTTGGACTTAAATACTTTGGAATTTCCTTCTGAGCCAAAGAGAATAACTCTTTTATCAAACATAGAGAGTCCGTGTATAATCGTCGGATTACATAATCCGCTGAATATCTCTAAGGTGACATTTACATAGAACTTCATATCAACAGAGAAATATCCATTGTTAAATGACAGAGGTTCAATATTGGTGTATACCCAAATGATTTCAGCTCTTTTGAGTTTTACGTTAGTTGCAGTTTCGACCAGCTCCTGATCGCATTTTGAAATGTAAACTCTTGTGTTTGACACACAATCTCTGTCACGGCAGGAATCATATATCTGGGTTGTGTCAACACATACGGGGTCGCTGAAATCTTCTTGTCTGCGGGCACGTGTTTCAACAGATTCTTCTGCGGCATCTGCAGCGGCTGCAGCTATTGCGGCTGCCTCGTCTGCAACATTCTCACAGTCTGTTTCGCAAATAGTAATACATTTTTCGTCGTGTTTATGACTTCTTTCATATCTATCGCTCATATTACTCAACCTTTCTGTTAGCTCTTATATTTGTTTGACTGCCTATTCTTCAGTCATTATTATCATATGGACATATCGCCTTTTTTGTTACCTATTTTATTTAGATGTTTATACACTTGTGAAACAAAGATTGTGCAAAATAACTAAAATATTGATATATTATTGTGAAACATTAGGTTGATTTATCTGAGAAATTAATGTAGAATATAAATATTAAAAGTTTTCGAGGAGGAATGTAATTTTGAAACTTTATGACACAAAAAACATTAAAAACTTTTGTCTGTTAGGACATGGAAACGCCGGTAAAACATCATTGGCAGAAGCTATATTATATACCTCCGGTAACACGGACAGATTAGGCAGAACTGCTGAAGGTAACACTGTTATGGATTTTGACCCGGAGGAGATTAAACGTAAATTCTCTATCAGTACTGCTATGGCAGCTTGCGAATGGAATGGTGTTAAGTTCAACATTTTAGATACACCCGGATACTTTGACTTTGTAGGTGAGGTTCAAGAGGCTGTTCGGGTATCTGATGCGGCTGTTATTGTTTTAAGCGGTAAGTCAGGATTGACCGTCGGTGCCGAAAAGGCGTGGAAGTATTGTGAAGAAAGAAAACTTCCAAGGCTTATATTCATCAATAAGGTTGATGATGAAAGAGTTAATTATCAGGCTGTATTGCAACAGCTTAAAGATAAATACGGAAAGAGGATTGCTCCTTTCCAGCTTCCTATCAGAGAGGGAGAAAAGATTACGGGATTTGTTAATATCGTAGAGCAGGAGGCAAGAAAGTTTGACGGAACAAGAACTGTTACGGCTGAAACTCCTGAGGAGTTAAAGGATGAACTTGCATCAATGCGTGAAATGATATGCGAGGCTGTTGCAGAAACCTCAGAGGAGCTTATGGACAAATACTTCGCAGGGGAAGAATTTACGTTGCCCGAGATGTACGAAGCCTTGAGAAGCGGTGTTGCAGAGGGTGATATTGTTCCTGTACTTTGCGGAAGTGCATATCATAAGTTGGGTATATCATCATTGATGAATGCAATTCACGCATACTTCCCTGCACCTAACAGCAGAGATGAATTTATAATTGGCAAAAAACAGGACGGAAGTGAATCCAGACTTAAAGTTGATGTAAGCGACCCAATGTCAGCACTTGTATTTAAGACTGTTGCTGACCCATATGTTGGAAAACTGTCATATTTTAAGGTTTATTCAGGCGTTATGACACCCGATACAACCATTTACAATATGAATAAAGATATAAACGAAAAAATCGGTAAAATTTATGTGGTAAACGGAAAGAAACAGACGGAGGTTGAAAGATTAAACGCCGGTGATATAGGTGCGGTTGCCAAGCTTACAAAAACCGCAACAGGCGATACGCTGAGCGGACTCAATCACCCGCTTGAACTCAGTGGCATTGATTTTGTTAAACCTAATATGTCACTTGCGGTTGTACCGAAGGCAAAGGGTGATGAGGATAAAATTACCCAGGGCTTGACCAAACTTATGGAGGAGGATAAGACCTTCAAGCTTGAAAATAACAAGGAAACACGTCAGCAGATACTTAAAGGTTTGGGCGACCAGCATATAGAAGTAATATGCAGTAAGCTTAAAAATAAGTTTGGTGTTGATATTGCTTTTGAAGCACCAAAGGTTGCTTATCGTGAAGCAATACGCAAGAGCGTAAAAGTAGAAGGAAAGCATAAAAAGCAATCAGGCGGACACGGTCAGTACGGACACGTATGGATTGAGTTTGAGCCTGCGGATAATGGACTTATTTTTGAGGAAAAGATTTTCGGCGGAAGTGTTCCTAAGGGTTACTTCCCTGCTGTTGAAAAAGGACTTTTGGAGTCTATGCAACAGGGTGTTCTCGCAGGATATCCTATGGTAGGACTTAAGGCTACTTTGGTTGACGGCTCCTATCACGATGTTGACTCCTCTGAAATGGCGTTTAAGATTGCCGCAAATCTTGCGTACAAAGCAGGTATGGCTCAGGCTTCACCTGTTATATTAGAGCCTATCGGACACTTGGCTGTTACTGTTCCTGATAACTATACAGGTGATATAATCGGAGATATCAACAAACGTCGCGGACAAATGCTTGGTATGACCCCTGCAGGGGATGGAATGACAACAGTAGAGGGAGAGGTTCCCGTGGCTGAGATGAACAGCTATTCTTCAGATTTACGCAGTATGACTCAGGCAAGAGGC
>CACYTW010000098.1 GCA_902777435.1 uncultured Ruminococcus sp. | reverse complement strand
CCGAGAGCCTCTGTCAGACAGTTCATTGAGTTGGCAGTATACATTCCCGAACAAGAACCACAGGTAGGACAGGTTTTGCACTCATATTCACGGAGCTTGTCCTCGGTTATCTTACCGGCGTTAAATTCGCCGACAGCCTCTGAAATAGACGAAAAACTTGTCTTTTTGCCGTCAACTCTGCCGGCAAGCATAGGTCCGCCGCTGACAAATACAGTGGGAACATTAAGTCTTGCCGCCGCCATCAAAAGTCCCGGTACATTTTTGTCACAGTTGGGAACCATAACAAGTGCATCAAAGCCGTGAGCCATAGCCATTGCCTCGGTAGAGTCGGCAATCAGGTCACGTGTGACAAGGGAATACTTCATACCTGTATGTCCCATAGCAATTCCGTCACAGACAGCAATTGCCGGAAAGACAATAGGTGTTCCGCCTGCCATAGCAACGCCCATTTTAACAGCGTCAACTATTTTGTCGATATTCATATGTCCGGGAACAATCTCGTTATATGAGCTTACAATTCCAACAAGCGGTCTGTTTATTTCTTCTTCTGTCATACCGAGAGCGTGATATAAAGCTCTGTGTGGGGCATTTTGTGCCCCTGCCTTTAATGAATCGCTTTTCATTGATGTTTCTCCTCTCTTAAATACGATTGTTGCAAGTAATTGACGATTAGTTGTTAATCAACTTATCCTCATCGCTCCAGCTATACAGTTTACGGATATCAGCACCTACAACTTCACTCGGATGTTCGCTTGCAAGCTTACGCATAGCATTGAAGTGAACCTGTGAACCTGCTGATGACATATCCAAGAGGAAGTCTTTTGCAAATGTACCGTCTTGAATATCGCTCAAAACCTTCTTCATAGCCTTCTTTGTGTCCTCAGTAATAATTTTAGGACCTGTGATGTAGTCACCATATTCAGCAGTATTTGAGATTGAATATCTCATACCCGAAAAACCGCTTTGATAGATAAGGTCAACGATTAACTTCATTTCGTGGATACATTCAAAGTAAGCGTTTCTCGGGTCATAGCCTGCTTCTACAAGTGTTTCAAAGCCGGCCTGCATCAAAGCACAAACACCGCCGCAGAGAACTGCCTGTTCACCGAACAAGTCTGTTTCTGTTTCTGTACGGAAGTTTGTTTCCAATACGCCTGCTCTTGCGCCGCCGATACCCAGGGCATACGCAAGACCGATATCCCAAGCGTCGCCTGTTGCATCCTGTTCAACAGCGATAAGACAAGGAACACCCTTACCCGCCTGATATTCACTTCTTACTGTGTGACCAGGTCCCTTGGGAGCTATCATAATTACGTTTACGTTTGCAGGAGGCTTGATGCAACCAAAATGAATGTTAAAGCCGTGTGCAAATGCAAGTGTCTTACCCTCTGTGAGGTTTGGTTCTATGCTCTCTTTGTAAAGAGCAGCCTGCTTCTCATCGTTTATCAAAATCATAATTATATCAGCAACCTTAGCTGCCTCAGCTGAGGTCATAACCTTAAGTCCCTGCTTTTCAGCCTTTGCCCAGCTTTTACTGCCTTCGTACAAACCAACTACAACATCTACGCCGCTGTCCTTTAAGTTAAGAGCGTGTGCGTGTCCCTGTGAACCATAGCCGATAATTGCTACTGTCTTTCCGCTTAATTTCTGAAGATCACAATCCTGTTGATAAAAAATTCTTGCCATAATTTCATTACCTCTTTCTTATTATATTAAAAATTTGTTACTTTTCTTATAGTTGAACTTCCCTTTTCAAGGGATACGCTACCCGTTCTGCATATTTCCAGAATTTCAAAGTCGCGCATTAAATTTATAAAATCATCAATACGTCTGCTTGTACCTGTAAGCTGTAAAATAAGTGAGTCCTTTGAATAATCCATTATCTTTGCTTCAAAGGCAGTTGTCGCAGCCATAATTTCATCTCTTGTGTCCGCATTGTTTGCAAGCTTAATCAACAACAATTCGCAGTTAATTGAATCGCCGTCCTTTAACTCGCTCACGGAGCATACATCAGGCAACTTATACAGCTGATTTACAAGCTGTTGTTTATTTTGTTCATCACCATCGAAGACAACTGTGATACGCGAATACTCATTTGACTCCGTCTCACTTACTGTCAATGCGCTGATGTTGAACTGACGGCGTCTGAACATACTTGTTACGCGGTTCAATACGCCAAAATGGTTGTTTACAAGCACAGCCACAGTAAATCTTGCCACATCAATCACCCACCTTTACAATAATATCATCCATTGAGCCGCCGGGAGGAAGCATAGGAAGAACGAACTCGTCTTTGTCGACAGCACAATCTATCACATATGGGCCCGAACAGTTAAAGGCGTTTTCCAACGCTTTTTCAAGTTCGGCAACTGAAGCTGCCCTCTCGCCATCTGCACCGAAAGCCTTTGCCAACTGAATAAAGTCAGTTCTTCTGTCAAGTACAGTATTTGAATAATGCTTATCAAAGAACAATGTCTGCCATTGTCTTACCATTCCCAAAACTCCGTTGTTCATCAAAAGAATAACAATCGGAATATTGTATGTAACAGCGGTTGCAAGCTCATTTAAGCACATACCAAAGCTACCATCACCTGTGACAAGAACTGTTCTCTCGCCTGTACCGAAAGCCGCACCGATTGCTGCACCCATACCAAAGCCCATTGTTCCCAAACCGCCGCTTGACGCAAAGCGTCTTGACTTCTTAAACAAGAGATTTTGAGCCGCCCACATCTGATGCTGACCTACATCTGTTGCAACGGCGGTATTCTCGCCCAAAAACTTGTTCAATGTCTGAATAGCATTTTTAGGTGTCAGGCTGTCACGATTATCTGAATTTTTAACCTCTTCGGCTTTGAACTCTTTGATTTCGTTCTGCCACATAGGTTTCACGTCCTCTTTAATCAAGGACAACAGCTTTTGAAGTGTCAGTTTTACGTCACCTCGAAGCCCGTGTGCAGAATTTACGGTCTTTGAAAGCTCAGAGCCGTCTACATCAATATGAACAATTTTTGCTGTTGTGGCAAACTTTTCTCTGTTCCCCGTTACTCTGTCATTAAACCTTACACCCAAGGATATGATACAATCCGCGTGATGCATAGCCATTGACGAAGCATAGTGTCCGTGCATACCCTGCATTCCCAAAAATCTTTCTGTGTCTGTCGGTATGCCCGAAAGCCCCATCAACGAACAGCCGATAGGCGCGTCTATCTTATCTGCGAGTGTCAACATTTCTTCCTGCGCCTCTGCGGTAATAAGACCGCCGCCAAAGTAGATATAAGGTCTTTTGGAAGCGTTGATACATTCTGCCGCTTCTTCAATTCTGATGTCCTTTGCCGCCTTCTTCTCATCAGGCTCTACCACGTTTTTTGGTATGTACTCACACATTGCCATCTGAACGTCCTTAGGAATATCAACCAACACAGGCCCCGGTCTGCCTGATACTGCGAGCTTGAAGGCCTCTCTGATGGTATCCGCAAGAGATTCAACATCACCGACAAAATAATTATGCTTGGTAATCGGCAAGGTTATACCCGTAATATCAATTTCCTGAAAGCTGTCTGTTCCTATCTGAGTGGTAGGCACGTTTCCGCATATAGCAACAATGGGAACAGAGTCAAGATATGCTGTGGCAATACCTGTGACTAAGTTGGTCGCACCCGGTCCTGAAGTCGAAATAACAACTCCCGGCTTTCCCGTTGTTCGTGCATATCCGTCAGCCGCGTGGGTTGCTCCCTGCTCGTGTGCTGTCAGAATATGAGTAATCTCATCCTGATATTTATACAAAGAGTCATATACATTAATTATCTGTCCGCCCGGATATCCAAAAACAACGTCACACCCTTGTTCTATTAATGTTTTTACAATTATGTCCGCCCCGGATAAAATCATTACATCACCCCTTAACTGATTATCTTTTTAAATTTTCTATTATAAGCTTGCCGCATTCCTTGCAGCCAACCTTTATGCAGTTTTCCGCATCTTCGCCGTTTGGCATAATATCTGCTGTTCTGTACCCCTTGTCAAGAAAAGCTGAAACGGCGTTTTCTATTGCGTCTGCCTCATTTGCCATATCAAAGCTGTATCTCAGCATCATTGCCGCAGATAATATGGTTCCGATAGGATTGGCAACATCTGTTCCTGCAATGTCAGGTGCAGAGCCGTGAATTGGCTCATACAAACCGCAAGAGGTACTGCCTAAACTTGAAGAAGGTATCATACCTATGGAGCCTGTTATCATAGATGCCTCGTCTGATAAGATATCACCAAACATATTTTCTGTTACGATAACATCAAATTGTGCAGGGTTTTTAACTATCTGCATAGCACAATTGTCAACCAACATATCCGAAAGTTCAACTTCGGGATATTCCTCAGCCAATTTATGCATAACCTTTTTCCAAAGTCTGCTTGAGTCCAAAACGTTGCTCTTTTCAACAGAACAGAGCTTTTTGCCTCTTTTCATAGCTGTTTCAAAACCAATTCTGCCTATGCGTTCTATTTCCTTTTCACTATACTTTAATATATCTGTTGCTACGTCCTCGCCGTCAACGCTGTCTGTTCTATGCTCACCAAAGTATATACCTCCGATAAGCTCACGCACAATTATAAAATCTATGCCCTTGTCAACGATTGACTTTTTGAGCGGTGATGCAGATGCAAGCTGTCCCCAAATCTTAGCGGGCCTGTTGTTGCTGTATACACCCATACCTGCTCTCAGGCGAAGGAGTCCTTTTTCGGGACGCATTTCCCCGGGAACATTATTCCACTTGTCACCGCCTACGGCTCCCAACAGAACGCTGTCGGAATTTACACACTTTTCAAGCTCCGCCGCAGGGAGCGGGTCTCCCCACTTATCTATTGCACAGCCGCCCATATCAACGTCTGTATAGTTAAATGTATGTCCGTATAATTCAGCAATCCTGTCAAGAACCAAAAGTGCCTGATCAACGATTTCAGGTCCGATACCATCGCCTTTTATTACAGCAATATTCTTATTCATTTGCACTTTCCTCCTTCAATGAGGCAAGCAAGCCGCCGCACTTGATTATGTTTTGTATAAACGGAGGGAAAGGCTGAGCCTGATATTCCTTACCCGTTGTTATATCCGTAATCTTGCCTGTATCAAAATCGACTTTTACCTCATCATCAGCAGAAATTTCCTCTGCCGCCTGTTCACATTCAAGAATAGGCAAACCGATATTTATGGCATTGCGGTAGAAAATTCTTGCAAAGCTCTTTGCGATAACACAGCCTGTCCCACAAGTTTTGATAACCAATGGTGCGTGTTCCCTTGAAGAACCACAGCCGAAGTTCCAGCCGGCAACCATAATGTCACCCTTGTTTACTTTCTTTACAAATTCAGTGTCTATATCCTCCATACAATGAAGTGCAAGCTCTTCCGCATTGGGAGTATTAAGATATCTCGCCGGAATAATTACATCTGTATCAACATTGTCCGGATATTTAAAAACCTTTCCTTGAGTATTCATCAGACTACGCCTCCTTATATTCTGTAATATATCCCGTCAAGGCACTTGCCGCCGCCGTATACGGCGATGCGAGATACACCTCACTGTCAACGTGACCCATTCTGCCTACAAAGTTGCGGTTTGTGGTAGCAATACATCTCTCGCCTGCCGCCAAAATACCCATATAACCGCCAAGGCACGGACCGCAGGTAGGCGTTGAAACAACCGCTCCTGCGTCCATAAACGCTGTCACATATCCGCGTTCTACACATTCACGCATTATCTGCATTGTGGCAGGAATTATGATACAGCGAACTCCGTCAGCAATCTTCTTGCCATTGAGTATTTTATATGCTGCCTCCATATCCTCCATTCTGCCGTTTGTGCAACTGCCTATTACAACCTGGTCAATCTTTATATCAGATAATGTATCCGCAGGCTTTGTATTTTCAGGCAAATGCGGACAGCTGACTGTTGGGGTAATCTCCGACAAATCTATGTCGATTGTCCTTTCGTATTCCGCATCGCTGTCTGCCTCATAGGTTACAGGTGTGCGTTCACATCTGTCCTTCATATATTCTATCGTCACATCATCAACGGGGAATATTCCGTTTTTGGCACCTGCCTCTATTGCCATATTACAGATACAAAGGCGGTCATCCATAGTCAGACTCTTAACTCCATCGCCTGTGAACTCCATACTCTTATACAAAGCACCATCAACGCCTATCATACCGATTATTGTCAATATAACATCTTTACCGCTGCAATTTGAAGGGAGCTTGCCCGTTAAGTTAAACCTGATAGCAGACGGAACCTTGAACCAAGCCATACCCGTTGCCATACCTGCCGCCATATCCGTACTTCCCACACCTGTTGAGAAAGCACCGAGAGCTCCATATGTACAAGTGTGGCTGTCAGCACCTATGATGCAATCGCCTGCTGTTACCACACCCTGCTCAGGCAGAAGAGCGTGTTCTATACCCATCTTGCCAACGTCATAAAAGTGGCTTATACAATGAGAGCAAGCAAACTCTCTGCAGGTTTTGGATTGCTCTGCCGCCTTAATGTCCTTGTTAGGAACAAAGTGGTCAAGAACTATCGCAACTCTGTCTTTGTCAAATACCTTATCAAAACTTGCCTTTTTACACTCGTTCACTGCAACGGGAGTTGTAATATCGTTTCCGAGAACGATATCAAGTTTTGCATTTATAAGCTGTCCTGCCGTAACGCTGTCAAGCCCTGCGTGAGCGGCAAGTATTTTTTGAGTCATTGTCATTCCCATAAAAATCTCCATTCCGCCGCCTTGCGTCGGCACAAATAGTAATTAAATTTATCTCTTATCCGCAAGGCAATGGAATGATAAGAGATTTTTTGCACACCGCCGGAGGCATTAACGTGAAAGTTCCTTTCACGTTAATCACTCCTTTAGGGTGATAGTACAAATCCGAACCGTGATTTTGAAAGGTAAATTTACGTTTTATCTGCGTTAAAATACTCGGCAATCCGTCAGGATTACCTCCGCTTTCGCCTTGATAAACCAAAA
>CACYTW010000097.1 GCA_902777435.1 uncultured Ruminococcus sp. | reverse complement strand
CTCGTCATGCATCAGTCTCACAAATTCCATGCCGAAAGGATTCTCGAACGCATTGATACATTCATGAATAATGGTATCGGCAGTCTTATCATAATACTGACCTCTGTTCGCAGCAGGGTCAATCAGAATGGTTTTACTTCCGATTGTCTGGGTTTTGTAGACATCATGAACAGGATCATACAGCTCCAGATCTGTTTCGTCAAATATAATGCGTCCATCGAGCCGCATATCCCGTGACAGCCGACCATCCTGAACTTTATAGCCCATATTAGCCGCAAGTTCGCGTGCATCAATTTTACACGGACCGTGCAGAGCCTTGTCATAATAATAGCCAAGCATCGTCTTGATTTCAGCATCCAGCATATCATTAGTAAGGCAAGCGTTCAGGCGGTTTGTAAATGGTGTACCCTGACAAGCGTCAGACGGCTTGTATACTGTGATCTGAATGTCATCCTCACGCTGTAACTGGTTGCCCAGAACACGGATCGTGCGAATGCGATACCATTCCTGCAACGCTTCGTATCTCCTTTCACCATAAGCAACGATGTCAGCTTCCACAATAATATCGCAGTATAGGGAAATTGCGTCTCTCCGGTTGTACGAGGTTTTCTTGATGTGCATATCAACAACCTCATAACTCTCTACCTTGCGAATCGTGAGAGGGTGCTTTATCGGGACGTGATTATAATGTACCTTCCATGACAATAGCATACGAAGCCATTCTTCCTCGTTCCACAAGAGATAGTCGTCAAATGTGACCAGCGGAACCTTTTCACTGTTCGCCGGGGAGTCCAAAAGGCGGTGAGTGCTGCTGCTCATCTGAATGTCAGACGACAGGAGCAGTTCTGCTTCCTTGTCAGCATCGGGATCACCCGTGCCGTCAATTTCGATGATGCTGCGGTACCCGCAGCTTTTGGTGATGGGTTTACCGTCATAATCGTAAGAATAACTTTTCAAATGATCCTCCTTCTGAATACAAAAGCATTCTGAACAGCTTTGTCGGGCGAACCGCCGTGCTCCAAAAAACTTGAATTGTGATAATATTCAGTAAGGTGCGTTTCGTTGTTGGCACAAAATGCAAAGCTCATTTTAACTTTGTATTCGTCTAAATCGGCACGATCACGTCCTTTGCGTTCCGCCTCTATATAGTGAACCTGTGTGAGCTCCTTTCCGTTTGACAGTTCCTTAACATAATCTACAATTCCGTTTTCGTAGAAGTACTCAATCTCCTCAAACTGTCCCTGCTCTGTTTCGTTTCTGAAAACAAATTTTATGCCCGAATTTACAACTGCCTGACGTTTAAGGGTATTCTTATAATTCTCCACAGGAATATTTATATCGGTAAACACCTTTAAATCAGGCTTCCAACGGATTTTGGTTCCTGTGTGTCTGTGTCTGAACTCAGTTTTTTCAAGTCCGCCGATATTCTTCCCTCTTTCAAAATGGAGATTGAATTTATAGCCGTCACGCAACACCTCAACGTCCATATATTCAGAACTGTACTGTGTTGCACAGGCACCCAATCCGTTTAGGCCCAATGAATATTCATAGTTACCGCCCGAATTGTTTTTATACTTACCCCCTGCATATAACTCGCAAAAAACAAGCTCCCAATTATATCTCTTTTCTCTCTCGTTATATTCTACGGGGATGCCGCGTCCAAAATCCTCTACCTCAATGGAATTATCGGCAAACCTGGTAATTTTAATAATATTTCCATATCCCTCTCTTGCCTCATCTATTGAGTTTGAAAGGATTTCAAACATTGAATGCTCACAGCCCTCAACGCCGTCTGAACCGAATATAACAGCAGGGCGTTTTCTTACCCTGTCTGCACCTTTCAATGCAGAAATACTTGAATTATCATATTTCTTCACAGCTTACCTCCATATAAATCATTTTATCCATTCTGCAAATCAACACATAGGTATGTCCCTATGCGTTGATCTTAATTGCCCATTTATTAAATATTCTACTCTGATTTAGCAGGTGCACCCGAATTGGATGCCGCACCTGATGATACACCGCCGGATGTCGAGCCACTCGACGCACCATTTGACGAAGATCCCGCCGTGTTGCCCGTCGTATCGTTTGACGTGTTGTTTGATGTGTTGTTCGATGTGCTTCCTGATGTATTTTCTGATGTACTGCTTGATGGCTTTTCATCCTCATCATCCTCATCATCCTCATCATCTTCATCATCTTCATCATCTGATATATAGTCAGCAGGAAGGCTTTTTCCATTATGATTACCATTGCAATATGCGGGCATTTTTTCTGTTCCGCAATAATAAGATGTAGACGGACAGCTTGATGTGGCTCTGAGCCCTGTATACATACAATAGCTCACTGTTGTAACATCATCAGGCTTTTTATCGGTTCTGCTTCTGTCACTTAATGTATTATGAACACTTGTCATAATGCTTCTAAACACAGGAATACACGGATTGGATGACGCCGTAATTTGTTTTGGCGTGTCATATCCGTACCAAATTGCAGCCGCATAATATGGTGTATATCCCACAAACCATCTGTCATTATTTTCTGAGGTTGTACCCGTCTTGCCTGCTGTATAATTAGCATTCGGTATAGCCGCCCCAACACCTGTACCGCTTGAAACAACGTCCTTTAACATCTGAGTCATAATATATGCGGTTGATTTATTCATAGCAGTTATACTTTTCTTTTCAGACTCTACTATGACATTTCCGTTTTTATCGGTTACACTGATATAAGTATATGGCTTATTATACACACCGCCATTGGCAAATGCACAGTAAGCCGCCGCCATCTCCAGCGTTGTCATACCATCTGTAAGACCTCCTAATGCCAACTGCGACAGACCTATATCCGTGTATATCTTGCCGTCTATATTTCTGCTTTGAACAAGGGTGCTGACACCTAACTTCTGTGTCAAAAAGTCAAAACTTACCTGAGGTCCCATATCGTTTATAATTTCAACAGGTGTTGTATTTAAAGACTTACGCAACGCGGTTCTGACATCAACACTTCCGCGGTAGCTGTAATCATAGTTTCTCGGTACCCAACCATTATACGATTTTGCTTTATCTGCATAAACCGAGCACGGCGTAATCTCACCATTTTCCAAGGCAGGTGCATATGCCGCAATCGGTTTGATTGTAGAACCCGGCTGTCTTGGCGACTGTGACGCACGATTTAATGTGAGGCTCGCCGTTTTTTCGCCTATGCCGCCCGCTATACCCACAACCTGTCCTGTTTGAACATCAATAACCGTTATGGCAGACTGTACTCCCGTACCATAGAAGTTACTCTCCTTACTGTAATAATCTTCAACAATTTTTTGAATTTCGGGATTGTACGTTGTTTTTATCTTTACACCGCCCGTATATACAATCTTACTTGCAAGTGTATCAGAATATCCAAGTTCTTTTAAATCACTGATAACATCTGTTATAACCTGGTCAACAAAATACGAAGTTGTCTTTGTCTGATTTGTATCGCCGTTGCCGTCTTTTTTTATCTTTAATTCTTCGTTTAAAGCACTGTCAAATTCTTCTTCTGTTATATATCCGAGTTCCTTCATTTTGACAAGAACCGTCTGCTGTCTTTTTTTATTATTCTCAGGGTTATCTATGGGGTCATATGCAGAAGGATTCTGTGTAATACCCGCAATTGACGCACACTCTGCAAGGGTCAAATCCTTTACCTCTTTGCCAAAATATGTTCTTGCCGCAGTCTTTACTCCGTTACAGCCGTGAGACAGATATATACAGTTTAAATACATCTCCAATATCTGATTTTTGTCCATCTGTTTTTCAAGAGAAACCGCTCTTGAAATCTCACGTATCTTTCTGATAGGCGTCTGATCGTTTTCACCTGTGACGTTCTTTATCAGCTGTTGTGTAATCGTACTTCCGCCAAGGCTTGCACCCTTTTTTCCCGTAAGCTTGCCCCATATCCAAGTAAATGTAGCCTTTACCGTTCTCGGAAGGTCATACCCCTTGTGTTCCATAAAACGCTCGTCCTCAATAGATATAAAGGCTTTTTGCAAATCTTCAGGGATTTCCTGTATACTTACCCATTCACGGTTCTCTGTTGAATTAATTTTTTGAAGTTCAACCTCCTTGCCCGTATTGGGGTCATCATATACTATCACAGAATTTTGATTAAGGGTCAGACTCTCGGTATCCAAATCATCAATTCCGCCCCAATAACCGAGAACTGCTCCTCCAAATGCTATGCACACCGCAAGCGAAAAGACTATAAAAGTTGCGATAAATATTTTTATAAACTTCTTTACATAATGTTTCATATATAAACCTCTTTTTAATATTTACTATAACATTTTATATACTTATACATATTTTATTATAGACTAAAATTCTTTGTATGAAAAGACCAATATGTGTTAATAATATATTAAATTAGTGTTACAAAGATTAATTAAACACAATATATGGGGGTTTTAATATGTTAAAAAAATTCACAAGAAGTCTATTGATAGGTTTTTTAGTATTTTTAACAGGAATATTGATATTTTATGCAGCATTTAGAATAACATACAAAAAATCAGTCAAAGCGGCTTCCGATGCCATTTCTGCACAACCAACAACCTCTGCGTCTGCCCAAAGCAACGTATTAAAAGAAAGTGAAATAATAAATCCTGACTATTTCATTGCGCGCTATGACGGCAAAAGCCTTGCCATATATTGCATATCAGACGGAAAAGAAGAATTTCTATACACTCTCAACGCACGAATAGAGGATATTTCCGAAAGTGAGTTAGACGAATTAAGGAAAGGAATAACACTCAGAGACAAACAAGCATTAGCATCATTTGAAGAAGATTTCACAAGCTGATTGCATCAATAACTCAGATATTTAAAAAAGCTGACACAGGCAAACAACCGTGTCAGCTTTTCATATTATTTTACTTTTAAAACCCGTTTAACGAGTTCAGGCATTTCCGCCTTATTAATCACGCTGTCAAAGCGTACCTCTTTATTTTTAAGCTCGGACAGTGATTTGGGAACTTCCATTCCGCTTTTAGCCTTCAATCTGTCAATCAATTCAAAGTCATCACCATTTTCGGCATCTTCTCCAAGAGCCGAAAGAACGGCCTGATTGAACTTATACGGACTTGCAGTAGATGCAATAACAGTCTTTGTCTTATCTCCTGTTTCATTGACATACTGCTCATAGACATCAACTGCAACAGCGGTATGAGTATCTAATGTATATCCAACCTCTGTAAAGGTCTTCCATATTCTCTCTTTAGTAAAGTAATCGTCACAGCAACCGCCCCAGAAAAGATTTGTCACCTTTTTGTGCAACGCCTTTGTCAATTTATAAGAGCCGTTTTTAGACAGCTTGTTCATCATTGTCTTTACTTTACTTGCATCATTTCCGCAAATGTCAAACAAAAGTCTTTCAAGATTGCTTGATATCAAGATATCCATTGATGGCGAAACGCTTTGATAAAACGGACGGTTTTTGTTATATTCACCTGTTCTGATAAAGTCAGTAAGAACGTTGTTGCAGTTTGAAGCACAAATCAGCTTAGCAATAGGCAATCCCATTTTCTTTGCATAATATGCCGCAAGAATATTACCAAAGTTACCCGTCGGAACACAGACATTTATCTTGTCACCAAGTTCAATATCACCCATCTCTATCATATCACAATATGCAGAAATATAATATACAATCTGCGGAACAAGTCTGCCCCAATTTATAGAGTTTGCAGAGGACAGCGAAAACCCTGATTTAAAGAGCATATCGCCATACTTTTCATCAGTAAATATTGCCTTAACTCCGTTTTGTGCATCATCAAAATTGCCATCTATGCCTGAAACATATACATTTGCACCCTCTTGGGTAATCATCTGAAGCTTTTGAATATCGCTTACGCCGTCACCCGGATAGAAAACGATAATCTTTGTGCCTTTTACATCCTTAAAGCCTTCAAGAGCGGCTTTGCCTGTATCCCCTGAGGTCGCAACCAAAATAACGATTTCCTTCTTCTCGCCTGTTTTCTTCATTGATGCTGTCATAAATCTCGGCAAAATCTGAAGAGCCATATCCTTGAACGCACAGGTAGGTCCGTGCCACAGTTCAAGAATATACTTTTCATCGCCTATCTTAACAACAGGTGCCACTTTTTCGCTGCTGAATTTGCCGTCGCCGTAAGCACCCTTTGTGCAAGCAGAAATCTCCTCGTCAGTAAAGTCGGTAAGATATTTTTTAAGAACCAAATTCGCTCTTTCAATATAGCTCATACCAATCATTTTTCTGATTTCCGCTTTGGTAATTGATGGAATTTCGCTTGGAACAAAAAGTCCGCCGTCTTCCGAGAGACCTTTTTTAATAGCCTCAGCAGACTCAAATTTAAGACTTGTATCTCTTGTACTCATATAATACATATTGCTTATACCTAACCTTTCATATATCAATAAAACAAATGCAGGGAAGAATGTCTATATAAGTCCTTCTTTGGACTATGCAGACACCGCCCTGCATTAAACAATCCGATTTAAATCAAATTACGCAATGTACTTTTTAACATTCGCTCCTGCACTGTTTTCGTCAGCACTAACCATCATAGTGAATGAAACATCAAACTTTTTCTCGAGCTTTTCAAGAACAGTAATAAAACCTTCCAAATCTTCGATAGTTGCTGAAGGAACGCTCTTAAAGATGCTGTCAATAAAGATATGAGTAACATCAAAATCCTGAGCGATTATACCACAGAGCATACCTGTAAATACATCTAAGTTAGTTATATCAAAATTCTCGGTGTTTATAAGTCTTGCCTTACGATTAATTGTATGCATAAGACGGTCGCCGTCTGTGATACATACAACATTGCCCTTTTCGACATCAATTGCTGTATTGACAGCATCAATCATTTTAGGAGTCTTTCCGCTTCCCTTTAAACCGATATGTACTTTTATCATAAAAATACCGCCTTTCGTTTTATATTTTATGGTTTATAGTTATTCTATCATAAATATAAAATTTAAACAATAGTTTTTTGAAAAAATTTCAAAAAATTTAATAATATTATCCGTTAAGTCTTGCTTCGAGAGCTTCTTTTTCGCTTTCATAGCCGGGTTTACCCAAAAGAGCAAACATATTCTTTTTGT
>CACYTW010000096.1 GCA_902777435.1 uncultured Ruminococcus sp. | reverse complement strand
TATCTCCTGAATTTCAGAAGTAATAGTATTTACAGCATACTTAAAGGTTTCCTGTCCGTCCATAAAGACGTGTGCCGCCTTAGTCTCCTTGTCGTAGTAAGGCGATGCGTCTGTTCCCGACGGAATTTTGATTACGTCGTCACCGCCATAGGTAGCAATCTTAGACTCTAAATATCCGTCGCCTTCCTCCAACACTGCGGCACCTGCACCATCACCAAAGATTACGCAGGTTCCCCTATCTTTCCAATCAATCATTCGACTCATTCTTTCACTGCCGACAACCAAAGCCTTTTTCACCTTTCCTCTGGCAAAGAAGCCTGCCGCCGTGTCTATCGCAAATAAAAAACCGCTGCAGGCTGAGTTTACATCAAAAGCAGGACACTTTGCACCTAATAATTTTTGAATGGTTCCTGCCGCAGTCGGACATATGGTGTCATTACTGATTGATGCAACTATAATCAAGTCCAATTCCTCAGGCTTGACATTACTCATTTCAAGGGCGTTCAACGCCGCCTTATATCCCATCTCAGCCGCACTCTCATCAGTAGAAATATGCCTTTCGGATATTCCCACGCGCTGTTTTATCCATTCATCAGATGTGTCAATAACTTCCGCTAAATCAAAATTTGTTACCACTTTTTCAGGAACATAACTGCCTGTTCCGATAATTCTAAAACTCATAACAACTTCTTCCTTCTACATATTTTAACTTCTGGCTTATAAACACAAGTTACAACCTATTGTTTGTTCTCATCATTCAGATATGCGCTAATATTATTGGCAATAGTCCTTAGAGAACGATACATCGTTGTTCTGTCCTCGTCCGCAACATTTGTCAAGCTGAACATATCTACGTATTTACAAATCGCATCTTCAATCAGCGCAGCTTGTTCATTGCCCTTTTTTGTCAAAACCGCAGGCGTGTTATACTTCTTTCCGCCATCGTGATTGGGGTAATGTATATACCCTTTTTCATACAGACCTGCGTAGGTCCTCGACACAGCCGACTTGCAGACATTGTTAATCTCACTCATTTGAGAAACTGTCAAGCCCTCACTATACCGAGATAAATAAAACAAGTACATTGAATCCCCGCCGTTTAGTCCGTGTGCATTCATCACTTCGTTTTTTATCTGCTCTATTCCCTTGCTGATTATAGTTATATTCTTCGTAAAATTTATAAATCGTTGTAACATTAAAAACACCCTAACACATCAACACAAATAATTCATTCCCTTAAACACCACAGCAACGCGGCACACCACAGGTGCCGTGAGGTTATTATAACATATCAATAGAAAATCTGAAAGATTTTCATACCACAACACGTAGCACACCATAGGTGTTGCGGAGTGTTATGTTCAAATGTTCTCTCAGGCATCAAAATCTATGATTTTGTTTATGCCGTGAGGTTATTATAACATACGCTTGTTGACAAGTCAACAAGTTTTTTGTCATTTTTTGCATATTTACAACTTATTCACATTTCTGTGCATAGGGGGAAAGTATAAACCCTAACCGCAAAAAAATGCCTTAGGCTAAGGCATTTTAATACTATTACGATTAACGGCAGCGGCCTATTGTGTTTCTATCCGCAACACAAAGCGTTAAATCACGGCCAACCTTTATATCTGCTTCGTTGAGGGCAAGCTCAACAGTTTTAAGGGCAAGCTCCGGATAGTTATTTTCCTCACTCAAGTGACCGAGAAGAATGTTCTCCGTTCCCAGCTTCACTAAAAATTCCGCCGCTTTACCTGCGTCGTCATTTGAAAGATGCCCATACTTTCCGCGTATTCTGCGTTTCAGTTGCATAGGATATCTTCCTATTTCCAACATATTGACGTCGTGATTTGCCTCTAACAAAACAGTGTTGCTTTTTTTGACAGCCTCGAATAAATCTTTTTTCAGTTCCCCAATATCAGTTGCAACCGAAACCTTTTCACTGCCATTTATAAAACTGTAACCCACAGGGTCAGCCGCATCGTGCGGTATCGAAAAAGGGTTTACGCCTATATCGCCGATTTCAAAATCTTTATCGGTATCGAATATCATTTGCAAGCCTTCGCTGTATGTACCTATCTGACCTGACATTGCTCGCCAGGTTTCTTCATTTGCCCAAACAGGAAGGTTATATCTCCTCATCATAACACCGACACCCATAATATGATCGTTGTGTTCGTGTGTTATAACAATGCCGTCAAGCTCATCGGGAGATATATTAATTGACTTCAGTGAATTTTCAATTGTTTTGCCGCTGACTCCGCAATCCACCAATATTTTTGTTTTCTCTGTAAAAACTAAAGCCGCGTTGCCGCGGCTTCCGCTTCTTAACGAAACTATTTCCATTATATCACCATTTTATATACGGCTTTATACCGCATTACTTTTGTTGTCGTCAACAGTTCTTCTGGCAATCTGAGCCCCAAGACTTTTAAGTTTTAACTCTAAATTTTCATATCCTCTGTCAATATACTTAAGATTATAAATTTCAGTAACGCCTTTTGCCATAAGTCCTGCGATTACAAGTGCCGCCCCTGCACGCAAATCTGTTGCGTATACAGGTGACCCCTGCAGATGCTCACAGCCTTCAACCGCCGCAACTCTGCCGTCAACACTTACCTTTGCACCCATACGATTTAACTCATCTACATACTTAAATCTGTTGTCCCACACGTTTTCGGTAACAAGACTTGTTCCCTTTGCAACTGTAAGCAAAGTCAAAATCTGTGGCTGCAAATCAGTAGGAAAGCCAGGATACGGCTGAGTTTTTACGTTAGCGCTTTTTAAATTTCTGTCATCCATATTTATACGAATGGCATCATCATATTCCTCAACAATAACTCCCATTTCCTCAAGCTTAGCACTTAAAGATTCCATATGCTTCGGAATAATATTTGTAATAGTAACATCACCGCGTGTAGCCGCCGCCGCAATCATAAAAGTACCTGCCTCAATCTGGTCGGGAATTACACTGAACTCACCACCGTGAAGCTCCTTAACACCTCTGATTTTAATGACGTCTGTACCTGCACCCTTGATATTTGCACCCATACAGTTTAAGAAATTTGCAACATCAACAATATGCGGCTCTTTTGCGGCACTTTCGATTACAGTAAGTCCCTCTGCCATTGTTGCCGCAAGCATAATATTAATTGTAGCACCAACGGATACCACATCAAGATACACAGAATCGCCCACAAGCTTATCGGCTCTTAAGTCAACAAAGCCGTGATCAACCTCTACCTCAGCGCCCAAAGTCTTAAAGCCTTTGATATGCTGATCAATAGGTCTGACACCAAAGTCACAGCCACCGGGCATACCTACCCTTGCACGCGAAAATCTGCCGAGCAGAGCACCCATAAGATATGATGACGCCCTTATACGGCGGACAGTTTCGTAGTCCGCCTCATATTTATTAAGATTGGTACAATCAATTTCAACCATGCCCTTATCAATAAAGCACGCACTTCCGCCGAGTCCCTGAATTATGTCAAGTAATACATCAATGTCACTTACGTGAGGAACATTATCTATTATGCATTTTCCTTTTACAAGAATAGAAGCCGCCAAAATAGCAACAGCAGAATTTTTCGCTCCGCTTATTTCTACTTCGCCGCTGAGTTTCGCTCCCCCTAATATTACCATCTTTTCCATAGAGATATTCCCACCCTCGGATTTATTCTATATATTGTGTTTTCGTACAATAATTCCTTCTAAATATAGTCATTATACCAATAATACATTAATAATGCAAGTATTATTTTAAAAATGTTGTCCACAAATAATGGTATTCCTTATGTAATACCATACAATACACCGATCTTCACTATTATATGTTATATTGTACCATATTGATATTACATATGGGTTACTATAATATTAAATCTTGTCAAAACATTTTGTCCGACCTTGCATATTATATAAACAGGGGTAGATTTTTAAATTCAAACAAATAAAAAGGAAGTGATACGATGGCGACAAAAATATTTGTTGATGCCGGTCACGGCGGCACAGACCCCGGTGCAGTCGGCAACGGCGTCACCGAAAGCTATGTAAACTTAAGCGTTGCGGTTCAGTTGGCAGAGCTTTTAAGAGATGCCGGATATGAAGTTAAATTATATCGCAGTACCAACAGCGAAAATGTATTACCCGGTAAAAGTGCAGACTTAACCAACAGAGCAAGAATGGCAAATGAGTGGGGTGCCGATTATTTTATCAGTATACACACCAACAGTTCACCCAACCCTGCCGCAAACGGCTTTGAAGCGTATATCTATCGTCTTGGCAACGCCGCTCAGCCTCTTGCCGAGTCCATTGTAAAATCATTTGTGGCTCGGCTGGGTTCAAAGGATAACGGAGTCAAGGCGGCAAACTTTGCTGTTCTCCGTCAGACAAATATGCCCTCGGTTCTGTTAGAGCTTGGCTATTTAACAAATCCTACCGAGGCTCTGAACTTAAACAGCCCTGCCTGGCAAACTGCGGCGGCTGAAGCAATCTTTGCAGGTATATACAACTATGTAAAACCTTAAAGACAGCAAAAGGGCTGTTGCTTTTAGTGCAGATCGACGTATAGCATATAACCATTCGTCTGCGAACAGAACGCACCGCTCGGAGTACACAAAGTACACCGTCGGGTGTGTTCTGTCCGTTCTGCATCTAAAATCAATCAGCCCCAACGTGCTTATTAACGCAACAACCCTCAATATTATAAAACTTCTTTAAGTGCCTGAGCAAGCTGAGCAGGACAGGAGGTTCCTCTGCCGTTGCAGTCTATTCCGTCCAACAGACTAATTACTCTTTCAACCTCCATACCTTCGACCAACTTTGAAATACCCTGTGTATTTCCGTTGCATCCACCATTAAAAACAACATTCTTAACTATCTTTCCATCTGTCTCAAAGGTGATGTATCTTGAACAAGTTCCTCTTGTCTTATATTCATAGCTTTTCATAATTATACCTCCAACGTTATTTTAGGGTGATATGAATTGGCAAACCTTCTTTCAATATGGAAGTAACCTCACCACAGATTAAAGGTCTGCAATATTTAATAAACTCATCGGAAACATAAGTTCCGTCATTAATTATCCATTCCTGAGGAATTGTTTTCTCCAAATTAGCACAACATTTAATGTCCGCAGTTTCTATTCTGTATGAATATGGATTGTCCGACTCTCTTACAATAACAGCCATCTCGGCAGTTCTGTTATTCTCAGAAGCGGCAACCGCCACTGCACCTGCATCAAAAGATTCGTCTATATCCTGCTTTGACAGCAAGTGTGCAGCACATCTCTGAGGTGTGTTAATCTCTATGCCTCTCGCTTTGACGCCTAAACTTTCCCCGAGATGTTTAGCCAAAAACTGTCCCATTCCCGACATAATCTTATGTCCAAAGGCGTCAAGTCCTGCGTGAACAGAACCGCTGCTTGCAACATAATCACCATTTTTATCACGCAATGCCTCTGATACCGCGATAACAACAGTATTCTTTTTTTCTAACAGCTCCCTTGTTTTTTGAACACACTTCTCTAAATCAAAACTTCTTTCGGGCAGATAAATCATATCCACCCCACAGCAATCCTCACCTTTAGCAAGTGCGCTTGCCGCCGTAAGCCAGCCTGCGTTTCTGCCCATTATCTCAATAACTGTTATTGACTTTATATCATATACAGAGCTGTCGCATATTATTTCTTTAACAGTTGTGGCAATATATTTTGCGGCACTTCCAAATCCAGGAGTGTGGTCTGTAACTGCCAAATCATTATCCACCGTCTTGGGAACACCCATAAAGCTGATATCGCTGTTTATCTCTTCGGCATATGCCGAAAGCTTTGCAACTGTATCCATTGAATCGTTACCGCCGATATAAATAAAATGTTTTATATCAAGCTCAGCAAACAAATCAAATAGCTTTTCATATACTGTTTTGTCATCAGCCACGTCAGGCAGTTTATATCTGCAACTGCCAAGGGCAGACGAGGGAGTTTGTTTTAATATCTCAATATCCTTTTCAGCTTTGAGATATTCGCTTAAATCAATATACTTACCATCAAGCAGTCCTTTTATACCACCAATCATACCATAGACCTTGGTGTCAGGATATTTTATACCTTCACAGTATGCACCTGCAAGGCTTGCATTTATTGCAGCCGTCGGTCCGCCTGATTGACCTATAATTATATTTCCCATATCATACCTCTTATAACCAAAAATCCATTTATGCTCGAATGAGGCATAAATGGATTTTAAAGATTTTATTTAACCTATACTGCCAATTGAATCTTCAGCAATCGAAGCATCCTCATTGTTATCAACTCCGCCGTATGCAGGATAAACCTCAATATCATTATAAGTGCTTATGCCTGTTCCGGCAGGAATGAGCTTACCTATAAGAACATTCTCTTTAAGACCAATCAACGGATCCATCTTGCCCTTAATAGCCGCATCAGTAAGAACACGTGTTGTTTCCTGGAAGGAAGCAGCCGACAAGAATGAATCGGTAGCAAGTGCCGCCTTGGTAATACCCATAAGCTGAACTGAGAACTCAGCAGGCTCTTTGCCCTCAGCAATCATTTGATTATTGATAGCTTCAAGCTCATACATACTGATAAGCGAACCTGTAAGCAATCCTGTATCTCCTGATTTTTCAATCTTAACCTTACGCATCATTTGACGAACAATAACCTCTATATGCTTATCGTTGATATCAACACCCTGTAATCTGTACACACGCTGTACTTCCTGAATAAAGTAATTCTGAACAGCGGTAGAACCCAATATGGCAAGGATATCGTGAGGATTGATAGAACCCTCTGTAAGCGGAGTGCCTGCTTCGATTTCCTGGTCGTCACGAACCTTAATTCTCGCACCGAACGGAATCATATAAGTTGCAGACTCTCCTGTGGTTTCATTCATAACAACGATTTCGCGCTTATTAGATATCTCGGTAATACGAACCTTACCTGCAATCTCAGAAATGATAGCAACACCCTTAGGTTTTCTTGCTTCAAACAACTCCTCGACACGTGGGAGACCCTGTGTGATATCGTCTCCGGCAACACCGCCGGCGTGGAATGTACGCATTGTAAGCTGTGTACCCGGTTCACCGATAGACTGAGCGGCGATAATACCTACTGCCTCACCTACATTTACAGGTGTAGCATTTGAAAGGTTATGACCGTAACACTTAGCACATACGCCAACCTTACTGCGACACTTAACAACAGAACGAATTTTAACCTCTTTAATTCCTGCTGCAACAATTTCGTGTGCCTTAACGGCATTTATCATTTCATTCTCAGCAATAATCAATTCACCTGTTGCAGGGTTTACTATATCCTCTGTAACAGTTCTGCCCTCAAGACGATCCTCAAGGGGCTCGATTATTTCGTTGCCGTCTCTGATATCGCTAACAATAATACCATCTCTTGTTCCGCAATCCTCTTCACGAACGATAACATCCTGAGATACATCAACCAAACGACGTGTCAGGTAACCTGAGTCAGCCGTTCTGAGGGCTGTATCGGTAAGACCTTTACGAGCACCGTGAGTAGAAATAAAATACTCAAGTACGGTAAGACCTTCACGGAAGTTTGAACGGATAGGAATTTCGATTGTACGTCCCGATGTATCAGCCATAAGACCACGCATTGCGGCAAGCTGACGCATCTGGTTAACACTACCACGGGCACCTGAATTAGCCATCATATAAATCGGGTTAAGCTGTCTGAGGTTATCCATCATCGCATCTGTTACCTGATTTGAAGTTTCGCTCCAAATCGAAATAACGTGACGGTGACGTTCTTCATCAGTAAGCATACCTCTGCGGTATTTCTTCATTACCTTATCGACACGTTCTTCTGCCTGAGCAAGCAGTTCTGCTTTTTCCTCAGGAATTTGCATATCGTCTACGCAGACAGTAACTGCACCGATTGTGGAATATTTGTAACCCATAGCCTTGATATCATCAAGGAGTGTTGCTGTCTCTGTAATGCCGTGAATTTTTATAGCTGCATTAATTATTTTACCGAGTAACTTTTTGTCAACGCCCGGCTCAACATTATCGTTTATAGCAACCTTAGCGGCAGGCTTTTTGAGGACATTGTCACCAATTTCCAAATCAAGCTGATGCTCAGGGTCGCTTCTGTCAACAAAGCCCAAATCCTGCGGAATTTTCTCATTGAATATCAATCTTCCGACAGTTGCATCTATCATACCTGTCTTTTCAACACCGTTTACTGTTTTGGTAACACGCACCTTAATCGGAGCGTGAAGCCCAACAGCCTTATTGTTATATGCAAGTACAGCTTCTTCAGCATCAGAGAATACCTTGCCTGTACCTACTTCAGTATCGTCTTTAAGTGTCAGGTAATAACTGCCCAAAACCATATCCTGTGTAGGAACTGTTACAGGTTTTCCGTCCTGAGGCTTAATCAGGTTGTTTGCAGAGAGCATTAAAAATCTCGCCTCTGCCTGAGCCTCA
>CACYTW010000095.1 GCA_902777435.1 uncultured Ruminococcus sp. | reverse complement strand
TTGTATGTGTCATTATTTTTTCGCATAAATCAATCTTATTTTCAAGCTGTCTATGAAGCTGCTTTACACGAACCATTGATGTATAACAGCCAACATTTGTATGCTCGATTGAAGTCTCTCTTATTGGGAGCTCATCATCTTTAATATCAGCAATAAAAGTCTCGGAGCTTGATTGAATAATCTCTATATCGTTACGCTCCTTAATTATTTCGCTTACACCTTCAATATCGGGGATTGATGCTCCACCGCCGTGATTACCGACACCCCAGAAAACCGCCCCTGTCTTAATCGCCTCTTTTCCGCTGATTGGATTATCAATAAATTCATCTATAAACTCTCGAATCTTTTTCTTCGCTTCACCTCTTAAGGTTGCATAACCTTTGTATATTTTATGTGTTACCACAGAACTTTCATCAAAACCAATCCATCTAAAGCTATAATGATCAGGTCCAAATCGTCTGATTATATAGCTATCATAGCCGGTTTTGTTCAATATCTGAACCAAGCCTCTTGTATGTCCGAATGAATCCAGGCTCGCAGCAGTACTCGGACGTACTCCAAACTTTTTATCAAAATATTTACGCCCCTCCTCAATCTGGCGTATAAGGGATTCGCCACTCAAGAGCTGTGTGTCGGGTTGCAAATACCATCCTCCCATTATATGCCAGTTACCGTTTTTTACCTGGGCTTTAATTCTTTCAAAAAGCAACGGCTCGTACTCCTCTATCCATTCGTACAAAAGAGCTTCGTTGTGGTTGAAAATAAAGCCGTCATATTTTTCGCAAAACTCCACAGCTGTTCTAAAAGTCGAAACTGCTTCTGCTGCTCCCTCATGCCACGTCCACAGCCATACAGGGTCAATATGTGCATTGCATATAAGATGAATTTTAGGTTTCATATCATATAATCCTTTCATTGTGTTTATTAATCTTTATGTAATTTTGGTTCAATAAGGGGCTTTGCCCAATAATTCAACGTTTCGGCGAAATGTGCTCCAACGCCTATAAATATCAAGAATGGTATATCTTGACTTTAGTTGTATTGTGGTTTATTTAATCTCAGCCTTTGCCACTCTTACACAATAATCCACACCATAGGGATATCCGGTAAGTTCAATACATAAATCACCGTTTTCATAAGAGCATGCAAGCCTTTCGCCGTTATCCATCCAGCGTACATTCTTTACTTCAACAGGGAAATCCGCAAACAAATACTCTCCCTCTTTTCCTCCGAAGTACACAACATCCTCCGAACCCTTGCGGCATAAATCGTAACAGAAAAAGTATACATTATTACCTTTTTTTACTGCAAAGTTTCTTCCCTCGCCCCACCAAAATGGCTCGGCTTCGTATACCGCCTCGCCGAATATGTTCAGCCAATGTCCTATTGCGTTAAATATCGCTGTCGGATATTCGGGCACTGTACCGTCGGCATTCGGTCCCACGTTAAGCAAGAAATTTGCACCGACCCTGCGGCAATCGCAAAGCATTTCGATTAACTCCTTGGGAGATTTAAAGTTAATATCCTCGGCTACCCCCCAATGCATATTTACGCTGTCACACATTTCAGCCGCAACATATTTTTCCATTCCCTCTCGGTCAAGGGGTGCGATTCTTCCTCTCTCAAACGTAACCGAATCAAGCTCGGGATGTCCTACTTTTCCGAGCTCACTAAGTCCCGTATTATTTATAATCATTGCGTCCGGCTGATATTTACGAATCATTCCGTAAAGCTTATCCTCCTGCCATACATCACCCTCACCTTGCTTGCTCCAGTTTCCGTCAAACCACAAGCCACCGATTTTTCCGTAATTGGTACAAAGCAATTTTACGCTTTCTCTTAAATATTCAAGATATCTGTCAAAGTTATTTTCAAAGTCGGGATGCCAAAATTCAAGAGTTGTATGATAGAAAAACGGAACAATGTCCTCCTCTCGGCAAGCATCCACAAATTCCCTTACCAAATCACGTCCGCAAAGAGCGTGGGGCGCATCGTATTCGTTTAATCCACAGGTATCATATAGTGAAAATCCGTCATGATGTCTTGTGGTAAGAGTTATATATTTTGCTCCTGCGAACTTTGCTGTTTTTACTATCTCTTTCATACTTTGGGGATTAAAGGCTTTCATCAAAGATTTATAATCCCTCTCCTCCACCGGCAAGCTTCCGTCTCTTTCGCCCAGCTTTGCAATCCATTCACCTCTTCTTATCAAAGAATAAAGTCCGAAATGCACAAACATACCGAATCCCAGCTTCTCAAAATCCTTAATATATTTTTTGGCAATGGGTATACTCATAAAAAAATTTCCTTTCCGATTTACAATTTCAAGTATTTAATATAATATAGTTTTATTTGCAAATTAATTTACAATATCAACCGATACACCTTTAAAAATTCAATAGGCATCCGCCGCCTCCGCAGCAGCGAATGCCTTAATTCGGTCACACGGATATACTGATACCGCAAGGTTTGACCCGACAAGGGACCTCTTAATTCAGTTAAATAAACAGCGGCTTTCCCCATCATTCAACGTTTCGGTGACAGGTCATACCGCCTATAACTATATGCGGTATACAGCTTTCCTTTAGTTATAAACAACTATAGATCTGAGGTACTGACCGACATATGTGCTGACCATACGCGAACAGCTATCCATACCTACGGTATATGCATCACGTATGTCGTCTATATCTCCCGCATAGACCTTTTCGCCGTCCCTGGCATCATTATCAACCACAATAACCTTTGCGTATCTGGTATCTATACCTTCATCGTTGGCTTCAAATGAATCGTCCTTATCATAAAAACCGCTGACAAAAACGCCATCCTTGTATCCTGCATACATAAAGGAATATGACCAACTGGTTCCGATCAAGTTTTTAATATTATTGTTAAGACGATTTTTGGTTGTCCAGGTCACTGTGGGAGAGCCCTGTTTATCCGGCTCACCGCCCTGGCTATTATCATAAACAATCTTTATATCGGTTATTTCGTCATTATTGTTTCCGATAACATAAACCGTGTCACCCTCTGCAAGATCCCAAAAGTTTCCGTTTTCCACCTCACAATTGTCCGCAAGAGTGTAGACCTGTTTTGCTGCATTTACAGCTACGTAACCCTCGATTACATTTTTGACTTCTCCGTCATCGTTTAAAGCTTCATACACATTGGATATAACAAATGCGTCACGGGCATTGCTCTCTGCACCCACACCGAAGTTATAACCATAGACTATCAAACCCTGCGCAAGCAATGCGGGCTTATGAGTATAGTATGCCTTTGTAATAAGATCACGACCCTCTGATATCTTGGAATAAGGTATAAGCACAAAATCTTCATCTTCATACTTCCCTGAATCCAAAACAGTTTTATTGGGGACTGAGAATATACAAGTAGAATTATTTATATATGTACTCATACCCACACGCTTAGAGGCATTTCCAAGATATGTTCTTGAGCCGTTGGTCGTATCACCCGGGCTGTCGTCCACAGGAATCTCTCCGCGAAGTGACGCCTTCTCGTTTTCCATATCGGTCAGCTTTTCGGTATCTATACAATCTATTTTACCGTCGGAATTTAAAGAATAGCGTATAATGCCTACGTCTATTGTTTCCTTTTCCGTATTTTTTAATGCCGTAAATGCATTTCTCGCATTATTATAATTTACCTCATCAATTTTCACCCTGTCGGAAACGGTATAAACTTCCATTTTTCCGTCACTGCCGAATATTTTAACCTTCAAATATGAATCAAAAATATCATTGCACACCGCATTAACCAGCAAGCCCAGTTTTAATCCGCTCGCACTGTTTTGATCAAATGCAACAATCGTATCAAACATATCAAGCTTAAAGCTTCCGTCACTGCCTGCGTAAATACTATTCTTCTCGAGGAAAAGCTTATTAACCTCATACTCCGCACCGTTTATCTCAACTATCGTTTTATCGTTTATATTCTTGAGGTTGTCAACAGTCCCGGATATTGTCTTTGCGGAGGAAACGATTTCGATATAACTTTTTTTATCGCTTGATTCCGCAACGGACAGAACATCGTTTTGGCTCAGTGCATAAACAGTTGTTTCATTAAACGTACCGTCATAAATTCTCGTAAAGTCATAGGATTCAAGGTCATAGCTTCCGCCCTTTAAACTGTCATATATAACGCCGCTTGCTGAGTTAATGTAATTAACGACAAACGGCACATAATCCTTGATTATACAAAACTCGTATAAGCCGTTATTATCTGCGTCAACGATTCTCACCGTACCGTTTGTCAGGCTGTCAAATATTGTTCTTATATCCTTTTCTTCCGTAATACCGTTTTTGATAACCGTTACGCCTCGATCGATTGAGTAAGAGCTCCGTTTGGTTTCGTCATCATTCCAGACGTTTAACTTATAAGACGTATCCAAACCGCTTATTTTTTTAATTTCAAAATCACGTACGTTTCTGTTATCCTTTTCGATAATCAAGACAGCAGTTCTGACATCATTTTTCTTTTGAAATTTATAAAACACCTTTACATCCATGCCCAAAAAGCCTTCAGGATAGCCAACCTCCGACTCATAGGTATTATCCCCTATGACAATCCTGTTCTCGGCACAGCTTACACCGTCAAGAGATACGGTATTTGCTGCTCTTACATAGCCCTCCTCCGACTTTATCGAATGGTACAGCGACAACAATGTTTCACCCGACTTGTTGCTGAAATCCACATATCCGTCGTTTGAAAACTTTGTTGGCTCATAGCAATATATCTGCATACTGTCCGCAATCATCGCTAATGCCGCTGAGGTAGTAAGGGTTGTTCCCACATTAGGCATATTAAGTTCGATTCTGTTTGCGATTTTTGTATATCCGTACGGAAATCCGCCGTTATTTTCCGCAACCTGTCCGTAGCCCAATACAGATATTAAAATCTTTGCGGCTTCCTCGGACAGTATTGTACGCTCAGGTTCAAACTTTCTGTCATTGCCTACGCTTAAGATTCCTCTTTTAACAAAGTCAGCGACTATCCCCTCGGCATAATTACCATCCATATCGATATAATACTTTTCGGAAGCCTTTGTATTTTCATCCATTCCTATTGCACGTGCAACATATGTCAAAAATCCTGCACGTGTAAGCTCTTTGTTTAAAACATCCTCGGATAAGTCACCACTATCCGCAACCCCGACAACAGTCAAGAGCTTTGCTTGTTCTTCGGTTATGCCAAAGCTGTCGGTATTATCCGCAAATGCACAGATATTAACGCTTGCGGCAATCATAATAATCGAAAGTATAAATATAGCCGTTCTTTTCATAAAATCACCTCGTCTTTTATTTTTCGGTTATTTTGAAGCAATATACTTCATTGCTTTATACATCATCTGAGCCGCCTCAGCACGTGTTGCGAAATCAAAGGGCTTAAACGTGTTATTATCGTTTCCGTTTAAGATTCCGACGGTGCTAAGCTCTCCTACTGCGATTTTTGCATAATCCGAAATATCATCCGAATCGGCGTATTCAAGCTCCCCAACGGAAGTTTCGTGCAAAACACCTTTTTTAACAAGAGCGTTATAGCACATAACCGCCATATCCTGACGTGTAATATTTTTTCCGCTTCCGAATGTTGTTTCGGATTCGCCCTTAATTATTCCGCAAAGGTATGCTTGCGTTACAAAGTCAGAGTACCAATCGTTTGAAGTAACATCATCAAAGCTTACATCTCCCGCAAGCTTTTCAAACTTTACCGCCTCTAAAACGATTTTAGCAAATTCCTCACGCAAAACGTTATCAGCAGGAGCGAACACGCCGTCAGCCTTGCCATTGATAACACCCTCGGCATACAATGCATTGACCGCTTCTTGCGCCCAATCAAATTCCGCCATATCATTAAATGCCGCAGAAACGCTTTCTATCTGCTCGGGTGTTTCGGACTCGGGTTTTTGAACCGATAAATCGGGGAAACTGATTCCTCCACCGCCGTTGGTGCCTCCACCGATAGATGATGGTTTTTCTTTAAAGTTGTCTATATTGGTTGCCGCAATGCTTGCGTACGTCTTGCCGACAATACTTTTGCAAAAGGCATCTGTAATCTTTTTTTCATTTATCTCTAAAAGCTCAGCGTTTTCTTTAAGACATTCTTTTATATCTCCAAAGCCGTCGGCGTTTTCGATTACTTTAAGTGCGGTTTTCTCCGCAATTTCTTTATCAAATTCACCAACGCTTGTGATTGTCTTGGAAATCCCTGTGTCTATGTATGTCTTTGCTTTGTCGGTCATATATGACTTAGCATACCATTTTTCAACCGATTCGGGAATATCAAAAGCATCAATATTTCCGTCAAAAATCCCCATCGCACTATGATTGTGCAAGGTTATCGCAATAGACTTTTCCAACGCTTTTTGAACTTTATCCAAGTCGTTTTCCGCATTTGTTGTTTTAAATATATTTGTGACTTCTTCAAAATACGACTGCTGCGACATTAAATCCCACATAGCTTTTCTGACGCCGAATGCCAGACCGTAATTTGAAATAACGGTCGGTATATCAGCATCATCTGCAAAAAGTGCGGCACGAGCCACCTCGTTTTCACCCTCGTTTATGTACTGCAAAGCGATTTTATCAATCTCCTTTGCCTCACTGCCGCCCACATATATGTTATAAGTGTTGCTTAAGTTGCCGTCTGCGTCGGCTTCTATGGCAAATTCCACCGTATATTTGCCGTTTTCGTCAGCCTTAACCTCTCTATAACATACGGGAATCGATGTATTATCCGCAGACATAAACTCGTCCAGTGTTACACCGGGTTTTAACATGGTAAATGTAACCGTACTGTTTTTTGCCGCTTGTCCCTGATAGGTAACTATGTCGCCGTCTATTAAGGTTTGGTTGTAATTCGCCGCATATGCCGCCGATACGGTACACATAGCCGCCAAAGCGGTACAAATAATCTTTCTCATCGTATCATATTCCTTTCTGAATTGTATATTTAATGTTGTGTATTTAATTTACTTTTGTCTGACTTTTAATTTATTTTATGCCATTTCGATTTTCTCGGAATCTATTTAAGCTCTATATCTCCGCAAAGAGGGCTTAAATTACTCACCGAATCCACAAGATAAAATCTTGCCTTTGTCGCACCGCCGAAGTCCGAGACGTTCAAGGAATATGAATACTTATCCGAATTTACG
>CACYTW010000094.1 GCA_902777435.1 uncultured Ruminococcus sp. | reverse complement strand
ATTAAAACCTCTTGACAACCGACCGTTCGGTAGGTACAATTATTATATGATAATTGTAAGTATGTTAAGGGGTGTGTTCTATGGGAAAAGGAAATACAAAGCAGGAAATACTTGAAGCGGCACTTGATCTGTTCTCCGTACAGGGCTTTGAAGCCACCTCAATTTCTCAGATTGCGGATACTGTCGGTATCAGTAAGGCGACGTTTTACAGCCATTTTGAAAATAAGCAGGCAGTTTTGGATGCGTTAGTGCAAGAAGTACTTAAGCAGTATGGGGAACATTCTCTTATTGCGAGGGCAGACTTGGAGAAAGATACCGGCGACCTCCCACAGACTCCAGATGCTGCTGTCGAAATGATTCAGGGGCAGATTCGCTATATTCTCCATAACCGCTCTATCAGCAGGGCACGAAAAATGCTGGTTATCGAACAGTTCCGTAATTCGGAAATGGCAAAGTTGCAGACCAAGCAGAATTATTCTGATGTTATGCAGTACTTCACAGGGCTCGTGAAAAATCTGATTTGTCAAGGTGTTCTGACCGAGGAGGATCCCGAGATAATGGCGGCCCAGCTATGTCTGCCCATTTCCGTATGGATAAACCTTTGTGACAGAGAACCGAATCAGGAATCGGAGGTTATGGAGCTTGTGGAAAAACACATACGGCAGTTTTTCAGATTATATCAGACAAAGGAACGGTGATTTTATGAGTAAATACGATGCTTTGTGGGCGTGGATTAAAGAAAACGGCACGGACAGCTTCAGGCTTACCTTTGCCGAAATCGAGAATATCACAGGATTTCCCATCGACCATTCCTTTCTGACCTACAAAAAAGAGTTGATGAACTATGGTTATCAGGTTGGTAAAATCTCTATGAAAGAACAGACAGTTTTATTCCAAAAACGGGTTTGATGTATAAATCGGAATTTGTCATAGAGATACATAACAGCAGCAGATTTAGGAGGGTATTAAAATGGTACATTTAGTATATTGTGACAACGCAGGCAAGAAAGGCGAAAAGGTATTAGATAAGATTTTATCAGGAACAAAAACAATGATTGTACGCGGAGCGGCAGGAAGAAAAATTCCCCATAGCAGAGTTTTTGAAGGAGAAAAGCTGTACTTTATGGAAAAAGGAAGTGCAAAAATATCGGCAACCGCTGTTGTAAAAACTGTTCATAATTATATAAAATTGTCTGATGAAGAGATTACAAAAAATCTTGCAGACAATCAGGATAAGCTAAATCTGTCGGACAAGCAAAAAGTACGCTGGCATAAGAAGTGTCTATGCTTGGTAGAATTTGAAAATGTTAAAAAAATAGCTCCGCTTGCGTTCGACCATCAGCGTAATATGGATGATTGGCTGATATTGGAAAAGATTGAAGATGTTGTAGTAGGAACGAGCATCCCATACGACTACGAAAAATCGAGATTTTAGATATTACAATAGGGAAAATATAATATGAACGATATTCTGATTTACTCGATATATTTATTCCGACAGTGGTTGTGATTTGCGTTTTAAATCCTGAAAAACACGGAGAAAACGAGAATTAGGGAAGCAGAACCTATAAAATAAGCACGTTTGACTGCATTATCTGCCTGTTTTTTTAGAATCAATATCATATATCATATATCATATATGAAAAGGAAGTGATCGCATATGATGAGAATGGAAATAGCCTTGATTTTGGTTTTGCTTTTCGTTGGCTTTATATATTTTAGTGCGGGCAGAAGAAATACGCCTCTGCACAAAACCTTTTCGGCACTTCTGATTATAACACCATTGCATCTTGCATTTGACGCCGCAACAGTTTATACAGTAAATCATTTGGAAACAGTACCGCCTGTTTTAAATGAAATTCTGCACAGATTGTTTATTGGAACAATGCCGATTGTTGTATATTTGTTTTACCGATATATTTCCATTTTGGTGGAGGAAGAAACAAAAAAGCCTGTGCCCTTTCACCTTGTGGCAAAAATATATTTAGGTTTAGCAGAGCTTGGTGCAATTCTTTTGCCCGTTCATTACGCTGTCACGGAAAAGGGAAATTACTCGGATGGTATTCATATATCTGTCTGCTACATAAGCGTTGCGTTTTATTTGTTTGTGTGTCTGTGGTTACTTCTTAAAAACCGCAGACAAATTGATGGGAAAAAGAAAGCGGCAATCGGTGTGGCACTTATCATTGAGGGGATCGTTTCGGTTTTGCAGGCGATAAATCCCACCTGGCTGATTTCCGGAATGGGCATTACGCTGATGACGCTTGCCTTTTATTTAACGCTGGAAAATCCTGATATTCTTCGGGCGGAGCTCACGGAACAGAAGATGTCTATGCTTTACTTAAAAAGTCAGGTCAATCCCCATTTTCTATACAATACCCTTGATACAATCCGTATTCAGGCGCAGCTTAACGGTGATAAAGCGACGGCGGATTTGCTTATGCGTTTGTCAGACTTCTTTCGACTCAGTATCAAGACGGATAAACAGATGACAGCGCTGGAGAATGAAACGGAGCTTTCGGATGCGTATATGGAGCTGATGTGCTGCCGTTATCCCGAACTTGAATATAACTGCGACATTGATCCCGATTTGGGTGACGCATTGGTGCCTAATTTCATCCTTCAGCCGATTATCGAAAACAGCCTTCTTCACGGACTTAAAAATAAAGGTTACAGAGGAGAAATAACAGTATCGGCTAAAATGTTAAATCAAAACTGTATTGAAATACAAATAGCCGATACAGGAAGCGGTTTTGAGCAAGGTGTAAAAAACAAAATTGATGAAATGCTACTGCATTATGATAAGCACAAAACAAATATAGACAGTATAGGCGTATTAAATGTTCAAAAACGTATAAAGCTACTCTGCGGCAAGGAGTTTGGATTAAGCTATACTGAGAATACAGAGGTTGGTGTAACCGCGCATATACGGTTGCCGCTCGTGCGGGAGGAATATAAATGAGAAAACTCAAGGTACTGCTTGTGGATGATGAAATAATGATAAGAGAAGGCTTTAAACGTCTGTTTGATTGGGAGGCACACGGCTGTGAGGTAGTAGGCGAGGCTGCGGACGGCATAGAGGCACTGAGGCAGATTGATGCACTTCTGCCGGATATTGTGATTATGGACATAAATATTCCGTTTATGAATGGTTTAAAGGTTATTGAAGTAAGCCGTACAAAGCACCCTGAAATCGCATATGTAATTGTTTCGGGATATGATGACTTTTCATATTGCCGAAAAGCTCTGCAACTTCAAATTACAGATTATATTTTGAAACCTGTAAACTATGAGGAATTTGGCAGTTGTATAGATAGCTTAAAAATCTCTATGTACGAGAGCAAGACAAGTGAAAATTCCGATTTGGATAAAGGTGATGAAAGAGTTATTTCGTCAATAATGCGGTATATGCAGGAGCATTTGTCCGAGGAGATAAGCCTGTCGTTATTGGCGGACGAGTTTCACTTAAATCCGCAGTATATCAGTCAGCTGTTTAAAAACGAAATTGGAGTGGGATTTCTTGCTTATCTGACAAACATACGCATAGAAAAGGCGAAAAAGTTGCTGCTATCCACCGCACTTTCTGTCACCGAAATATCGTCATACGCAGGATACAGTGATTACAGAGTTTTTACAAAGGTCTTTAAAAAGACGGAGGGCATTACACCCTCTCAGTTCAGACGGGAGTTTTTGGACAGGAAGAAAGCGGAAATATAAAATGCTGCCTATAATTCTGACGCATTTTTCTGTAAAATCTGCCTATGATTTCTAAGAGGTATGTAATAAAATATCAGTATAGAGAGAAAAAGGAGGAAAACATTATGGGGACACTCGCAATAATCATTATGTATGGAGCTATTATCGGTGTTATTTCCGTTGTGGCTTACTTTGTTATAAAATCTGCTGTAAAAGCCGATTTAAAAGAATTTGAGGAGGAGAAATGATATGAAAAAGATTAATAGTATTGTATGGGGGTTGGCCCTGCTTGCAGTAAGTGCTGTGCTGATTCTCAACGCATTTGAAATAACGAGTATAGAAATATTTTTTGACGGTTGGTGGACTTTGTTTATTATTGTTCCAAGTTTCATAGGACTGTTTACAGGTAGAGATAAAAGTGCAAATATTATCGGACTTTTAATAGGAGTATTTTTGCTCCTTGTCTGTCAGAATATTCTTGACTTTGATATTATGTCGAAGCTTATAGTGCCTGTGATAATTGCCGTAATAGGTATTAAAATGATATTCGGCGGTATCGGCAAAGATAAAGGTTTTATTAAAAGCATTGAAGAAAACAAGGATAATATGAAAACAGCTTTTGCGACATTTTCAGGTCAGGACATAAACTTTGACAATGAGGTTTTTCGGGGAGCAGAGCTTACTGCGGTATTCGGCGGAATAAAACTTGATTTACGAAACGCCGAGTTCGAAGGTGATACGGTAATAAAGGCTTGCTGTATTTTCGGAGGAGCGGATATTTTTCTCCCCGATAATGTGAACATCAAGGTTAATTCCAATTCCCTTTTCGGCGGCATAGACAATAAAAAGCACCAAAATTCAAAGGATAACTTACATACAGTTTATTTAAACTGCACCTGTATTTTCGGAGGAGTTGATGTAAAATGACAACCTTTCAAAAAATAATTAAATATCTTGCAATGGCATTTGCGATTTTTTTGAGCATCAGTATTATAACAGGTATATGCGGTGCGTTGTTTACGGTTGCAAATCTTTTTGGGGAAAACACAGAAAGCGAGATAGTAAATCAGTCTATTGGAAGTGATTTTACAAGTATCAGCATAAATTTAAGTGGGGCAGAGCTTGAAATAAAGTCAGGCGATAAATTTGCTGTTGAAACAAATCACAAGTATTTAAAGTGTGAAGAAAAAGGCGATATTCTTAAAATAAGTGAAACAAGATCGCTGTTTGCCTCGCACTCCGGCGGTATGAAAGTGATTCTCACAGTACCTCAAGACAAAATTTTTGACTATGTGGATATAAGTGCAGGAGCAGGAAGTGTTACAATAGATGAGCTTTCATCAAATATGCTTGATATTGAAGTGGGTGCCGGAGAACTTAAGGCACAGCGGCTTGATGCTGCCCAAAAAGCAGAAATTGACGGCGGTGCCGGAAGTGTAACAATAAAAGGCGGCAGACTTAACAATGCTGATATTGATATGGGCGTGGGAGAACTCAATTTAACGAGTGAACTTTCAGGCAAAAGCAGTATAGATTATGGCATTGGAGAAACAAACATTGAACTTTTAGGATCCGACAATGATTATAAAATAGAACTTGACAAAGGTATTGGAGAGGCTTTCCTTGATGGCAAAAAAATGAGTGATGATTCGGTTTACGGTGCAGGCGAAAACTTTATCGAAATCGACGGAGGCATAGGAGAACTTAACATCAAATTTAATTCAAAAACTAATGAAAAGGAGCTGATCTAAAATGAAAGATTTAACAATAATTCTTTTATCAGTATGCATACTTCTTATATCCCTTATTTTGATTATGATAAGTGGTTCATTATTTGCGTTTTTACCGATTGACTGGTCGATTTTGCTTGTGGTTTTAAGCAGTATAACATTTATCATTGCACTTATAGCGGCAATATTGATGGATTATAGTGCAGGGGATTATGAGTGCAAGAAATGCGGACAAAGGTTCAAACCTACACTTGGAGCATATGTCTTAGGAGCGCATACGCTGACAACAAGATATTTAAAATGTCCCCATTGCAAAGAAAAGAGTTTTTGCAAAAGGAAATTATCGGAATGAAAAACAAAATGATTGGGACCATCTGGACTGCTGCGTTTATAATAGGACTTTATATGATTTTGAATAAAATTCAAATAAGCAGATATGTATCAGATTTTAACAGAGTATTTACAGCAGGAATAATCCTCTCAATTGTTTCCGGTTTTGGGTTGTTGCTTGAGTTGTATGGAAAGAAAAAATAAAACGACAAATCATACTTGGGAGAGGTATTTGTGGATATGAAAAGATATGTTGCATTAAGAACAGCGAATACTATTAGAAAAATAGTTAGTATGTAATGACATTTCAAATCCGAATTTAGGTGTATGGCGCTATCACAGAATTAAAAGTGATAAAATGATAATTTCAGCTTTATCCAAAGAAAGAAAATGGTTTGGCGGGCTGAAATAATGATCACAAATCGGAATTCACGGAGGTAAACACAATGAATATTGAGTATAAAGATATCCATAATTTTGGCTGTGATGAACTTGAAAGACTATTCCTTTCGGTTAAGTGGTCATCAGGTCATTTTCCTGATAAACTTGTAGTTGCAATGCGAAATTTTGATACAGTTTATTCCGCTTGGGATGGGAGTAAACTTATTGGTATGGTATGTGCAATGGATGATGGAATTATGAATGCTTATGTTCATTACCTGCTTGTTGATCCCGACTACCAAGGAAAAACAATTGGCAGAACACTTGTAAGTATGGTAAAGCAAAAATACAAGGACTTTATGCGTATAGCAGTTATAGCATACGACGATGAAATGCATTTCTATGAGAATTGTGGATTTGTAAAAGGTAAGGATGCGTCACCAATGTTTATAACATCATTATGGACATAAATTTCCATTTATTAAATGATATGCAGATTACCGTTTGCACTGATGTAATAAGACAAAAAGGAGCATTAAAATTGAGCAGACTGATTATTTATGATATACAAAATGAAACCCTGACGGCGAAAAACGATGATATTCTGTTTTCCGCAAACCCGATTGTTAAGCCTTGTGTGGGATGCTTTGGATGCTGGATAAAAACTCCGGGCAGATGCGTGATAAACGACAGATGCAGCGATATTCCGTCATATATTGCAAAATGTGATGAGGTGATTTTAATAAGTCCCGTTTTATTCGGCGGTTATTCCGAAAACATAAAAGCGGTAATAGACCGCTCAATTCCGTATGTTCTGCCGTATTTTCGTATTGTCGGCGGTGAAATGCACCATAAAATGCGTTATAAACACAGCTTTAAGCTGAAAGTATTATTTTATGGTGAATGTGACGTTGAGGAAAGGCAAATTGCCGAAAGCCTGGTGCGTGCAAATTCCATGAATTTCGGTGCAAAAAGCTATGAGGTAAAGTTCTTTAACAGAATTGAAGAATTAAGGGGTGAAATTTTATGAGTACATTGATGCT
>CACYTW010000093.1 GCA_902777435.1 uncultured Ruminococcus sp. | reverse complement strand
TGTTTCCGTCGGCGTAGCCTACGGAACGGGGCAGATTGTGACTGTCAAGGGGGAAAGGGTGGAGATTTCCGCAAGGAAATACTACCCGTACCTTGACTGGCTCAAAGCGGAACGGAACGGCTGTGGCTTCGCCCTCGTCCTCGTCCTGTATCAGCTATAAAACAAAAACAATCATCAACTATCGGGGAAAACCCCACACTCAACTGCTGTCGGTGTCGGAATCCCCCTCAATATCACCGCTCCCCCCGTCATGGAGAACAGGCAGGAAGTATTGTAACAGTCTGGTAGGGGCAGACATAAATGTGCGGTACAGCTTCGCTGTACTCTCTATAATAGGGAGACTGAAAAAATGAGACATAGCAGATTTTACGATATTGACAGCTTTTTCTTTGAAACAATCCATGCTGTCAGATACCGCTTCTACGCCCTTTTCAGCCGTTTCTACGGCTTTTTCTGTGGCTTCCTTGATATTGTTGCTTACCTTGTCCAAAATGGCTTTAACAGCCGTCAGAACGCTCTCTGTGGCAAGGGCAACAATATCTCTATGATAGGTTGCTCTGCTGATATGTAACTGCTCTTGGATTTCCTTTGCGGTTGCTCCGCTTTCACGCATAGCGAAAATAACCGCTCTGCGTTCCAGAATCACGGCTTCCTTGTTTTGCTTATTTTCGGCTTCTAAACGCTTCTCATAGGCTCTGCGGTTAGCTTCTGCCTTACGCTCTTTCTTGCTCTTGACTGCCGTAGACAGGAAAGGCAAGTCTTTCAATTCTTCCTCGGTAATTTCCAACAGCTTGATAATAGTTTCTTTCTTGTAACGGTAAGGAAGTCCGCTCTCAATCCTTTTGTCTGCACTGGCAGTCACCGTGATAACATAGGATTCATCAAAAGGGCAGGACAAATGAGCGTTAAAATCAAGGGTAAGATTCAACGCTTCCTCACTGGTATATTTCATTTCACGCAAGAAATAGCGATAAAGGAATAAAGCTAATTCACGCTTACAATCTGCCCCTGTACGGCTACAAAGCACCTTGCGGATTTCCTCACAATAGCTTTTAAGGACTTGACGGAAAGACACGAACTCCCCAATAGAATAGATATTTCCATTCTTGTAACAATAGTCCTTGTCCTCTGTGGCAGGGCATAAGTCCTTATGTAGCTTTATCCAGTTGTCCGTTTCGTGGTAGTTCGTGAAGTCTGGCATATCTCCCTCGGAGAGATTCAGACGCACGGCAATATCCCTTACATACTTACGCTGTCTTTCGGTATAATAGAAATACCTCTACATATGAAAACTGGGGAATGTCTTCTAGTCTTGTAAATCAGGCATGGGAAGTATCTCCTGAAAATGTAACTGTAAGTTATACAACGGGGTCAGACACCGAATCATTCAACATTGATCACAGACCATAACATAAAAAAATAGAGGTCGGCAATATTCGCCGACCTCTATTTTTTTTGCCATAACGGTTTACCCGTATGCGCATATCGTGTACGGGTAAACCGTTATGTTATAGATTTAGTGTAATATGTTGACAAACATTTTCGGGTATGGTATAATAGAAAATGAAAAAGAGGCTCGTCTGAGCGAGGGTAAATAGTGTTTAGGCTCAGAGCGTTCCGGGAAATTGCCGGAGGTACATTATTTTATAATGTAGAAGCCGTTTAGGTTTGATACACCTATATGATACATAGGCTTGTCGCAGTAACCTTGTGAATTGAAAAAATGTATCATTGACCTTTGTGTAAGTAATCTTTTGAAAGCACATTGTAAGCAAACGTATCGTTGAATGTAGCCGGACATACTGACAAATTGCCGGAGAGATGCTGTACTCTACAAAAAGCCGACAGAACCTTAACTGCCGTAGAAAGTGATTAAAATAATAAATAAGGCTGCACACATAAGCAAGAAGAAAAAGTGTCGGAATTTAATTCCAAACCGGTCACACATAAGACCTTAAAAAGTGTATTTTGCTGAATGCAGAGAATTTAATTCTTGCAGGAGGCGGCTTTAGCTTTAACACCATTTGAACATCAGAGAAAGGAGGTTTTTCTGATGGGAAGAAAAAACAAAGCTTATTCTAAAACTCTTCATCAGCAAGCATACGATAAATTGACAAGTATGCAAGCCTTTGGCGAAAGCAAAAAAGAGGCTATGAAGAACGGAACGGAGAAAGACAAAATATTTTCCTTTAACACCTACAAGAGTTATTGGAAACATATAAAATATTTTATTAAGTACGTGCAGGAAACCGATCTGAAATGCACAACATTAAAAAGTGCAAAAAAATATGTAAATGAGTGGTTGCAGAAAAGAGAGGCAGAGGGGTTGTCAGCTTCGACAATGCACCTTGAGGCGAAAGCGTTGGGTAAGCTCTATGGCATTAGTCCCGATGATGAAAATTATTATCAGCCTCCGAAACGACACAGGGAAGATATAAAGAGGAGCAGAGGAACGGCAAAGAGAGACCATCATTTTTCAGAAAAAAACAATGATGAGCTTGTGAAATTCTGTAAGGGAACAGGCTTGAGGAGATGTGAGCTGTCCTCGATTAAGGGTGGGGATATAATAACCAAAACCGAAATCGAGGCGGAAATAACAAAGCTGGAGAGCATACCAGAGGACAAGCGAACGGCCGCCGATGAGAAGCAGTTAGGAATTTTGAAAGATACAAGATACTTTGAGGAAGAATATTATGTGCATATCCGAAAAGGTATAGGCAAGGGTGGCAGAGAACGATATAGCCCGATTATCGGAGAACATCAGAAGCAGATTGCCGACAGAATTATAAAAACACCGGAAGAAAAAAAGGTGTGGGAGCATATACACGGAGCTGCCGACATACACGGTTACAGAGCCGAGTATGCAACTGCGGTGTATAAAGCTCATGCAAGGGATATTAAAGATATTCCGTATGATAAAATTAACAAGGGAACAGGAAGAAAATATCAAAGTGATGTTTACACCTGCAGAAAGGACGAGGTAAAGAGAAAACTTGATAGAGCTGCGATGACAATGTGCAGTAAAGCTCTCGGACATAATAGAGCAGAAGTTTTTGCTACAAATTACCTTAGAGGATTGTAAGGGGGTGCGGAAATGTCTGAATATGTTAAAAAAACACCCTTTGGCGGATATAAAGAAGTGCAAGGGGGATATTCAAGCTCTGAATGGGAATATGTGATATTAACCAGGAAAGAATATAACAACCAAGAAACAGAATTAAGGGTAGCAAAAGCCGGGAAAAGTGAAGCAGAAGAAAAAGCCCGAAAAAATATAGATAGAGCAAATGTTGAAGCAAAAAGAGAAATAAATGAGGCATACAAAGCTGCTGATGAGCAAGTGGAAAAGATTAAACAGGAGCTTGCTGCAGCAAATGCTGAAATCGAATACCAACGTGGGCTGAATGAAAATCTTTTGAGAATTAACCGGGAACGTGCGAACGCCGACAGAAAATTAAAACCAAAAAAGGAGCATACAGGGTATGTTGTATGCTCTTCATCAGAAAAAGATTATACTTTCAGAATAAACAGAAAAAACCATAAAATTGTTTTATGGGAGACGGTTCTGCAGAGTCCGTACACGATAGATTTTACAGAGGAACAGGCAAGAAAGCAGATAATTGATGAATTATTTGTAAAAGATGAAAACGGACAATTTTTTATTTCAAAAATAGGAATTACTGCCGGTTATTCAAACGGCTATGCTGCTATGATAGAAGATAATGAATGGTCAAAAATTCATAAAAAATACAATGTTATGCTTGAAAGAAAGTTAAGAATGAATTTTCGATTGGGATATTGGGAAATAGCCTTTTATCACACAAAACCGTTATCTTGCGTTCCGAAAGATATGCGTATGTGTTGATGGTTGCCAGAGGCTCAAAAACGGCTCTTAAATCGTTTTTAAGGCGATCGTGTGGGGTTTTATATTAAACAGGCTTAAAACGAACAAAAGCGGCCTGTAACAGCCGCTTTTGTTTCTAAATTTGTTCGATTTCTGAAAACACAACATTTATTACCTTTGTCAAAATCTCCTTTGGGAGCTGCTCCACAACCGTGTGCGGTCTTGCATTAAGATCTAATGCCTTGACGTGTTCACATAAAATAACACCGGTTGTCTGCGTTCTGTTATCTAAAGGGATATGCAAAGGGAATTTATTGTTTGTGTTTGTTATGGGGCAAATTATAGCAAGATTGGTTTTCTGATTGAAAAAATCATTGCTTACTACTACTGCCGGGCGGTAGCCAGCTTGTTCGTGTCCTTTTTGGGGATCAAAGCTGACTTTTATAATATCTCCTTGACTTACCATACTTCTTCTCCTACCGGCTGTCCCCAATCCATTTCAACCGGAACATATTCGCCGTCAAAATTAGCAAAAAGTTCCATGATGTTTTTTCTTGGCTCTGCTTTTTCAATTATGATTTTGTTTTTGTCGGCGCTTAATACAAGCTGCTCATCGTCACTCCATTGAACTGCATCGAGCAGAAACTTTGGGATTCTGATCCCTTGACTATTGCCCCACTTCTGAATGGTTGTTGTCATTTAGAACACCTCCATTATTAGTATATACATAGTATATCCGATTTTTGCGGATTTGTCAATGGTATTTTATAGATTTATAAAAAATATTTTTGTGGGGATAATAAAATTTATCACAATATATTGTATTTTGAGAAAATTTATGGTATTATAAAAGTGCTGAAAAAATTCATTGATAATATATGCCCCGTATAGCCCTTTAGGGCTACTAAAAAAAATAAAAAAATATTTTTTATAAATCTATGGAAAAAGTCGGAGAGGAATATGGGGGTGAGCGTAACCTGTGGTAAGGGTGCGTAAACTCCAGCGGAGTTTTCCACGCTTTCCATAGGTGGAGCGAGGGGGAAAAGGGAGAGGTGACTTTTTCTTTAAGGGAGCGTAAGCGACCGCTTTTTTGCTCTCCCTTTTCCCCCTTTATTGTTGGGAGGTGTTTTTATGCTGTCTGATAGGTCTGAATTGTTAAAACAACAAAGATTTTTATATATAAATAAAAATGCGTTGCTTAATCAGTTTTATGAGCAGATTGAGCCGTATGATTTTTATAGATACATATTTCCTGAAGGAGCTTTTGAGCGAAAAGGACACTATGAAGATAATAAACCTAATGCTATTGCTGTGACGATTGAAAAAAAGTATAAAGAAAACGGTATTGCGGTTGAGCTTAAAAGAAATGGTAAAGGGAAAAGATATACAATTACGGATAATCTCGAAGAGTTGAATGAGCTTAACAAGTCTGAATTTACTATTATGTCTCCAATTTCGTATTACGGAAAACAGCGAAATGCTAAAAACGCTCGGTATTTGTATGCTTTGGTGTTTGACCTTGATGGTGTAGATATGCCGCAGCTCCGGGACGTGCTTCATCAGATGGATAAAGATATTTTGCCAAAGGCTACCTTTGTCGTAAATAGTGGTACCGGGTTGCATTTATATTATGTTTTGGATGAGCCTGTTCCTATGTATCCGCAAAATCAGTTGTATATGAAAGAGTTGAAATATGCTTTGACTCGGCAGATATGGAATAGGTTTACTTCTACGATTAAAGAACCGCAAATGCAGGGAATAATGCAGGGTTTCAGAGTGATTGGAACGTGTACCAAACTGGGAGAAAAATACCCTGTTGTTGCTTATTCGGTTGGAGATAGAATTTCTTTAGATGAACTTTTAACTTTTATTCCTGATTCAAACGGAGAACAGCAGCACGTTAAAAGTATTATGATGAAAAGCCGGTTATCAATCGAGGAGGCAAAAGAAAAATATCCTGATTGGTATGAAAAGCGGATAGTAAGAAAAGAGCGCCGGGGCAGATGGACTATAAAAAGAGATTTATATGATTGGTGGCTTAATCGAATTAAAACTGAAATAAAAGTCGGTCATAGATTTTATGGTATAATGACATTGGCTATATATGCAAAAAAATGTTGTATCGAAGAAGGCGAGCTGATGAGGGATGCTTATTCTCTTTTAGAAGTTTATGACGATATGAGTATTGAGGATATAAACCGATTTACCGAAGATGATGTAAAATGTGCTTTGGAAATGTATAATGAGGACTATGTTACATTCCCAAGAGATGATATTGCAAAATTGTCCGGTCTGCAGATTGAAAAAAATAAAAGAAACGGCAGAAAACAGGCTGAACACGTTAAGCTGATGAATTTTGTGCGTGATGAAATAAATGGCAATGTGAATTGGAGAGCTGGGAACGGCAGAAAAAGTAAAAAGAATGTTATAATGGAGTATATGAGAGAAAATCCGGGTATAACAAAAAAGGCAGCAATAGCAAGAGCTGTGGGAGCAGATAGAAATACGGTTATTAAATACTATGATGAAATAGTTGCCGAGCTGCAGCAGGAACGTCTGCGAGCCGAGCGCTTGGAACAGCTTGAGCGTGACGGTCATATTGCAGTTAAAATAACACCGTCACAGAAATTAAGCGATTATATTTTAGGTGAATTAAAAAAATAAAATAATATTAGGAGTGTGTGTTATGGCTCATCTTACGGTTGGTATGCGATTAGAGGGGACAAAGGGAAGCATTGTAAAGTCTATGGAGTATATGCAAATGCACGGTATTAAATTTATTCAATCCAAAGGTTTTTATGGAGAAGATGAGGGAAAAGAAAAAGTAAGAGTATATACAACGGCTCTGATAGACTTCCCTCAAGATGGAGATGAATTTCTTAAAGATATTGCAAGAATAAATGCCGGTGAAAATATAAATAGTGATGAGTCAGAGGAATAGGTGTAATTATGAGTAAAACTGTAAAACAAATTGCTGATGAACTTGGTGTATCAAAGCAAGCTGTTCATCAAAAAAGAAAGAGTAAGGAACTGTCAACAGCTTTACAGCCGTTTACGTCAACGGTTGACGGTGTCGTTTACATATCAGTTGACGGTGAAAATCTTATAAAACAGGCATTTTTGAAAAATGACCGTAAACAAGTTGATGATAAGTTGTCGTCAACGGTTGACGGTTCGTTTACACCCTCGTTTACACCTCCGGAGGATAGCGAAGTAGTATTTTTAAGGGGGCAAGTGGAGAAGTTGCAGGCGGAGCTTGAAAAAGAAAGAGAGCATAACCGGGAAAAAGATAAACAGCTTCTTGAAACATTAAATAAATTAGCAGAAAGTCAAGCGGCCTTGTCTGCCGGACAAGCTGCAGATAAACAAAAGGCTTTGGCTGAAAAAATAATTGAGGGCAATAAGCAGCTCTCTGATGAGGCGCTTGCTTCAGAAAAATCGCAACATTTTCTCAGAAAGATTTTTTGTCGAAAAAAGAAATA
>CACYTW010000092.1 GCA_902777435.1 uncultured Ruminococcus sp. | reverse complement strand
AAAGAATAGAAAAAGTTTTTAATGAAGCAGACAATAAAATAAAAAATAAATTATTGGAATATGTCTTAGAATTTAATGAAAAATGCAAAAATATTCTCAATAAAAAAATGACAGTAATGCTGAAACTTGCGAATTGACTTTGATGTTAATGTATGTTATAATGCTGTAATAGAACAAAGAAGATGAAAGCAGAGGCTGTAATAATGGAAAAATATAATGACTTATCTTTGGTTTCGGAAAATCGCGAACCGCAGAGAGCGTATTACATACCTTTTGGGAATCGTGATGCGGCATTGACAGAGGATGGTGAAGCATCGGACAAATACACATCCCTTAACGGAATATGGGGCTTTGAATATTTAGAAACACCGCTTGATATTCCTGAAAACATCGCGGATATATGCTGCAGTGCGGAAATCCCCGTACCATCATGCTGGGAATGCTATGGTTACGGTCAGATACAGCATACTAATATAAATTATCCGTTTCAGTACGATCCGCCTTATACAATGAGTATAAATCCTGTGGGTGTTTATACAAGAAAATTCAATGTGTGTGACACAGAAAAACTTTACATAATATTTGAGGGTGTAAGCAGTTATTTTGAACTGTACATAAACAATGAATATGTGGGTATGAGCAGAGGCTCACATATGCAGGCAGAGTTTGACATCACAAAGTATGTAAGCCGAGGTGAAAATACAGTAACTGTTTTGGTGTACACATGGAATGTTGAAAGCTATCTTGAGGATCAGGATTTTTTCAGATTTCATGGTATCTTTCGTGATGTTTATCTTCTTGCAAGGTCCAAAAATCATATTAGGGATATTTTTATAAAGGCGGATATAAACCGCGGTATTTCGGTTGAAACTGATTTTGTTGGGGAAGCTTTGCCGTACAGTGTTACGGTATACGATCCGTTCGGAAATAAAACGGACAACACGGATAATCCGCTGCTGTGGTCCGCTGAAAAGCCGTATTTATATGGTGTACTCATTGAGTGCGGCGGCGAGTACATATATAAAAAAGTTGGTTTCCGTACAGTAGGTACATCGGATAAGGGAGAGTTGCTTATCAACGGTGTATCTGTAAAGCTTAAGGGCGTAAACCGCCACGACTCACATCCTGAGTATGGTTACTGCACCTCCTTAGAGGATATGAGAGAGGATATAATTCTCATGAAACAGTATAACATCAACTGCGTGAGAACATCCCATTATCCGAACCATCCGCGTTTTTTGGAGTTGTGTGATGAATATGGCTTGTATGTTATAGATGAGTGCGATCAGGAAACACACGGCGTAGAACACGCATTCGGTCTTTGCTCACTTGCGTCAATAGAAGAAATGGCGTCAAATTCGGAATGGTTGCCGTCATATCTTGACAGAATGGAAAGAATGGTGGAGCGTGATAAAAACTCGCCGTCGGTTATAATATGGTCCCTCGGAAATGAAGGACAGTTCGGAACAAACCATATTAAAATGTCGGAATGGACAAAGAGACGGGACAATACTCGTCTCATCCATTACGAGCGCACAGCGTTTCCGAACAAGGCTTACGGAGCAGATCAGATAAAAATAGATCCGTGTGTTGACATAATAAGCCGAATGTACACAAATCTTGAATGTCTTGAAATTCAGGGTAATATGACGGAGGATAAGCGTCCGTACATTTTGGCTGAATATTGCCATGCAATGGGGCTGGGCCCGGGAGAGCTTACGGATTATTGGGAGCTGATATACAAGTATCCCCGTCTTATAGGCGGCTGCATATGGGAATGGTGCGACCATGCGGTAAAGACGGATAAGGGATATATTTACGGCGGAGACAGCGGCGAGTTTCCGCATGATGGTAATTTTTGCTGTGATGGTCTTGTGTTCCCTGACAGAACACCGTCAACGGGGTTGCTTGAATACAAAAAGGTAATAGAGCCGCTAAAAATCGAATGCATTGATGCAAAGAATGGTGCTTTCAGATTTACGAATCTGTTCGATTTCACAAACCTGTCTGAATACGCTTTTTGTTATAAAGTTATATGTGACGACAAGACAGCTGATAGCGGCAGTTTTAATGTGTCGCTTGCACCCCATAAAAGCAGTGAGATAACTCTAAACTATAATATTCCCAAAGCAGCAGTGTACGGAGCATACATTGAGATATATATGAACACTGCAAAGTCATACGGCTATTGTGATGCGGGGCATAATATAGCGTGGGCACAATTTGAACTGCCGGTAAATCTTGTAAAAAAGTCTGAACCGAAAAAAACAGCTATTGCAATAAATGACGGCAGACGATATGTTAATATACAGTCAGGTGATTATGAGTACGGTATAGATAAGGCTCGGGGAATGGTCGTGTCAATAAAACGTGACGACAACGAATATCTTTCTCGTCCGTCGGATATTGTGCTGTGGAGGGCAATGATCGATAACGATGTATATCAAAAACCAATATGGGTAAATGAGCATTTCCACAAGACGTATTTCAAGCCGAGGACATATTTTGTCGATAATGGCAAGGATGAATACAGAATTACGTTTAATGGAGTTATAGGAGCAAACAGCAGACTGCCTGTTTTTGAGGCAGATATAACCTATATAATCACCTCAAACGGATTGAAAATACAAATCCATGCGGTAAAAAATGATAAGCTTAAGGGAATGAATCGTTCGTCCTCGGAGGAAACGGAGCTTGATCTCAATCTGAAAACGGATATAGATGAAATTCCTCGTTTTGCAATGAGATTTGCATTGAAACCAGAATTTGAACATCTGCGCTATTTCGGCAGAGGTGACAGAGAATGTTATATTGACTATAAGGCACATTCAAAAATGGGAGTATGGGAAAGCACGGTTACGGACGAATATGAGTCGTATATAAGACCGCAGGACTGCGGAAACCATACGGATGTAAAGGAACTTACCTTAAGCGGCAGTGACAAGATATGCTTTGCGGCAGATAAGCCTTTTGAATTTTCGGCACTTCATTACACTGTTGAAGAGCTTGACCGCGCTCAACACACCTTTGAGCTTTCACAGTCCGAAACAACGGAGGTTCTTATATGCTATAAAAACCGAGGTATAGGCTCGGCAAGCTGCGGCCCGGCACTGTCCGAGAAGTATAGAGTTACGGACAAGGTTATTGATTTTGAATTTGATGTTTTATAAGGAGAAAATGTATATGATAAAAGCGGTAATATTTGATTTGGATGGTGTTCTCGTAACAACTGATGAGTTGCATTTTGCGGCATGGAAAGCTCTTGCGGAGGAGCTTGGAATAAACGGTTTTACAAAAGCCGATAACGCAAGACAGCGCGGCGTAAGCCGTATGGCGTCACTTGAAGTAGTTCTTGAAAAGACGGACAGAGAATTTTCTGATGAGGAAAAAACGGCTCTTGCGGAAAAGAAAAATGATATGTATGTAAAATCCCTTTCCGGACTTTCAAGAGCAGATGTTTTGCCGGGGGTGTTTGAATTTATCAACTACATAAAATCAAAGGGTATAAAAGCGGCTGTAGGCTCTGCAAGTAAAAACACACCGCTTATACTTGATAAAACAGAGCTTGCGGATTGCTTCGATGCTATAAGCTGCGGACTTGACACTACACGCTCAAAGCCGGATCCGGAGGTGTTCTTAATAGCTGCGAAAAAGCTCGGGGTTGCTCCGAGTGATTGTGCTGTGGTTGAGGATTCGGATGCCGGAATAGAAGCGGCAAAGGCGGGCGGTATGTATGCGATAGCCGTCGGCGCGGCAGAGTATAATCCGAAAGCGGATATTTCCGTAAAGGATTTGGACAGCTTATACAGAGCTTTATGTATTTTAGTATGACAGGGGATAATGTAATGATTGATTTTATCTTGACGGAAAAGGAATTTGACAAGGATAATATCCCGTGGAACGGAAATCGTTTCCTTATAGGTAACGGCTATTTCGGAATCAGGGGAACTCTTGAGGAATACACGAAAGAGTATATGTGTGCTGTAAATATGGCGGGTATTTATGATCGTGCAGGGGATGCATGGCGAGAAACGGTAAATGCACCTAATCCGCTGTATACATATATTAAGGTGAACGGAAAGAAATATGCACTCCCCGAAAACGAGCCTGTTTCTCATATACAGATGCTTGACTTTGAAAACGGCTTGCACAGCCGAAAAACTGTGTGGCAGACAGAAAACGGAGAAATTACGGTTAAATGTGAACGTTTTGCAAGTATGAGTCGCAGACATTTAATTGCGATGAGGTATACGTTTTCATCAGACTTTGAATGTGATGTGGAAATCATAACGGGAATTGACGGCGATGTTTGGGACATCAATGGACCGCATTTTGTTAATATGCGTACAGGCTATGAGAACGGAGTGAATTATGTAACAGGCGTGACGGGCGAAAAAAACATTTTTGTAACTGTTCGTGATGCCGTAAATGCAGATTTCAATGCAGCTGTTGAAACGGGAAATACGGAAAATGGCGTATACAGATATATTTCCTTTAAGGCAGAAATGGGAAAAGAATACAGCATAGAAAAAATTGCAGAGGTAACAACCTCGGAGGATGATTTTGAGCCGCAGGGCGATATAACAGACATCACATATTATGAGCTTAAAACGGAGCATACATCCGAGTGGTCAAGAATATGGGATATCTCAAAAATTACCATAGACGGCGATGATGAGGCGATGTATGCACTTAACTACTCAATTTATCATCTTAACTGTATTGCACCGAGAGAGATGAAAGGCAAATCCATTGCCGCAAGAGGTCTGTCGGGGCAGGTGTATAAGGGTGCAGTGTTCTGGGATACGGAAATGTTTATGATAGATTATTATATACATACCGAACCGCAGATTGCAAAAACGCTTTTGCAGTACAGAATTGACACATTGGATGGTGCGAGAGCAAAGGCAGAGGAATACGGACTCAAGGGTGCATATTACGCATGGGAGAGCCAGGACGGCGGCTATGAGGGATGTTCAGATTACAATGTAACGGATGTATTTACAAAGCGTCCGATGCGCACACATTTTCGCGATAAGCAGTATCATATTTCGGCGGCGATAGTGTACGGCCTTATGAAGTATATCAATGCAACAGGCGACTATGATATTTTAAATGAGGGCGCAATGGATATGGTAATTGAATGTGCCGAGTTTTACCGCTCACTTCTCATTAAAAAGGCAGATGAGCCGTATTATGAAATTCACGATGTTGTTGGTCCCGATGAATATCACGAGAGAGTAAACAATAATGCGTATACAAACAGAATGGCAAAGTTTGTGTTTGATACGGCGCTTGAACTCATAGAAAAATACACATCCGATAAATATGACGGCTTAAAGCCTATGCTTAAGGATTCATCTGAAAACATATTTATCCGCAAGCCTGATGAGAATGGTATAATAGAACAGTTTGACGGCTATTTCAAGCTTGAAGACGTACGCGTGGACGAGGTGCGTTCAAGACTGATAGATCCAAAGGAATATTGGGGCGGCGCATACGGCGTTGCGGCAGACACGCAGGTTATAAAACAGGCTGATATTGTGGCGATGCTCTCTATGTTTAAGGATGATTATACAAGCGAGATAATGAAAAAGAATTTAAAATACTATGAACCGAGAACGGAACACGGCTCATCATTATCGGCGTGTATGTATTCACTGCTTTCGTGTTATACAAATAACCCAGAAATTGCATATCCTATGTTTATGAAATCGGCAAAGGCTGATTTGGTAAAGGGAGGCAAGGAATGGGCAGGCCTGGTATATATCGGCGGAACACATCCGGCTGCGGCGGGCGGTGCATGGATAGTTGCCGTTAAAGGCTTTGCCGGTATTACGGAAGAAGATGGAAAACTCATATGTAAGCCGAATATTCCCGAAAAATGGCACGGAATGAGCTTTAGACTGATGTATCAAAATAAGCTTTATGCAGTAAGGATAACCGGCGAAAATGTAACTATAACAGAGGTATAGATGTATATAACAAGAAGGAAAGTGTTATGATAAAGGACTGCATTTGTTAAAATACTAATAAATGCAGTCCTTGTTTGCTCTTACTAATTTTTTACATATAATTAAATGCACTTAGTTAGGGTGAGAGTATAAACCCGAACCATAATTAAGGGTTTTTTGGCAGGTTCAGATTTATACTCTCACCCTAAGTAGCTCAAAATATCTAAATTTTATAATCTAAAATGTCTTTTATTTACAGTGGTACGCAGTTCTTCAATTTATGAATAGCTAAACTGTGCGGAAACTGTTCTTTTTTCTGAGTGCGGCGGGAGTGATTCCGTATTTCTCTTTAAATATCTTATTAAAATGACTAAAGCTTGCATAGCCGAGGTTTTCGGAAATTTCCTCCATACTTTGACCTGATAAAATTAAATCGCTATAGGCGGTATCAAGCCGTAAATTCAGAATATATTCATGAAGACTCATATTGAAATGCTTTCTCATCAGCCTCGTTAAATGGCTTCGGCTGTAGTTGGAAAGTTTCACAAAAACAGGTATTCCGCCCTTCATATTCTCCGGCTTTTGCATTTGCTGTAAGGCTTTTTCAAGGTTATGAGGTAAAGCATCATTTATGTCAGATAAATCAATATAAAGCTTTATTATCGAAGAAAGGAGCGCTTTGTATTCGTATTCGCTTTGGTTTTTCGAACATCGCGAGCAGGTTGTTTGCAGATTTGAAAACAGTCCGTATTTAAAGAATATGCGTGGGTCATCGTCTTTATCTATCTCATCCTTAAGTCCGCTTTTGTATACGTTGCAAAATCGGGTAAATTCATCAATTCTTACTGATAATGAGACAACTTTGACATCTTCGGATTGCTCTGTAAAGTAATGCCTGTCATTCGGTCTGAGAATTACAAAGCTGTCTTTTTTGAGGAAATATTTTCTTTCGTTTATAATTTGAGTGCAGTTTCCGTCAGCAATCACTATAATTTCATAAAAGTTGTGAGAATGATTTATATCGGTAAGCATTTTTTTGTATACAAACTGAAAAATATAATCGCTTTTTTTATGAGCGAATTGATTAAAATCATATACAATTGAATTCATCATATATCACCTGATTGTATTGTATCACAAAATATTATAGATTGCAACAAAATGATTAGAAATCGCATAAAATGATTAGCGATTATATTTACAGTAATCTAAGGTTATGGTACAATAGCAACATAAGTTGATAGGTTCAGAGGAGATTTTCTATATGGGAAATAAACAAATTTTGTTTACAAAATTAAACACTGCAGAGTTAGTGGAGTGCGAATACAGAGAACCATCAGGAAATGAGGTTGTTGTAGAAACTTTCTTCAGTTCAATAAGCTGTGGAACAGAAAAAGCAAATATAACGGGCGATGCCAACGTCAGTGTATTTTCGNNNNCCGTTGTATTCCCGAGGGAAGCGGGATACAGCAGTTCGGGAATTGTTATAGCAAAGGGTGACGAAGTTAAGACAGTTGAGATAGGTGATAAGGTTGCGATGTCATGGAGTGCACATAAGAAAATAAATATTCTGCCTGAACAGAATGTTGTGAAATTTGATGATAAGAGAATATCTATGCAGGCTGCCGCTCTTTGTCACATAGGCACATTCCCTATGGCTGCTATACGGAAAACAAAGCTTGAAATCGGAGAGTCTATGATGGTGATGGGACTTGGAATTTTGGGTCTTTTGGCAGTTGCGTTTGCAAAGTCAGCGGGAGCAGTGCCTGTGATTGCGGTTGATCCGTTACAGGAAAGACGTGAAAAGGCACTGAGGTTTGGCGCAGATTATGCTCTTGATCCATTCGAGGTAGATTTTGCCGAAAAGATAAAAAAGATTACCGATGGCGGTGTCAATACAGCTGTAGAGGTTACGGGCCTTGGTTCCGGACTTAATCAATGTCTTGATTGTATGGCAAAATCGGGCAGAATAGCGCTTCTGGGCTGTACAAGAGACAAAAATTTTACTGTTGATTATTACAGAAAGGTACACGGTCCGGGAATTCAGCTAATCGGAGCGCATACATCGGCACGTCCGAATGTGGAATCGTCTTCGGGATACTTTACACAGAGAGATGATATAAAAACGATATTAAGGCTGTCTGCACTGGGCAGGGTGAATCTTGAGCATATGGTAGATGAGGTGTATTCACCCGAGAATTGTACTGAGGTTTATGCGGAATTGATAAACAATAAAAACTTTCCGGTTGTTACGCAGTTTGATTGGCGTAATACAAAGGTATGATGCTATGAGAAAAGTAAAAGTTATACAAATAGGAGTCGGTCATGACCACGCGATAGATGTGCTTGACAGTGTAGTACATATGAAGGATGTATTTGAAGTTGCTGCACTCGCTGTACCCGAAAGTGAAAAAACAGATTTTTCGGACAAAATAGAAATATGTACACAGAAAATAGGTGTTAACTTATTGTCAGTTGAGGAAGCACTTAACCTTGATGGTGTCGAGGGGGCTATAATTGAGACAGAGGAGGTCAATCTATGCAGATATGCTTATATTGCGGCACAAAAAGGTGTTCATATCCATATGGACAAACCGGGCAGTGCAGTTTATGGTGAATTTGAAGCTCTCATAAAATATATGGAGCAAAATAACCTCGTTATGTCAATAGGATATATGTATCGGTTCAATCCTGAAATAAAAAAAGCAATAGAAACAGTTAAGAATGGTGAGCTTGGTGAAATTTATTCTGTTGAAGCACAAATGAACTGTGAGCATTCGCTGGAAAAAGAACGATGGATGTCAAGATTTCCAGGCGGTATGATGTTTTTCCTGGGATGTCATTTAATTGACATTATATATAGGCTGCAGGGTGAACCAACGGAAATTATACCTCTTAATACCTGCACCGACCGAAGCGCAATTGATGCGGAAAACTTTGGAATGGCGGTGTTTAAATATAATAACGGAGTTTCTTTTGTAAAGGTCTGCGACGCTGAAGTTGGTGGATTTATGCGGAGACAAATTGTTATTTGCGGAACGAAAGGAACTTTGGAAATCCGACCGATAGAAAAGTGGTTATCCGACAACATTTTTAGTTACAACGGATGTACAGAACGCAAAAATATGTGCAGTTATGTGCGTAAAGTCACGAATGTCAGGAATTGGTCTTCGGATTCTGCGTTTGAGCAAAGCATACCTTTTAATCGGTATGACAGTATGATGTTAAGCTATGCAAGAAGAATAACGGGAGAAGCAGAAGAAGTTTATACTTATGACTATGAACTTGAATTATATAAAATAGTATTGAAGGCTTGCGGAGGAATGTAAGACGTATAAAAATAAAAAAGTTTTATTGATAGCGGGAGGGGGTACACTTGGTACATATACCGCAAAAGAATTATTGAGATTGGGTTGTTTTGTGGATATAATATGCCCGGAAGAAAAAAGCTCGGATAATGAAAAGCTGAAGTTTCACAGAGGATATGCAACCCTTGAGTTCTTGACGAAGTTATTCAGCGAAAATCATTATGACGGTATAGTTAATTTTGTTCATTACCCCGATGTTGAGGAGTATAAACCCTTTCACAAATTGCTGACAGACAATACCGAGCATCTGATATTTCTGTCTTCATACCGCGTATATGCAGATTTGGAAAATCCTATTACCGAAAATGCACCACATCTTCTTGATGTGACGACAGATGAGAAATTTCTTGCAGAGGAAACATATGCACTGTCAAAGGCAAAAGCGGAAAAGTATCTTTTTAATGAATCAAACACTGACAATTGGACGGTAGTTCGTCCTGTCATATCATTTTCGGAATACCGTTTTGATATTGTTGTCAGAAATTTTCACGATGTTATAGATTACTATCGCAGAGGTGAGACTATGTTCCTTCCGGCAGAGACCAAAAATCTTACAGCGAGCCTTGATTGGGCAGGTAATACAGGTAAAATCATTGCTAATTTGCTGTTTAAAAAGGATACGTTCAGGCAAGCATATACCATTTCATCTGCTCAGAATATGAAATGGGGTGAGGTGGCTGAATTATATACAAAGCTTGTGGGAACACAATTTGAATGGATAGATACAGAGGAATATCTCAAGATTGACGAGCGTATAGCAAAGGAACCATGGATTTTGTTATACGACAGATTGTATGACAGAAAAATTGATAATACAAAAGTATTAAAAGCAACAGGACTAAAAGAGTCAGATTTTCTTTCCATTGAAGAAGGTCTTAAAATTGAATTGAAAAAATTTTATGAAAAGGAAGAGTTACAATGAAAGCAATACTTGTAAATGATGACAAAAGCTTGAGATGGGACGAGGTTCCATACCCGACAATGGGTGATGAAGATGTTATTGTGAAAATTGAGGCGGCGGCACTTAATCGTGCAGATTTAATGCAGAGAGAAGGAGATTATCCACCCCCTCCGGGATGTCCGGAATGGATGGGGCTTGAAATCGCAGGCGAGATAATCGAAATGAGTGAAGGTGCAAAAGCAAAATCAAACTATAAAATCGGCGATAAGGTTTGTGCTTTGCTCGGCGGCGGAGGTTATGCTGAATATGCTGCGGTAAAGTATGATATGCTTATGCCGGTACCGAAGAATTGTTCAATGGTAGAGGCAGCGGCTATTCCCGAAGCATTTGCGACAGCATATCTTAATTTGTTTATTGAAGGCAACATAAAGCCGGGAAACACCTTGCTTATGAATGCCGGTGCGTCAGGTCTGGCAAGTGTAATCATTCCAATGGCAAAGGCGTTTGGTGTAAGAGTTATTACAACGGTTTTAACCGATGAAATTGCGGACTCGATAAAGCATTTAAATGCTGACAGAGTAGTAGTAACAACAAAAGAGGATATTTCAGAGGTCTTAAAAGAAGAGCTTGCAAAAGGAACCTCTGTTGATGTAGCAATTGATTGTCTCGGCGGAGAGATAATGGGTAAATGTATTCACTACTTAACTCACGGTGCAAGATGGATTATGATTGCAGCACTTGCAGGGCAGAAAACTGAGATTGATCTTAAAAATATCTATGTAAGAAATGTAAGAATTGTGGGAAGTACACTCCGTTCAAGAACACCTGAGACAAAGGCTCAGATACTTGCAGAGTTGGTTGAAAAGGTATTTCCTAAGATTGAGTCCGGTGAGGTTAAGCCTACGATTCACGCGGTACTGCCGATTGAAGAAGCAGAAAAAGCACACGAGATTTTGTATCAAGGCAAGAATGTCGGTAAGGTTGTTCTGACAGTAAAATGAAGATAATACCGATTAAATACGGAGAGTCTGTTCTTCCTGAAAGTATGATATTTCCAAACGGAGATAAAGCTAAAATCAGTCATATTGATTTTATTGTATATCTGATTCAATATGATAATAAAACAATTCTTGTTGATGCAGGCTGTGAGACAATGCCCGGTTTTGATATGAGAAATTTTATCGGCTCAGTTAATGCGATTAAAAGTAAAGGTTTTTTACCGGAGGAGATAACCGATGTTGTTATAACCCACTCGCATCATGACCACATTGAATGCGTGAAATATTTTAAAAATGCTATTGTACATATTCAGAAAGATGAATACGAGATAGGAAAAAAATATATTCCGAATGATATGCGGCTTAATATATTTAATGACAGATATTCTATTTGTGATGATATAGAAATTATTAAAATCGGCGGTCATACCAAAGGATCTTGCATTGTGGAAGTCAGAAATTGCGGCGAGTGCTATGTAATAGTTGGAGATGAATGTTATATAAGAGGGAATTTTGCAAAGAAAATTCCCACAGGAACCTCATATTGCCCGAAAAGGAGCATAGAGTTTTTGAAAAAATATGGAGACGGTAAATACGTTATCCTATTATGTCACGATAAATAAAGTTAAGGAGGGTTGGTAAAATGTACTATTTATTGATTCTGTCAATAGCTGCTGCATCGATTAACAGCATTGTTCTGAATAAAGCACAAGCAAGTGGGAAGGATGAAATTTTTAAATTTAACTTTTTATGTACAGCTGTTTGGTGTGTTGTATTATTTGCAGCAAACGGGTTTACAGCCAGAATAAATTCACAGGTTTTGCTTTGGGGAATAATATATGGAATAACACAAACACTTTTTATTTTATTTAAAACAGCAGCAATGAGTACAGGCTCGGTAGCAGTAACTACATTGATAGGCAACAGCTCGCTTCTGATTTCGGTTGCCGTAAGTTTAATCATATGGAGAGAAAAAATTGGATTAATCGATATAGTCGGACTTATAATGCTTTTATCCGGAATATGTTTGTGTACATATAAAAAAACAGATGAGGGCTATAGTCCGAAATGGAAATATTACGCAGCACTTTTCCTCGTTTTTGCAGCAAGTGTAGGAATAACCTTTAAAGCATTCGGAAAGTCGGGAAATCTTGATTACTGCGGAGATATGATGTTTGTTTCAAGCGTTGTAATGCTTATAGCTTACTTTAGCATAAGTATGCTTACCGGTGGTATTAAGGTTGATAAGCCTGCGTGTGGAAATAAACACAAGTTTGTGCGTTTTGCACTTTTGTCGGGTGTTTTAAGCTGTATATATAACAGACTGAATGTCTTTTTATCGGGAAGTCTGGATGCTATAATCTTCTTTCCCTCGTTTAACGGAGGTGTGATATTTCTTTCGTCATTGCTGAGTGTCTGTATGTGCGGCGAAAAACTTGCACCCAGACAGGCACTAGGACTTATATTGGGGATTATTGCAATATGTATAATAGGAATTTTATAAAATATATTATGTAAGGAGAAATAAAAATGATTGAATTTGAACACAAATTACCGGCAATGAACATTGATGGGAAACGAAACGGAACA
>CACYTW010000091.1 GCA_902777435.1 uncultured Ruminococcus sp. | reverse complement strand
GGAAAATATCATTGTTATATGTTGTTGTTGCAAGAATAATCTTTCCGTATCTGAAGGCATCCTCCACCGCCTCTGCCATATCACAGCGTGCAAGGTCATTGACTACAACCTTAGGGCAGTTCTTTGCACGGAGTTTTTCAGCAAGCTGTTCTACTGCCTTCTTTGTGTTTCCGTATACAGAGGTATACGCAATCATAATGCCGTCGCTCTCAACGGAATAACTTGACCAAATATCATACAAATTAATATAGTAGCCAAGATTTTCTGTAAGAATAGGTCCGTGCAAGGGACAAATCTTCTCTATATCAAGGGTAGCCGCCTTTTTAAGTAAGGCTTGAACCTGTCCGCCGTACTTGCCTACGATACCTACATAGTATCTGCGTGCTTCACAAGCCCAATCCTCTTCCACATCAAGAGCACCGAACTTGCCGAAACCATCAGCCGAGAACAACACCTTGTCATACGCATCATATGTCACCATTACCTCAGGCCAATGAACCATCGGTGCCGCAACAAAGTTAAGCGTATGCTTTCCGAGAGATAAGGTATCCCCCTCTGCTATAACAATTCTTCTGTCGGCATAATCGTTACCAAAAAAGTTCTGCATCATTGTAAATGCCTTTTGTGATGCAACAATCTGAGTGTTTGTGTATATCTTCATAAAGTTGGCTATGTTTGCCGAATGGTCAGGCTCCATATGCTGAATAATAAGATAATCAGGACTTCTGTCACCCAAAACATTTTGGATATTGTCAATCCACTCGTGTGTAAATCTGATGTCGACTGTATCCATAACCGCAACCTTTTCGTCAAGAATGACATAAGAATTATACGCCATTCCGTTTTCGACAACATACTGTCCCTCAAAAAGGTCAATATCGTGGTCGTTGACACCAACATACTTTATATCCTTTGTAATTTCCATTAAATGTGCACCTCCGGAATTATATTGTCTATACCTTATATATTATCAAAAAATCCGCAAATGTCAAGTGTTTATAACATCATAAATGAGTCATTTGAAACAAAACAATATTGTTTTGAATTGTATAATTATGACTATTAAACAAAATATACTAAATACGTGCTTTTTTCGGCTTTTTGCACTCAGATAATATTTGACAAAAGATTGCAATTATGATAAAATTTAAAGAATAAAATATATAAGATTAAATTTACAACAATGTTTTACAGGAGGCGATTGAGATGCAGTTTATAATGGACTGTCTTGATGTAAACGAAAACGGAAACTTGGAAATGAGCGGATGCGACCTGGTGAACATCGCCAAAGAATTTGGAACACCCGCCTATGTTGTAGATGATGCAACTATACGAAATAACTGCAAAAAATATAATGACTCCATAAAGAAATATTATGACGGCAACGGCCGTGCGATTTATGCAAGCAAGGCTCTTTCCTGCAAGTATATGTACAAGCTTGTAAACGAAGAGGGCTTTGGAATAGATGTAGTATCGGGCGGCGAACTGTATGCCGCATTATCCGCAGGCTTCCCGGCAGACAAGATATACTTCCACGGCAACAACAAAACTCCTGACGAGCTTAAGTATGCCCTTGAAAACAATATCGGCAGAATTATGGTTGATAACGCACTTGAACTGAGTCGTATAAACGAAATTGCCGGTGAGCTTAAGATTAAAGCAAATATCATAATCAGAATTACACCTGGTATTGACGCATCTACACACGACTTTATCAAGACAGGGCAGATAGATTCAAAGTTCGGTGCCGTTCTTGAAACAGGAGAGGCTGACGACCTTGTTGCCCTCGCTGTTAAGGCAGAGAATGTTTGTATAAAAGGCTTTCATTGTCACATAGGTTCACAGATATTTGACCTTGAGCCATTCGAACACGCGGCTGAGGTTATGATGAACTTTATCGGTGATGTTAAAGAGAAATACGGTATCATCACAGACGAGCTTGACTTAGGCGGCGGTTTCGGTATCAGATATACCGAAGATGACAATCCGTCAGACCTTGGCGAATATATGAATGCTGTATCCAAGGTTGTAAAGAGAGTTGCCAAAGAACGTGACGTTAAGCTTCCGTTCATAATCGTTGAGCCCGGACGTTCAATGGTTGCAGAGGCAGGACTTACTCTGTACAGCGTGGGAACAATCAAGAATATTCCTAACATTCGCACATATGTATCTGTTGACGGAGGTATGACGGACAACCCCAGATACATCTTATATCAATCAAGATATACTGCTGTATCCGCTGAAAATCCTCTCGCACCTCAGGATAAGACTGTAACGATTGCAGGAAAATGCTGTGAATCAGGCGACCTTATCGGCAAGGATATGCCTTTAAATGATGTGAAAGTCGGCGAAATAATTGCTATACTCTCAACAGGTGCTTACAACTACTCAATGTCCAGCAACTATAACAGAGTTCCACGTCCGCCCATCATTATGATAAAGGACGGCAAGCCTACCGTTGCTGTCCGCAGAGAAACATATGATGATATGTTAAAGTGTGATATGTTCTAAAACCGATTTCTCAGTCAGCTAACGCTGACAGTTCCCTTTACGCAAGGGAGCCGAAAAATAATGAAAAATGAATATTGAATAATTAATAATTATTGTGAATTTTCGCTAATCAGCGAAAATTATCCTAAATTATTCATCATTCATCATTCATTATTAATTATTAATTTATATATTGGGAGGTTGCTATGCTTCTATCTATATTATCGAGTACAGGAATGAGTATCGGTCAAAAGCTGGTATATGTTTTAGTAATAGCATTTTGTGTACTGCTTTCACTTTCGGTACACGAGATGTCCCACGGACTTGCCGCCTACGCTTTAGGCGACGAAACAGCCAAGTCTATGGGCAGGCTTTCGGTTAATCCGCTCCATCATCTTGATCCGTTTGGTGCTATATGTTTATTCCTTTTCGGTTTTGGTTGGGCAAAACCCGTGCCTATCAATCCGTGGAATTTTAAGCACAACAAGGCAGGTATGGCTTTTACTGCACTTGCAGGGCCTCTTTCAAACTTTATACTTGCATTTATTGCACAGATTGGAACAGTATTCTTGGGCGGTCTCAGCTTTAGCTCTGATACTTCCGTCACCTTCAATATTGCAACTGTCGCTTATATAATATGCAGCTATCTTGCAATTATCAATTTGGGTTTGGGATTATTCAACTTAATTCCCATTCCGCCTCTTGACGGCTCTAAGATTTTAAATGCACTGTTGCCTGAGAGAATTTACTTCAAAATAATGGAATACGAAAGATATGGTTTTATCATATTGATTATCCTGATCAACACACCGATTTTCAACACATTTTTAAGTCACGGCAGAGCTGCGATTTTGAATTTTTATGATATGATAATAAATCTGTTTATATAAGGGAACAATTATGGAGCAATTAAATTTTAAATTGGATAGCTTCGAAGGGCCGTTAGATTTACTTTTGATGCTGATCCGAAAGAATAAAGTCAGCATATATGATATTCCTATCTCGATTATTCTCGACCAATACCTAAGCGTTATGGCTGAGATGAAGGAAATGGACTTGGAAATCTCAAGTGAATTTTTGGTACTTGCGGCAACATTGTTGCAGATAAAATCCAAGATGCTCCTGCCAAAGCCTGAGGACGAAGATGATGACGGAGTTGACCCTCGTGAAGAGCTTGTTAAAAGGCTTGCCGAATATAAAAAAATAAAGGAAGCCGTACCCTTCTTTAAGGAGCGTCAAAATATCGGAACAGTTATGTACTTTAAGGTGCCTGATGCAATTGAGAGGCCCCCGGCAGAACTGAACACAGCACCGCTTACGCCCGAAAATCTGATATTGGCATACAAGCGTGCATATCAACGCTTAGAGCGTAAACTGCCGCCGCCAAAACACTCCTTTGAGGGTATCGTAGGTCACGAAAAGGTATCTATCCGCTCACGTGTTTCAAATATATGGAGCAAGCTGAAAATCAAAAGTAAGATGCTGTTTAAGGACCTTTTTAAAGGCACAAAAACAAGGGCAGAAGCCGTTGCCTCCTTCCTTGCGGTTCTTGAACTTATTAAAATAAAAAAGATACGCATTGAGTACGAGGAAGACGGCAGCATCTCAAATCCTAAGGTATACAGAAATGACGACAACGATTTGGACCTTGAGGTGTTTGAGGAATAAAAACATTAGTTAGAGGAAATTATATGGAAATAAGAGAAATTCAGGCAGCCATTGAGGCAGTATTATTCGCCGCAGGTGACGCCATAGAACTTGAACGTCTTGCCGATATCGTAGATGTTGACAAAAAATCATTGCGTGAAATATTGAAAAAAATGATGGATGAATACAACTATGAACGCAGAGGCATACACATAATCCGTATGGAGGACAGCTATCAGCTCTGCACCCGCGGCGAGTTTTCAGAATATGTTTCCCGCTTGGCAGAACCGCCCAAAATGATGAATTTATCAAATGCGGCGTTGGAGGTCTTGGCAATAGTCGCATATAAACAGCCTGTTACCAAAAGCTCAATTGAACACATCAGAGGTGTCAACTGCGATTACATAGTAAATCGTCTGATAGAGCGTAACTTCATTGAGGAAAAGGGACGTCTTGATGCTCCCGGCAGACCAATTCTGTTTGGCACAACACAACACTTTTTGCGTATATTCGGCATATCAGAGCTTGAGGATTTGCCCGACTTTGACTCCCTCGGTCAAACTGCCGAGGAGGGCGAACAGCTTGAAATGGAGGCTGTTTCAAATTTAAATCAAGAGACAATGCCTAATGTTGACCTTTCGGACACTCCTGAGGAGATATAAGGCAATATCAATTCTTTAAAGCGAGGGATTAATCAATGCTGTATGTTTTAATTGTATTAGTAATTATTGCATTGATTATATTTGCTCTGTTTTTTCCGTTTACCACAATTACTGTTCACTACAAGGATATGCAACTTGACGTAAAGATTAAACATTTGTTTTTCAGAAAAAATCTTTTCTTTGATTTTGCAAAAGAGAAAAATACCGAGCAGATAAAAAACAAAAAAACACAAAAAGAAAACGACACCGCCGAAAACAAAGGCTTTGACATTAAGTCAAAAATCAACGATATAAAGGACAGAATATACAGTTCCGAAACAGGCTTTAATATTGATGAGGTTAAAAACGTGAAAAACGAATTAACTGATGCCTATTCGGAAACATTCGCTTTAATACGTAAATTTTTAGGCAAGATAAGATTTAAAATTCATATTCCTACACTCAGAGTTAAATTGGAATACGGGACAGGCAATCCTGCGAATACGGGAATAATATACGGCTCTGTTTGGGGACTTGTGGGAGTTATATATCCCCTTGCCGCTATGTATTTTCACATAGCTTTTCCTCAATTGGATATAACGCCCGACTTTTACGGAAAACGTTTTAACATAGAGATAAAGAGTATAATTAAGGTAAGGCCAACACATATTATCAATACAGCATTAACAACATTATGGGCTCCTATCCTTACCTATTTAAAAAATAAAATTAAAAAAGGACGTGACAAATAATGGCAGATAAACACCCTATTGAAGGAATTATGTACACAGCTTTGCAAGGTCTTAAGGATATGATTGACGTAAACACTATCGTTGGCGATGCAATAACATCACCTGACGGCTCGGTTATCATTCCTATTTCAAAGGTTGCAATCGGTTTTGGCGTAGGCGGAAGTGAATTTGAAAAGTATAATTCAAAAAGCACAGACGGCTCTGACCCCAAAAATATGTTCGGCGGTGCAACAGGCGGCGGTATATCCCTTACCCCCGAAGCCTTTCTGGTAGTCGGCAACGGAAAAATCAGGATGATTTCCGTCACACCTCAAAACAGCATTTATGACAGATTGATTGACTTTGCACCTGATGCAATAGACAAGGTTGCAGAAATCTTTAAACCAAAAGACAAAAAGCAAAAGGATGTCGAGATAACAACTGAATATGCGGAGCCTGCAGACCCCGAAGAATAATTTAAAAAACGAACAGGACGCCAGCTAAAAATGCTGACGTCCGTTTTTGTTAGTCTGTAACTACACACTTTACAGTTTCCATTTTGAAAAAATGTCAATTATTCTATAAAATTATTTCGAATTTTACAGCACTAACCACATTTTATCAATACGTCAATTTTTAGTTCCTTTCACCCTAACAGCAAGTGAAGTAACCAAAAGGATTATGGGAGATATAACTCCGAAAAGCAATCCTATTTTAATATTGTCCGAAAAGACTCCTGACACAAAGCCTACCAATGACGGACCCAGCGTACAGCCTAAATCTCCCGAAAACGCAAGTATGCCGAACATTGCACTTCCTCCGCTCGGACATCTCTTTGCCGCAAAGCTGAATGTCCCCGGCCAAAACACACCCACAGATAAACCTACACAGCCACAGCCTACAAGTGCAAAAATCGGATTGTTACACAGAGCCGTCACCAGATACGAGATTATACATACTGCCGCAGATGCCGCCATATACAACAATACATTAACCCTCTTTGCCAATGCCGAGTATATTACTCTGCCCGTTCCCATCATCACGGCAAATAAGCAAGGACCTGCTATATCACCCACCGCTTTTGATACGTTTAAGCCTTTCTCCGCAAAGGTAGATGCCCATTGGCTTACCGCAAGCTCTGCCGCCCCTGATGCAATCATCAGCAAGATAATAACATATATTATATTGTGACTGAAAAGATTTTTTATGCCGCCCTTACCCTCTGCTTCCTCTATTGTGTTAATCGGCACAAACATATACGCGACTCCGTTACATATGGGAACAATCGCCCATATATACGCCATTATACGCCAATTTTCTATTCCGAAAACCTTAAAGAAAATCGTAGAGACAATTATGACCAAGGCTGTTCCCCAACTGTAAAAGGAGTGCAGAAACGCCATTGCCGACTCCTTATTAGACGTCGGACAAGCCTCTACAATCGGGCTTACCATAACCTCTATCAAACCGCTCCCCAGGGAATAAAAAATTGTTGCAATCATTATTCCCGCAAACGGGCTTCCGCAGATATCAGGCAAAACTCCAAGCAAGATAAATCCCAATGCGGCAATAAAATGTGCTGTGACAGCACATACTCTGTAACCTATTATGGGAATAAATTTTGCCGACGAAATATCGACCATCAACTGCACCACAAAGGTGAACAATATCAAACTGCTGATATTTGACAATGACAGCCCGTAATCTCTGCCGAACGTCACAAACAGCAGTGGCGAAAAGTTGACAGCTATTGCCTGTGTTATATATGCGATATAAGATGCTCGCAATGTGTGTGAATAGTTATCTCTTATACTCATTATTTTTCTCCTGTAATATTATGCGGTGTATATCGACCCAAAATATAAATTAAAAATTAATAATGAATGATGATTCAATATTCATTATATTTTGTAGGGCAGGGGCTTGCTCCTGCCGAAAAAATCAATTTAATTAGCGGCAGGAGCAAGCCCCTGCCCTACAATATTCGATTTTAATTACCTGCGAAACGGCAAA
>CACYTW010000090.1 GCA_902777435.1 uncultured Ruminococcus sp. | reverse complement strand
TTTTGTTATCGCAAAAGATATTTTATCATATTTTCATCTATTATGCAAATAATATTTGATTTTATTATAACCAAATGTTATTATATATCTATACTTCAAACAATAAAAGGAATAATATTTGATGAAAAAATTAATATTTATAATTTTAATACTCACACTTCTCAGTGGTTGCAATGCAAATAAAATCACCGAACTTTCGGACACACAGTTTTTAATGGATACTGTTTGCACAATACGGGTAGGCGGTGCTGAACAGGAAACCTTAAATGCAGCTTTAAAAGTGGCATTTGACAAGGCATATGAAGTCGCCGAAGTTACTGACTATTATTCTGACTCCTCAGACGTGACAGCGATTAATAATGCACAGGCAAATCAAGCCGTGTCTGTCAGCACTCACACCATATCAATCCTGTCCGCCGCACTTGACATATGCGAAAAATCACAAGGAGCATTTGATATAACAATTGCACCCCTTAAAGATTTATGGGGGTTTAATCAAGGCGAACACACACCTCCGTCAGATGATGAAATCAAGTCTGCCCTTTCACTTGTTGATTATAAAAAAATTATAATCAACAACGAGGACAACACGGTTACAAAAACAGATACCAACACCAAAATAGATTTAGGTGGCTGTGCAAAGGGTTATGCCGAAGATTGTGTTTTGAAGGTGCTAAAAAGCTATAACGTAGAGTATGCCTTAATAGATTTTGGCGGCAGTATTCTGACTTACGGAGAAAACCCGTCACGAAAAGATAAAAGCTGGATCGTAGGTATTCAAAAGCCATTTTCGCAAAACGGAGAGATTGCCAAGACCATCACCGCCGACAATTCCGCCGTTGTTACCTCAGGAACTTATCAACGTTATTTTGAATGGAACAATAAAAAATATCATCACATATTGGACACAAACAGCGGTTATCCCACAGACAACAGTATAGCAAGTGCAAGTGTAACACACTCCTCTGCCCTTACCGCTGATTGTCTTTCCACCGCCTGTTTGGTTTTGGGAAACGATAAGGGATATGAGCTTGCCAAAAAATTTAACGCAGATGTTATCTTTATTTTTGACGAATAAAGCATCTGTCTGATTAGTTAAATTTATCTTACAATGTTTAAATATATATTGACTTAAAATGTATAAAATGATATTATAATCTTTAACCTAAAATTTATGATTATTTAGTAGGAGGGGTAAACAATGCCTGAATTGTCATATGATAAAAAAATTGAAAAGGTTTTGGAATTGCTGCACAAGGATTGCAGAAAATCACTTGAAGAGATGGCCACAATGCTTGATATTCCTATGACAGAAGTCGCGGACATTATTGATAAGCTTGAAAAAGACGGCGTAATTATCGGCTACGGAGCGAGAATAAATTGGGATAAGGCGTACAGTCAGAACACCGTCACCGCCTATATTGAGCTTAGGGTTACCCCACAAAGAAATAAAGGCTTTGACAGAATAGCTGAGCGAATTTATCAGTTTCCTGAGGTTAAAGCTATCAATTTAATGAGCGGCAGCTATGACTTCGGCATCACAGTAGAGGGCAAAAATATTAAAGAGGTCTCTCTCTTTGTTTCGGAGCATCTTGCCCCAATGGAATCAATAGTCGGCACAGCGACACACTTTGTATTAAAGAGATATAAGTATGACGGTGTAATATGCTGCAAGCCAAGCAAAGACGAAAGAGAGGTTATCTCCTTATGAACATAGATATTCAGGGGCTTATAAACCCCGTCGTAAGAGATATACCGCCCTCGGGAATACGCAAATTTTTTGATATTGCTGCCGAGATGGATGACGCTATATCTCTTGGTGTTGGCGAACCCGACTTTGTAACACCTTGGCATATCAGAGATGAGGGTATATACTCCCTCGAAAAAGGTATGACATACTACACCTCCAATTCGGGTTTAAAGGAACTGCGTTTTGAGCTTTCCAAATATATGAAACGCAGATTTTCACTTGATTATGACCCGTTAACACAATTATTGATTACTGTTGGCGGAAGCGAAGCAATCGACCTGTGCATACGCTCCCTTATATGTAACGGTGATGAAGTTTTAATTCCCGAGCCGAGTTTCGTGTGTTACAGTCCGATTACTCGTCTTGCAGGCGGTGTGCCTGTTCCTATTGTAACAAAGGCTGAAAACAACTTCAAGCTTACTGCTGAGGAATTAAAAGCCGCAATTACACCAAGAACGAGAGTCCTTGTCCTTCCTTTCCCGAACAACCCCACAGGGGCTATAATGAGTGAGGAAGACTTGTGCGAAATCGCTGAAGTGTTACGCGGAACAAATATTATCGTTTTATCTGACGAGATTTATGCTGAGCTTACCTACGGCGATAAAAAACACTTCTCAATCGCTCAGATACCTGATATGTACGAGAGAACAGTTCTTGTCAGCGGTTTTTCAAAGGCGTATGCTATGACGGGTTGGAGATTGGGATATGCCTGCGGCCACCCTGATTTGATAAAGGCTATGACAAAAGTACATCAGTTTGCTATTATGTCCGCTCCCACAACCGCACAATATGCGGCTATTGAAGCACTGAGAAACGGCGACGACGACATAGAAATGATGAAGAATGAGTATGATATGCGCAGACGTGTTATTGTTCAAGGCTTTAATGATATGGGCCTTGAATGCTTTGAACCAAAGGGTGCATTCTACGCATTCCCAAGCATAAAAAGCACGGGACTTACATCAAACGATTTCTGCGAACGCTGTCTGCGTGAGAAAAAGGTTGCCGTTATTCCGGGCATTGCCTTCGGCAAAAGCGGAGAAGGCTTTATCCGTTGCTCATATGCGTATTCAATCGACAGCATAAACGAGGCACTGAGTCGCATTGAGGCTTTTGTAAAAACACTTAAATAATTAAATATCCAAAGAGGATTGACGCGAATGTCAATCTTCTTTCTTTATTTATAATTTTTTCGTTGCAGAAGGGATATTATTGTAGGGCAGGGGCTTGCTCCTGCCGAAAATTAATCGAAATACCGGCAGGGCCTGCTCCTGCCCTACCATTAAGTCCGTAACAACAAGATTATACAAAAAACAATGACGTATGAATAGTATCATTAATAATTTGTATATTAGATATTCATTATCCATTATACATCGCAATGGAGCCTAAAATTCAAAATAATTTTTCATTGCAGTTGGGCGTTAGGGCTCCCAAAAAATCGAGAATTGATTCGAGATTTTTTGGGAAAGAGGAGCCACTGCGGAGCGAGTATCGATGCGAATACAGTGAGCATCAAACAAGTGCAGCAAGTGGCGACGAGGGCGATTATTCATTAAAATTATTTTGAATTTTCGCTCAAGGGTGAAATTTTTTATCAAATGATAATTAAATTGTTCATAAAATGTTCATTGACTTTAAAGTATTATGTGTTATAATAATAGTTGCAATAATATGACAGTAAATAAAATGCTATTATTTTATGACAATAATTTACAAGGTGGTGAAAAAAATGACAACAAGCCAAATTCAGGAACTGTTACTTGCCACACTTCCCCAATGGCATTACAGAATTGCCAAGCCTTTTAAGCAATTGCTGGATGAGGGTGTGAGCTTAGAGATGTATTATTGTATTCAAACTCTGCGTCTGAATAACAACGAGATATCTATGACAGAACTTGCAAATATTACCAAGATGCCCAAACAGCAAATGACAAAGATGGTGAACAGGCTTATTGATTGTAAGTTTGTAGAGCGTGTTCCCGACCCTGATGACAGAAGAATAATTAAACTTAAAATCACAAAAGAGGCAATTGATTACATTGACAGATTTTTAGATGAAGATGCCGTATATTACAAAACTTTGTTTGACAGTATGGAAGAAAACGACAAAGAAAACTTTGCAGAGGCACTTTTGACCATACACAATATATTTAATAAAATGCCTTGCGAAACTTCTGTACGACATCATACGATGCACAAAATTACTCGCGAAACATCTTCGCGACACCATATGAGGCACAGAGTTGCTAAAGAAAGTTAAAATATTATAAAAGGATGTGAATATATGATAAAAAAGCTTGCCGGTTGTGTAAAAGAGTATAAAACAGCAACGATTTTAACATTGCTTTTTATCGTTGGCGAAGCAATTGTAGAAACACTTATTCCATTTATAACTGCCGACTTGGTCAACAGCATACAATCCGGAATAGAAATGAATGAGATTTTTAAAACAGGCGGAATACTGATTATTATGGCGCTTTTATCATTGGCGTGCGGAGGTCTTGCCGCCGCAACTTGTTCAAAAGCAGCCGCAGGTTTTGCCAAAAATATGCGCAAAGATATGTTCTACCGCATACAAAAGTTTACATTTGAGAACATTGATAAGTTTTCTTCATCATCGCTTGTTACACGTATGACAACAGATGTTACCAATGTTCAAATGTCATTTATGATGCTTATCAGAACAGCCCTGAGATGTCCGTTGATGCTGATATTCTCCATAGTTATGGCATATATAATGGGCGGTGCGCTGTCATCTGCATTTGTTATCGTTGTGCCTGTTTTAGTATTCGGTCTTCTTATGGTCAGCAGAAAGGCAATGCCTGCTTTCCAAAGGGTGTTCAAAAAGTATGATCGATTGAACGAGTCAATAGAAGAAAACGTCAGAGGTATGCGTGTTGTAAAAGGCTTCTCACGTGAGGAATATGAGAAAGAGAAGTTTCAAACAGCCTCTGGCGAGATATGCAATGAATTTACAAGAGCTGAAAGAATTGTTGCATTAAACACTCCGCTTATGCAGCTTTGTATGAACTTTAACTCAGTATTTATTCTGCTGATCGGCTCTAAAATGGCAATACTTCACTTAAATAATATAGGTGTGGGACAAATCTCTGCAATGCTGACATACGGCGTTCAGATTTTGATGAGTCTGATGATGCTGTCAATGGTTTACGTTATGATTACCATTTCGGCAGAGTCAATGAAGCGTATCTATGAAGTTTTAGCCGAAGAACCTTCGCTTAAAATAGCGGATAACCCTGTTACATCAGTTAAAGATGGCTCAATTGATTTTGATAACGTCAACTTTAAGTACAACAAAAAGGCAAAAAGATATGCCTTGGCTGACATTGATTTGCATATCAAATCAGGTATGACTGTGGGCATTATCGGCGGAACAGGCTCAAGTAAGTCCTCACTTGTTCAGTTGATACCAAGATTATATGATACGACAGATGGTACAGTTAAAGTCGGTGGCGTAGATGTCAAGGATTATGACATCAAAACTCTGCGTAACTCGGTTGCAATGGTATTGCAGAAAAATTTGTTATTCTCAGGTACCATTGCCGATAATCTGCGTTGGGGCAACGAGAACGCAACAGACGAAGAACTCAAAGAGGCTTGCCGTCTTGCCTGTGCTGACGAGTTTATAGAAACCTTCCCCGATAAGTATGACACCAGGATAGAGCAAGGCGGAACGAACGTATCAGGCGGACAGAAACAGAGATTATGTATTGCAAGAGCATTGCTTAAAAAGCCTAAAATACTAATTCTTGACGACTCCACAAGTGCGGTTGACACAAAGACAGATGCTATGATAAGAGCAGGCTTTAAGTCGTACATACCTGAAACAACAAAGATTATAATTGCACAGAGAATTTCGTCGGTGCAAGATGCAGATGTGATAATTATTATGGACAACGGCAAAATTTCGGATATAGGCACTCACACAGAATTGCTTGAAAGCTCTGAGATTTATCGTGAGATATATGAACAACAGGTGAACGGAGGGGATGACAATGAATAAAAATCAAAAGAGAAAAGCAAATCCCCAAACATTAAAAAGAGTAGGCAAAATGCTGTTTGAATTTTATCCTGTTCTTCTGCCCGTCACCTTGGTATGTATATTGATTGCCTCTGCTGCGGCACTTATACCTGACATTTTTATTAAAAATGTAATAGAAGTCATATCTAAGTGGAGCGATACTTCAAATTGGAATGAAGCATCAAAGACAATAATCCCTATGATGATTTTGCTGGCTTCCATATATGCGGTGAGCTTGATTGCCACCGTAGTACACACACAGCTTACTGCTGTTATCACTCAGGGAGCCCTCGCAAAGTTCAGAAACAAAATGTTTAGCGGAATGCAGAATTTGCCGATTAAGTATTTTGACACTCACAAGCACGGTGACATAATGAGCCATTACACCAACGATATAGACACATTAAGGCAGCTCATATCTCAGGCAATTCCGTCTGTTCTGCGTGCAGGGACCATTGTTATTTGCGTCTTTTGCTATATGCTGTATCTGTCAATATGGATGACATTGATTTTGACGCTTGGCGTTGTGGCAATGATATTTGTATCCAAAAAGCTGGGCGGCGGCTCTTCTAAGTTCTTTATCAGACAGCAGAAATCTCTCGGTGTGACAGAGGGATATATTCAAGAAATGATGAACGGACAAAAGGTTGTCAAGGTTTTCTGCCGAGAAGAAGAGTCAAAAAAGGACTTTGACAAACTCAACAATGCTCTGTTCAATGACAGCTTTAAGGCAAACGCCTATGCAAATGCTTTAGGCCCTATAATTATGAATATAGGCAATGTATTATATGTAATTATGGCTGTTGCAGGCGGTGTTTTCTATTTACTGAATATTAGAAATATCGGTTTGTCTATGGACCCTGTTTTCTCGATTGCAACCGCTGTTACCTTCCTTAATATGACACGTCAGTTCACGGGAAACGTAAACCAATGCACACAGCAGATAAATTCCATAATTATGGCAATGGCAGGAGCCGAACGTCTGTTTGAACTTATGGACGAAATGCCCGAAGAGGATAACGGATATGTCACCCTCGTCAATGCAAAGTTTGGTCCTGACGGAAATATAATCGAAGCAAAAGAACATACAGGTATGTGGGCGTGGAAGCACCCCCACAGTGACGGAAGTATAACATATACTCAGCTTAAAGGTGATGTTCGTATGGTGGACGTTGACTTTGGATATGAAGAAAACAAGAAGGTACTTCACAATGTTACTCTATATGCTGAACCGGGACAAAAGGTTGCATTTGTTGGTGCAACAGGTGCAGGTAAGACCACCATTACCAATCTTATCAACAGATTTTATGACATCAGCGACGGAAAGATAAGGTATGACGGAATAAACATAAACAAGATAAAGAAGTCTGATTTAAGAAGCTCTTTGGGGATTGTTTTGCAGGAGACCAATCTGTTTACGGGAACAGTTCTTGACAACATCAGGTACGGCAGACTTGACGCAACTGATGAAGAATGTTTTGAGGCGGCAAAATTCGCAGGTGCTGATGACTTTATCACAAGATTGCCTGACGGGTATGACACACAGCTTAATAATAATGGTTCAAATCTTTCCCAAGGTCAAAGACAGCTTATCGCAATTGCCCGCGCGGCTGTTGCCGACCCGCCTGTTATGATTTTAGATGAGGCTACCTCCTCTATTGACACAAGAACGGAGGCGATAGTTCAAAGGGGAATGGATAAACTGATGGAGGGCAGGACTGTGTTTGTAATCGCACACAGACTCTCAACAGTTAAAAATTCTGACGTTATTATGGTTCTTGAAAAAGGAAGAATAATAGAACGCGGAACACATCAAATGCTGATTGACGAAAAAGGTATGTATTATCAGTTATACACAGGTGCATTTGAGCTTGAATAAACGAGCTGTTGTTTTTAGCGCAGATCGACGTATGGCATATAACCATACGTCTACGGACAGAA
>CACYTW010000089.1 GCA_902777435.1 uncultured Ruminococcus sp. | reverse complement strand
TATTTGACAATATTTCAAATAATTCGGCATCACAAATTGCACCGTATTTTATGACTTCGGCCATACCGTCACTTAAAATTTTATCGGATAAAGTCTTAAGTGTATCGGTATCCGCAATGACAGCCTTCGGCTGATAAAAGCTTCCCACAAGGTTTTTGCCCTGAGGCAAATTAACTGCCGTCTTTCCGCCAACGCTTGAATCCACCTGTGCCAACAACGTTGTAGGAATTTGAACAAAGTCAACACCGCGCAGAAAGGTCGCTGAGGCAAAGCCTGTCAAATCACCCACTACGCCGCCGCCCAATGCGATTATTAAATCTGTCCTTGTGATACCTTCTTCTATTAATCTTGTGTAAACATATTGCAGAGTTTCAAAGGACTTGCTCTTCTCCCCTGCATCTACTGTTATAACAGATACATCATAGCCCGCAAGTGCTTTTGTGACCTTGTCTGCATATAATGTTCCGACATTTTTATCTGTTATTATTGCAATTCGTTTCCCCTTAAAAATTTCGGATACGATTTCGCCTGTTTTTTCAAGCAAGCCGCCTCCTATATGAATATTATATTCTCTCCCGGGAATATTTACCTTTAATATTTTCATAACACAATCCCCTTTTTTGGTTCTCTTTTAAGTATGTCCTCTTTATTGTTACGAACGATTTTCAGCATTTCATATAAGCTCTTTTCATCCTTTTCGGATATTGCATTTCTCATCTTAGTCAACGAATTAATGTACTTGTCAATTTCTTTAACAGTATTACTGCCGTTTATCATAAAAAGTTCTGTCCACAACTCAGGATTGATAAAGGCAACCCTTGTGCAGTCACGAAATGCCCCTGCCGTATATGCCAGATTAATTCTGTCGTCAAAGTCTAAGCACAGTGCAGATGCGGCTATGTGCATCAAATCACTTGTATATGCAATCAACTCGTCGTGTATCTTAGGAACGCAAACATCTATTCTGCTTGCACCCATATACTCAGCCATATCGTAAATCAATCTTATTCCGTCTTTTGATGATTTTTCTGACGGAGTTATAATAAAACCGCAGTTTTTGTAAAGGTCAGGGTCAGCATTCACAAAACCATCAACCTCTTTGCCTGCCATTGGATGTCCGCCAACGTAGTCAACACCTTCGGGAAGAACCGCCTCTATCTCGGCTGATATTTTTGTCTTGACTCCGCAAAATTCAGTTAGAACCGCTCCCTTTTTAAAAGCGGCTTTGTTCTCACTGACTATTACAGGTATGCTGTTTGGATATGTGGCAATTATTATCAGGTCAGATCCATCAATAGCCTCTGCCACACTTTTTGCGGCTTTATCAATGGCTCCCCTTTCGAGAGCCATATGCATTACATCATCACTTTTATCAAAGCCGATAACCTCGGCATTGTTAAAGCCCTTTAAGGCATACGCTGCGGAGCCGCCTATTATGCCTAAACCAATAATCGAAATTCTGAAGTGGCTTTCCATCGTATTCCTCCAAATAAATTATAATTCAAGTCCCAAGTTCTTTCCCATATTACGCAACTTTATCATCAATTCATCAAACTGCTTAGGGTCAAGTGATTGTGCACCGTCACACAACGCTTTTTCAGGGCAGTTGTGAACCTCAATAATAAGGCCGTCAGCACCGATTGCCATAGCCGCAAGGGAGAGAGGTTCTACCATCCATCTTCTGCCGGCTGAGTGTGATGGGTCAACAACAACAGGCAAATGGCTGAGCTTCTTAACAGCAGGAATAGCACTTAAATCAAGAGTGTTTCTTGTGTATGTTTCAAATGTTCTGATACCGCGTTCACAGAGTATTACGTTTTCGTTGCCACCTGCCATAATGTACTCAGCAGACATAAGCCATTCCTCGATTGTTGCGGATAAGCCTCTCTTTAACAGAATAGGCTTTGACACTTTGCCAAGCTCTTTGAGTAAGTCGAAGTTCTGCATATTTCTTGCGCCAACCTGAATGATATCAACATCACTTTCAAACTTTTCGACCATTTTAGGTGACATAATCTCTGTAACAATAGGAAGACCTGTTTTAGCCTTTGCCTCTTTCAAAAGTTCAAGGCCCTCAAGTTCTAAGCCCTGGAAAGAGTATGGGGAGGTTCTCGGTTTGAATGCACCGCCGCGCAAAAGAGTCGCACCGCTTTTTTTAACGCTTTCAGCAACTTCTACAATCTGGTCGTGATTTTCAACAGAACAAGGGCCTGCAATTACTGTGAACTTCTTTCTATTGCCTATTTCTGCGTTTCCAACCTTTACAACTGTATCAACAGGGTTAAAGGTTCTGCTTGCCTTTTTGAATGGCTCTGCCACACGCATTACCTTGTCAACGTGAACATTCATCATAAGTGTGTTAGGGTCAATTTTACTTGTATCGCCTATAAGACCTAAAATTGTGCTTTGCTGTCCCTCTGTTACCTGAACATCAAGTCCCATATCTTTGATGTAGGATATTATTTTATCTACATCCTCTTTTGTTGTTTTTGGATTTAAACATACTACCATAATTAATTCTCCATTCCGCCGCTTTGTACGGCTATATTTTGTAAAATTCTAATGCAACAAAAAAGGCAGGTTCCTTTGAACCTGCCAGAGTTATACATAATATTCAACTCTATTTTAAACCAGTCCAAAGGTCTGAGATTTTCTACACAAAAACAAGCCGTAGCCAAAAAAGCTAAAGCTAAAGCTAAAATAATATTTGTTAAACAGTGCAGAAGACTTAATATTACTCATTTCCTTTGTCCTTTCTTAATTTTTTTGTTTGACATTGTTTCGAAACTCTTTATATATTACTCTTTTTTTACATATTTGTCAAGACTTTTTTTTAATTTATCTCTGCCGAAGTTTCAACACAGCAACCGTCATATCGTCCGAATTTTCGCCGTGCAGAGCCTTTGCCATATCAATTATTCTGTCGGCAAGCTCCTGGGCAGGCATCTCTCGGTCCGCCTCCTCTACGGCTGATTTAATCCAATTCTCATAACCCTTTTTCATCTGCAAACCATCACTCAAAAGTACAACAATATCGTTTTCCTCTAAATTATAGGCAAAGCTCTCTATCTCAACTCCCTGAATAACACCCACAGGCAGAGATGCCGTCCTTATTGTTTCAACACCGCTCTGACGTTTAATATAGCTTGGCTCCGCTCCGTTTTTGATAAATTCCGCCTCACCGCTGAATAAATCTATAACGCACATATCAACCGTTGCAAACGCCTCGTTTGCGGACTTCATTACCATTATTGAATTTATAAGCCTTACCGCAACGGTTTTGTCAAAGCCTGCCTCCAGGAAGTCACCCAACAGCCTGACAGTTGCACCGCTGTCTCTCGACGCCTTGTGTCCTGTTCCCATACCATCACTCAACGCCGCCGCAAATTTGCCGTCGCTTAAATATCTTACAACGCAGTTGTCGCCGTTTTCATCATCTGCACTTTTACCTGCAATTCCCGTTTCAACCATATACCCCTCAGGCTGAGAGAACTTCAGCATTATCTCTCCTGACTCTTTTCTAACAATACCATTCATAACAAGTCTTGTGCCAAGCACCGCTTTAAGCGCTGTCTCGGAGGCACGCCTGCACTCGTCAAGACAAGTATTCTCTTCTACCTCTATGTATACCGAAAATCTGCCCTTTACATTAATTGCCGCAGAAAGACTGACAACTCTGACACCTTTATCCTCAAGCCTTATCCTTATTTCTTCTTCTGACGAGCTGTCAATTCTCTCCTCATACATCTCGTCTGCTATGCTGTCCAATATCTGTGCAACGCTTCCAAGCTGTTCCCCTGCTAATTCTCTGTTTTCCTGGAGCTTGCTTTTCCATACACAATTAATCTTGTATATTTCAAAAAGTCTGTTCATTTCTTTGACAATCCCACGCAGCCTCAAACACTTCTTTGAAAAATATTCGTCCGCATCACTTTCTGTAAGCTCGCCCTTTCTCTCCATCACCTCAAGCATATGAAAGAGAGATTTGTATGTATTGTTAAAATTATTAACCCAACATTCGCTCATTCTCGAACACTCTCTGCATACCCTGTCGGCAGTTCTGTCAAACATCATAGATACGTCCTCCATATCCACAGTGTTCTGCTTGTCCGACAAATCGAGAAAGGTCTCAGCGAGTATTCTAAAGGAGCTTGCCGCCGTATTCAGTCTTGTTTTTACATACTCCTTTAATCGTTCGCTGTCTGAATTATCCGTTGTCAATCCACCAATTCTTCCTATCCTTCTTATAAGCGACTCCGATGTAAATATAGTCAACATAACCGATAAGGGAATATCCAGATAGCCAATAACCTCTGTTCTCTCGCCAAAGAAAACACAACCGCCGATAATAACTGCCGACATTGCCAACACTCCTGGGGTTTTGCCATATTTCGACAGCATACCGCAGACAATACCTCCCACGGCAAAAATCGCCATATATACAGCTATGTCATTTTCCGCCCCCAATATGCCTCCTATTACAGTTCCGCATACAGCACCAATACCTATGCCGCCGCACATAGCAAAAACAACAGTTGCCCATATGCCGACTATGTTTGCAACCGTAACAAAGCCGTCAAGAGAAATACTTTTAAGTCCCAAAAGCATAATCGCCGTCAATACATAAAAGCATACTTTTTCCTCTTTATTCATCGAGAATACTGCGTTTTTGTGTCCGTTTAATATAATTTTATTCTTTTCAAATACAAAAGCACCCACAACCGCAAGAGCCGTATCACATACAATCCATATCCACTCACCGAGGGAAAAGCCTGTCCATATCATACTGCACAACCTTCCGAGTGCCGTAACAACGCCTGCCGCCGCAATACACACATAATCGGGAATATCACAGTCGCCTCTGTCGGCAACAAATAAAAAAGCCATATACGCAATTGTCGCAAAGATATATTTGCCCGAAATATTAATATCAAACAGGCTCAAATACCCTGCACACACCATCAAACAGCTAATCAACGCCTTTTTGGAAAATCGCCTCTCCATCGCCATATACGACACACCAAAGGGTGCTAACACATAAAAAGCGGTTCCCCTTGCCAGCAGTAAGCCTATCACCCGAATCAGTACATCATATCTCCTTATTCTCTCCTTTTTCGGTGCAGTTCCCTCTTGATTTATCTGAACCTCACATAATTCTTTTGTATTTTCCATTATACCACCCCTTTTATTAGACACAAGATATTATATCCATAATTTTCCATTTTTTGTGTCGAACGGAGGTAGGTATAAGAAAAATATTCACGACTTATTATGACATATTCAGCTTTAAAAATGCTAAGCCTCCGACTATTGCAATCATAACAGCAGTCACTGCAATTACCGCAATTTTCTTTCGGTTTCTCTGTTTTGCCCTGTAAGGCAATGTACGCTCTACTTTTTTGATATAGTTATTAATTATTTCCTGAGCCTCAGCTACAATTCCGCTGCCCACATCTTTTATGGGTTCGGCATCATTTGATTTTAAAATAAATATTGCCTGCTCAATAGAGTTTGACCTTATATTGCTTATAATTACCGCTCTTTTTCCGTTTTTATCCAACATATGCATTTCCTCCAAATTTTATATGCTTTTACTCGTAAATATTGTTGACATAAATCTGTAATACTATACCTTATTTGTTTGACATTTCCTCTGATTTGTGTTATCATTTTAAGAAAACATTTTGATAAAATTCTATGGGATTCTATGGGAGGAAGAAAATGAACAACACAATTAAAACAAAAGATATGGTGACATCAGCACTGCTTATTGCAATAGGCATACTTATTCCAATGATATTTACGGGTTTTCCGTTCAGAATTGTTATCGGTCCGTATAGTGCGACACTTATGGCACACGTTCCTGTAATCATTGCAATGTTTATATCACCTGTTACGGCAATATTCACAGCAGTAGGCACCACCATAGGTTTCTTCTTTACTGCACCTGTTATAGTTGCTGTACGTGCGGCATCTCATATTGTATTTGCAATTATGGGTGCATATTTACTTAAAAAGGGTATGCGTGCTATTCCCCTTTGCCTTTTGACAGGTATCGTTCACGCAGCAATCGAGGCATTAATCGTTTTGGTATTCTTCACTACAGATATGAGCACACCTGCCGAAGGATATTCCGTAATCTCAATGGTAATCATTACGGCGGGCGGTACATTCGCACATCACTGCGTTGACTTTATAATCGCATACATTGTTGCAAAGGCTTTGGCATCAGCTAAACTTATGTCAAATGTTCCTAAGCTTATTTAATCAGGTGAAATACTATGAATTACAAAGATTTAGCGGAAAAGCTTATTCCAAATCTCGAAAAAAGAAATTTTGAAGCATATTATTGCGACAACAAAAAAGAGGCTTTAGACAAAGCCATATCATTAATAGATAAAAACGGCACTATCAGTTGGGGAGGCTCTAAAACGCTTAAAGACCTCAATCTGATTGAAGTGCTTAAAGAAAATGATTACAAGCTAATCGACAGAGATTCCGCCTCCACCCCTGAGGAGCGTGACGAGCTTATGAAACAAGGGCTTATCGCCAATACGTTTTTAACAAGCTCAAACGCCATCACAGAGGATGGCATTTTAGTAAACATTGACGGCAACGGCAATCGTGTTGCGGCAATGTGCTACGGACCCGACAGCGTGATTGTTATTGCAGGAATGAACAAACTGTGCAAAACAGTTGAAGATGCTGAAGACCGCGTACATAATGTTGCGGCCGTTAAGAACGCCGAACGCTTTGGACTTACCAAAACAGGCTGTTCAAAAGGTAAATGTGTAGATTGCCTGTCAGACGAATGTATGTGTTCTTACGTTGTAAAAACACGCAGGAGCAAAGTAAAAGGCAGAATAAAAATCATTCTCGTAGGTGAAGAATTAGGCTTTTAAAAAACTGCTCTCGCTTTTTAAGCGAGGGCAGTTTTTACGTCTGTTTACTATTCTTCGTCATCAAGCTCTTCAGGTTTTACCCACTCGGTAACTTTTTCAATGAACATATGTCCGTCCAGATGCTCTATCTCGTGGCACAAGGCTCTTGCAAGCAAGCCTTCTCCCGTTATCTCTCTGATGTTTCCGTTACGGTCAGCCGCACGAACAACAACCCTGTTGGGACGTGTAACAATTCCCCAATGGTCAGGATAGCTCAAACAGCCTTCTGTGCCCGTCTGTTCGCCCTCCTGCGAAATAATCTCAGGGTCAATCAGTTCAATAAGACCTTCACCTATATCAATTACCGCCATTCTACGCAGAACACCAACCTGCGGTGCTGCAAGTCCTACCCCGCCTGACTCATACAGCGTATCTATCAAATCGTCAAGCAGAGCCTTCATTCTATCAGACGGAACACCTACTGTTTTGCAAACCTTTGACAATGCCTCCTCACCGTCAAGGCCAAGTTTTACTATGTTTCTTATTGCCATTATATATCACCAATGCCTTTCAAAATCTATTTTATGTACTGCATTATCATATCATATTATTAGGATTTATGTCAACCGTAAGAAGGTTTTTTGTTCCCGAATTTTCGTGAGCCCTATATATAGCCTCCATCATAGGATGCATCAGCTTACTGTCCTTTACTTTTATCAAAATTCTAAATCTGTATTTATTCTTAATTTTTTTGATAGGTGCCGCAGACGGACCTAAGACCTCAATAATATTGGTCGTAAGAGCCTTTTCGTCATTTATTATACCGCCTATATTCATACATTCCGTTTCAGCCTCTTTCTCATTCTCACCGGATACAAGAATATACACAATATCGCAAAAGGGAGGGTACATCATTCTCTTTCTGTATATAATTTCATTTTCGTAGAATTTTATATAGTTTTGCTCTTTCGCAAACAGTATTGTCCTGTTTTGCGGTTGGTATGTCTGAATTACCGCCCTGCCCTCTATGTCACCTCTGCCTGCACGTCCGCATACCTGAGTGATAAGAGAGAAACACTTTTCACTTGACTTAAAATCATCCATATTAAGTGCG
>CACYTW010000088.1:8035-11702 GCA_902777435.1 uncultured Ruminococcus sp. | reverse complement strand
GGTAAATACGGGTAAGTTGGGAATATTTCACGGAATGAAGTCCTACTTCTGTCAGGACGAATATGGTCAGATAGCGCCTGTATATTCCATATCGGCAGGTCTTGACTATCCAGGTGTCGGACCTGAACACGCAAACCTTCACGATATCGGCAGAGCGGAGTATGTTCCTGTAACAGATGAAGAAGCGGTTTGTGCTTTTGAATATCTCTCCAGGATTGAGGGTATCATACCTGCGATAGAGTCTGCTCACGCGGTGGCACACGCGATTAAAATTGCACCAACAATGGATAAGGATAAAATAATAGTTATTACAGTTTCGGGACGCGGAGATAAGGACTGTGCCCAGATTGCAAGATACAGGGGGGTAGATATCCATGAGTAAGATAAAATCAGCATTTGAAAACGGCAAGGCGTTTATTCCGTTTATAACTTGCGGAGATCCTGACCTTGAAACAACGGAAAAGGTAGTCCGTGCTGCTGCGGAAAACGGAGCAGATTTGATTGAATTAGGCATTCCGTTCTCAGATCCGACGGCAGAAGGCCCTGTTATTCAAGGTGCGAATATGAGAGCCTTGGCAAACGGTACAACAACGGATAAGATTTTTGATATGGTAAAAAACATTCGCAAGGATATTAATATCCCTATGGTTTTTATGACTTATGCAAATGTGGTATTCTCCTACGGAGCGGAAAAGTTTATTTCAATATGCAATCAGATTGGTATTGACGGACTTATTTTACCTGATTTGCCATTTGAAGAAAAAGACGAATTTTTACCAATATGCCGTCAATATGATGTGGACTTGATTTCGCTTGTCGCACCTACATCAGCCGACCGCATTGAAATGATAAGCCGTGAAGCAGAAGGGTTTATTTACATAGTTTCAAGCCTTGGGGTAACAGGAACAAGAAGTGAAATATCTACGGACTTGGAAACGCTTGTATCTATGGTGCGTCAGAACACTCATGTTCCGTGTGCAATTGGGTTTGGAATATCAACACCTGAGCAAGCGAAAAAAATGGCAGACATAGCAGACGGGGCAATTGTTGGCTCGGCTGTTGTTAAAATAATTGAAGAATACGGCAGAGATTCCGCGAAACGCGTAGGTGAGTTTGTGAAGAGTATGAAGCAAGCTATATCCTAATTTGCCTCTTTTGCGAACTCTCCCGATATGTTAAAGGCGTGGTTCATAGGGCCACTGCCCTTGCCTAAATCAAGCATAGCATTGAGTGCACCCGATATGTATGCCTTAGCACGCTTAACTGCCTCGCATATATCAAAGCCTTTGGCAAGGTTTGCGGCAATAGCGCTTGAAAGAGTGCAACCCGTTCCGTGGGTGTTGGGATTGTCAATCCTATTGCCGTTAAACCAAATGAGATTTTGGTTCATATACAATAAGTCATTTGCATCGTTCAGACTATGACCGCCCTTGCACAGAACAGCGCAATTATATCTTTCGCCTATAAGTTTTGCGGCGGTTTCCATATCATTTATGGCTTTAATTTCCATTCCTGACAGAACTTCTGCCTCAGGTATGTTTGGTGTGATGAGTGTTGCAATGGGCAACAATTTAGTTTTCAGAGTTTCAATTGCGTTGTCATTTATAAGTTTTGCTCCGCTTGTTGCAATCATTACGGGGTCAACAACAATATTTTTGGCAGACAGGGCGGATAGACTATCGGCTATGGTTTCAATCAGTTCCGATGAGGCGACCATACCGATTTTTACAGCATCGGGACGTATGTCGCTGAATACTGCGTCAATTTGCTTTTTTAAAAAATCTGCAGGAACCTCCATAATCCCCGAAACACCTGTTGTGTTTTGAGCAGTAAGTGCCGTTATGGCGCTCATAGCGTAAACACCATTCATAGTCATAGTCTTTATATCTGCTTGAATACCTGCACCTCCGCAAGAGTCGCTGCCTGCGATTGATAATGCTGTTTTCATTTTGTATCTCCTTTTGTGTTTTTGTTCTTTTTCGGGACGATGTGGGCATCGTTGATAATTAATAATTAATAATGAATAATTTAGGATAATTTTCGCTCAAGAGCGAAAATTCACAACAATTATTAATTATTCAATATTCATTTTTCATTATATTTTGTAGGGCAGGGGCTTGCTCCTGCCGAGTTTGCACGGAACGGCGTCCCCGACGTAATTGTAGGGGCGATTCACGAATCGCCCGTTTGCGAGAAAAATTATTTCGGATTGTGCGCATTGTGGTTGATTATTTTGAAGAAACATAATTCCAAAAAGAATTAAAGTCTGTGTAATCCTCCATAAAATAATCTGCGGTTGCAATAATTTCGCTTCTGTCGTCTATGCTTATGGCATCAGATATGCCAACCGTGATAAAACCTGCCGACTTTGCCGACTTAACTGCGAATATAACGTCCTCAATCACAACTGTTTGATTTGGTGATGTATTCATATAATCGGCCGCCTGATGATATATATACGCTTCGCGTTTGTTGGTGTTAAATTCCTTGCAAGAGAATATCCGCTTGAAGTATTTATAAATATCAAGCCTTGTAAAAGCTGATTTTAAAAGCTCAATATCAGATGAGGTTGCAACGCACATAGGAATTTGCCTTTGATGCAGTTCCTCCAAAAAATCTTTTACTCCTTTTTTAGGCTTTACATCTTCTCTGTAAAACTGTGAAATAATTGCGAACATACCATCTTCAATTTCGCTTTTTGAAAAGTTTAGATTGTAATGATTTTTAATATGTTCACAGCCCTCTTGCATAGATAAATGAAATAACTCTTTTGCAAGAGTAGGTTCTGCCTTAATGTTCAGACTTTTCAAATACCGAACGCCGACCTCCTGCCAAATACCCATAGAGTCTATCAGCGTTCCGTCAGCATCAAAAATTATTCCTTTAATCATAAATGTCTACCGCCTTTTCGGATTGGAGCCAATTTTATCTTATATCATTTATATACACATCAAAAACAGAGTCCCCGACAATCAGGCTGAAGTTCGAGCCTTTCAGATATACAGTGTCACGAACCGATATGCCGTGGTCATTTTTTATACCCTCAACAGACAGAGTTATTATTCCCTTGGACTTGTCAGAGGTTTCATCAATGGATTGAATTTCGGAACTTACAACCTTGCCAAGCTCTGTGCCTGAGGTGCCGTCTATACATTCGCTGTCAGGCAATAAACCATATAACAAATCATTCGGTGCCTCATCGCATACGCATACTACCTCAAAATTTTTAATATCATTGCTACTGCCTTGAACTATTTTGTATACCAATGCTATCAGACTTAGTATAACCAAGGCAATTATAATTAAATCTATTAAGTTAAACTTCCATATAATTTTTTTATCCATCATTATCACCTATCTTTTTTATATTATAAACTATATTGTTTTTTATTACAAGTGTATTTTATTGTTTAATTTTATAATCTGCTGTCAATTTATATTATATATGGTAGGTGCGGATATGTATATGTCATAATTTGCATATGGAAATATTTTGCATTTATACCATATCTTGTGATAAAATATACATAAAGACACAATAAAATATCGAAAAAAATTATGGGAATAAAATAGGTGATTGTAAAATGAGAAATCGCTAAATTGTGGATAACTTTCTCCAAAGTCCTCTATGTAGTAAAGGAGGGTGGCACGCAAAGCGTGACGGGAG
>CACYTW010000088.1:0-7996 GCA_902777435.1 uncultured Ruminococcus sp. | reverse complement strand
CTCCCTTTACACAAGGGAGCCTCCAAGTGGAGAAAATATATAAGAGTATATCTCAAGATATCCCTGTTCTAAGCGATTTCAGACTTTTACAAACGGCTATATGGGATTAAAATGTAAGGAGGAAAATAAAATGTTGTTAGATTACAAAGGAGAAACTGAAATCAGAGAGATAGAGAGGCGAAATCCTGTTGCGGAAATGGCGGTGGCAAGCCGAAACTTCACAAAGTGCGGTGATGTAAGAACCATACCTATTAAAAATATTGCACCCAATCCAAATCAGCCCCGAAGGGAATTTGATAAGGCGGCACTTCAGGACTTGGCGATTTCTATTATGGAGTACGGCTTGATGCAGCCGATAACAGTAAGGCAGACGGGACCCTTTGATTATGAGCTTATTGCAGGGGAGAGAAGACTGACCGCGTGCAAAAGTCTTGGTATGACTTATATTCCTGCCATAGTTATGAAGGCTGATGATACAGATAGTGCCATCCTGGCTCTTGTAGAGAACATACAAAGAGAGAATTTGAATTACATAGAGGAGGCAGAGGCTTACTGTACATTAATAGAAGAACACGGACTTACACAGGAGGAGCTTGCCGACAAGCTGGGAAAAGGACAGTCCACCATTGCAAATAAAATAAGGATACTGAGATTATCGCCTGAGATAAGAAAGATTTTAGCAGAGAACTCATTGACCGAAAGGCACGCAAGGGCATTGCTTAAATTGCCTGAGGAAAGACAAAGACTGAGAGTTTTAAAGATTATCACCGACAGGGGATTAAATGTTGCTAAAACAGAGGAACTGATAGACAGGCTTTTAAGCAGTAATGAAATGCCGAAGGTTGAGCCGAGAAATATGAAAGTCTTTAAGGACTTAAGGATATTTACCAATACAATTAAGCAGGCGGTTGATATGATGAAGAAGTCGGGAATTGCGGCAAAGGCTAAAAAATGTGAAAACGATAAATTTATTGAATATACTATAATAATACCTAAAAACTCTGATGAAATATAAAGCATTACAAATGTATATTATTTGTTAAAAAAGTTTGAAATTTTTTATTTTTGCTTGACATTGGGCAAATATTACCTTATGATAAATGGGGTAAGGTTTTTATTGATAAAATATCGGAGGTAATTATAGTGAGCAAGACAGTAATACCCGAGGGGTATAAATCATCACTTGAGATGTATGATACTCAATCAGCCATAGAATTTATAAAAAAGAATTTTGTTCAGCACTTCACACAGGCGTTGAACTTACGCAGAGTTACGGCTCCGCTCTTTGTCACAACAAATAGTGGATTAAACGATAACTTAAACGGAGTTGAAAGACCCGTGTCTTTTGATATTCCTGATGCCAATGCTGATGCACAGGTTGTTCATTCCCTTGCAAAGTGGAAGAGAATGGCACTTAAAAAATATGACTTTAATATGGGCAAGGGTCTTTATACGGATATGAATGCAATCAGACGTGATGAAGAACTTGACAACGTACATTCAATTTATGTTGACCAATGGGATTGGTGTAAGATTATATCAAGGGAACAGAGAAATGTTGACTTTTTAAAAGAAACAGTAAAGCAAATTGTGTTTGCCCTCTGTGACACTCTTGACGAGTTAAAGCGTTCTTACCCTGCGGTAAATGTCAATATAAACAGAAACATAAAGTTCATAACCACTCAGGAACTTGAGGATATGTACCCTGACAAAACACCCAGGGAAAGAGAAAATCTGATTACAGAGAAGTATAAGACAGTATTTATTATGCAGATAGGCGACCTGCTTGAGTCCGGGGAAAAGCACGACGGACGTGCTCCTGACTATGATGATTGGAAGCTAAACGGCGATATTCTTGTTTGGAATGATGTTTTAAATTCAGCGTTTGAAATATCCTCAATGGGAATAAGAGTGGACGAAGTTTCCCTTGCCGAACAGCTAAAAAAAGCAAACTGTGAAGAACGCAGAGAGCTCCCATTCCATAAGGCGTTGCTAAAGGGCGAACTTCCCCTTACAATAGGCGGAGGAATAGGTCAATCCAGAGTATGTATGCTTCTTTTGGGGAAGGCACACATAGGTGAGGTTCAATGCTCAATCTGGGATGATGAAACAATCGAGATATGTGAAAAAGCAGGAGTTGTGCTGCTCTGATTTTCAGGGATGGAGTTATGGTGTGATAAATCAATTTAAGCCGTGCGACATACGTCGCACCATAATGAATAATTAAGTGCGGTGATAAAATATGATACAGGTAGTAATAGTTTTAAATAAAGTTGAATGTCTTGACGAGATAATCAAAAAGTTTGTGGAGAATGATATTTCGGGCGGCACAATCATAGACAGCTATGGTATGGCAAGAAGTATCGGCAGAGAGGATGCGGAGGTACCTCTGTTCTCTATGCTGAAATCTATGTTTGACTTTGATGATGCATCAAGCAAGATTATATTTATGATAGCCGAAGAGGCGCAGGTGAGAACAATATCCAAAATTGTAAATGAGGCTACAGGCGGATTGCAAAATCCCAATACGGGAATTATGTTTTGTACCCCTGTTGTTTACATAGAGGGATTGCGTAAGAATAAGCCTGAAGCAGAGCAAAAAAATTAAAACAAGATTAATTACGGGGCGGTGATTTCACCGCCCCGTAATTCGATGTGTAACAAAACAGAGTCATCGGTTTTTTGCCAATGGCTCTGTTTATTGTGTCGGCGTACAAGTATCAGTCTTTATCACATATGAATTTACCGTCTTTTACGGCAATTTTAATATTGTCGCCTGATTTAACCTTGCCCTCAAGCATTTGTTCTGCAATCATATCCTCAACGTCTGATTGAATAACACGTCTGATTGGACGTGCACCATATACGGGGTCAAAGCCCTCTGATGCGATTTGTGCAATTGCATCATCTGTAAATTCGGCTGTGATATTATTGCTTGCAAGTCTGTCTTTAAGCTGTTTAAGCATCTTGACGGAGATTGACTTTATATCCTCGTTGGTTAATTGATGGAAAACAATCAATTCATCAATACGATTCAGGAACTCAGGGCGAAATGCCTGTTTAACTTCACTCATAACGTCTTCTTTGATTTGCTCGTAATCACGTTCGCCTTGCTCATCGTCGCCTGCCGAGAAGCCGAGACTTTTACGAACATCTGTGATTTTACGGGCACCGAGATTTGAAGTCATTATTATTACTGTATTTCTGAAGTCAACGCGTCTGCCCTGAGAGTCGGTCAAAATTCCGTCCTCTAATATCTGCAACAGAATATTAAATACATCAGGATGTGCCTTCTCTATTTCGTCAAAGAGAACAACGGAGTATGGCTTTCTGCGGACCTTTTCGGTCAGTTGACCGCCCTCGTCGTAGCCTACATATCCCGGAGGCGAACCCACAAGCCTTGATACTGTGTGTTTCTCCATATATTCGGACATATCAATTCTTATCATGGCATCCTCGTCGCCAAACATAGCCTCTGCAAGAGCCTTTGAGAGCTCTGTCTTACCGACGCCTGTGGGACCTAAGAATATAAATGAACCGATAGGCCTTTTCGGGTCTTTAAGTCCGACTCTGCCGCGGCGGATTGCCTTTGAAACGGCTGATACTGCTTCGCTTTGACCGACTACTCTTTTGTGGAGAATTTCCTCAAGTTTTAACAATCTTTCGCTTTCGGTTTCCTCTATGGACTTTACGGGGATACCTGTCCACATTGAAATTATTTCCGCAATCTCGTTTTCGGTTACCACCGCCTCGTTAGAGCTGTTGTTCTTTTCCCAATTTTCTTTGGTTGAGTTCAGCTTGTCAACAAGAACCTTTTCGTCATCACGGAGCTTTGCTGCCTTTTCGTAATCCTGGACAGTTATTGCGGCTTCCTTTTCTTTTTTGATATCGGCAATCTGATTTTCCAAATCTTTTACGTCAGGAGGAGCGGTAAGACTCTTAATTCTGATTCTTGACGCGGCCTCGTCTACCAAGTCGATAGCCTTATCGGGCAAAAATCTGTCAGAGATATATCTCGTTGACAATTTTACAGCAGATTCTATTGCTTTGTCTGTGATTTTAACACGGTGGTGTGCCTCATACTTATCGCGTATGCCGTGAAGTATCTGTATGCTCTCCTCCTCAGTTGGCTCAGAGAGTGTTATGGGTTGAAATCTTCTTTCAAGGGCGGCATCTTTTTCTACGTATTTTCTGTATTCTTCAATGGTAGTAGCACCTATCACCTGAATTTCGCCTCTCGCAAGTGCAGGCTTTAAGATATTGGCGGCATCTATTGCCCCCTCGGCGGCGCCTGCGCCAATGATGGTATGAAGCTCATCAATAAACAGAATGATGTTGCCTGCCTTATGAATTTCCTCCATAGCTTTTTTGAGCCTTTCCTCAAATTCGCCTCTGTACTTTGCACCTGCAATCATAGATGACATATCAAGTGCAATAACTTTTTTGTTCTTCAAGATTTCAGGAACATTACCCGAAACAATTTTTTGTGCAAGACCTTCGGCAACGGCAGTTTTGCCCACACCCGGTTCACCGATAAGACAAGGATTGTTTTTGGTTCTTCTGCTCAATATCTGTACTACTCTTTCAATTGCCTCATCTCTGCCGATTACAGGGTCAAGTTTGTCCTCTTTTGCCATTTTGGTCAAATCTCTGCCGAACTTCATCAATGTAGGCACGTTAGATGTTCCGTGACCGCGACCTTCGCCTGATGAACTCGGCGAAGTTTCCTGAGAGCCTTCATTGAGAAGCCCTAAAATTTCGTTATACAGCTTTTGCGGTGATGTGCCAAGCTCTGCAAGAATTTTAACGGCAATGCTCTCGTTCTCACGTAAAATGGCAATCAATAAATGCTCTGTACCAACGTAATTGTGACCTAAACGTCTTGCCTCAATATAGCTGTTTTGGATAACACGCTTTGTTCTCGGTGTGGCTTCGGGCGATATACCTGATATCGGTTCGCCTGTGCCGATAAGCGCGTCAATTTTTTCTATTACTTGTTCGTCTGTTATGTTATTTGCCTCTAATATTTTGCCGGCAACACCATCTGTTTCGCGGATAAGTCCCACAAGAAGATGCTCTGTGCCCACATAGTTCTGACCCATTTCAAGAGCCACCTCTGCGGCATTATTTAAAGCGATTTTTGCTTTTTCTGTAAGTCTGTCTTCAAACATAGTCATAACCTCCTTATATTATGTTAATTTTTCAATATACAAATTAATAATTAATAATGAATGATGAATAATTATTCACTATTCATTCTTCATTACACCTTGTATGGAAAGGGCTTGCTCTTGCCAATTCCACAATTTCCAAATTCAAAATAATTTTAATGAACTAATGCCCAATGCCCATACAATCGCCAAGCCGATTGCAAAGAGAAAATTATTTTGAATTTTATACATCATTGTATCTCGTATGGCAGGGGCTTGCTCCTGCCGAATGTGTAGAGGACGATGCCAACATCGTTCCGTAAAGCCCAACGGAATTGAGAAAATTATTTTGAATTTTACACATCATTGTATCTCGTAGGGCAGGGGCTTGCTCCTGCCGAATGTGTAGGGGACAATGCCACCGATGACTGAGGGATTGTTTTACATAGTATTGACAATCCTCCCGTCACGCTTCGAGTGCCACCCTCCTTTACACAAGGAGGGCTTTTTTGAAAATTATCCACAATTTTTGAATTTTGCGTGTCCGTAGGGTAGGTCGAAATATTGGCTCCCCTACAATGCTACTGCTTGGGTGTCAGCAGAAGTTCCTTGATAATTTCTGCCCTCTTTAAATCTCTGTCTGTTGCATCTAATGTGTTATAGCTTTTTACAATATTTGCAGGAAGAATTGAGTATAAAGCAGTGCTTAGCATCTTGTAGTCTATTGTGTCTATTATGCCAAGCTCAACTGCAAATCTGACATCAGAAAGCCTTGTCATTGCCTCGCTTGATGAAAGTATAACCGCATTGGTGAGAACACCGTAAGAACGCATCAATTTGTCTTTTAAGCGATAGCTTTCGGACTCATACATCCGTTTGCGAATTTCTCTTTCTTTTTCAATAACCTCGGATATGATTTGCTCAAATCTTTCTATAATGTTTTCCTCTGTTTCGCCAAGAGTTTCCTGGTTAGAGATTTGATATATGTTTCCGCTTGCCTTTGAACCCTCGCCGAATATTCCTCTGACTGTCATACCAAGCTGACTCAATGAGTCGATAATGCTGTTTATGTTTCTTGTCATTGTAAGTGCAGGAAGGTGAACCATAACAGATGCACGCATTCCTGTGCCGAGGTTTGTGGGACAACAGGTTAGGTACCCAAACTGCCCGTCAAATGCAATGTCTGCATTTTTTTCAATCTCGTCATCCACTTGATTGGCGGAGTCAAAACACTTTCTTATGTTAAAGCCTGCCTCCATACACTGTATTCTCAGGTGGTCCTCCTCGTTTACAAGGACACATATAGAACTGTCGTCATTGAGCAGTAAGCCTCTTTGTATGCTGTCGTCCATCATCTGCGGACTTATCAAGTGACATTCGGCAAGTGCCTGCTTTTCGTAGTCCTTCATTGGATTTAAGTCAACAAATTTTAAATTCATTTTGCTGGCACATGCAACGTCTTTACACTTTTGGATTACCTGTTCTTGTTGTTCCTTGCTGGCTTTGAGAGGAAAGGGTATTCCCTTAAAGTTTCTTGCAAGTCTGATACGGCTTGACAAAACAACGTCGCTGTCGTTTCCGCTTTCTGTATACCACATAGTTTACGCCTCCTTATTTGTGTCGGTTGATTTCAGCTCTTTTATTTCATCGCGGAGCTTTGCGGCGGTTTCAAAATCCTGTTTCAAAACAGCAGCGTTAAGCTCCGACTCCAAAGCGGAAATCTTCTTGTTTCGCATTACTTTCTCGCCGCCTCTGCCGGGGGCTTTGCCAATATGCTCAAAGGTGCCGTGTATCTGCTTGAGCGGTCTTTTAATTCTATTTCTGAATACTGAATAACATTCCCCGCAACCGAGCTTACCTTTCTGCAAAAATTCTGAGTACGGCATATGGCATACGGGACATACGTCTGCTTCAAGCTCATTGCCGATTGTTTGCTGTTGCTTTGCGGCTGAGAACATTCCGGGGAGAAAGTCGCCTATACTAAAGTTCATACTGTGCTTCATTTCGCTGTATTCGGGCGACTCTGCGGCACACTCGGAACACAGATGATGCTCTTCTTTGTAACCGTTTACAATTTTTGTCATATGCGTTGTAGCTTCGCGTTTATTACATTTTTCACATTTCATATATATCATCCTTTCTATATTTGTGCTTTCACCCTATGCAAGGGTTATCAGCATATTCTTTAATATGTTGGCTCTGAATAAGTCCTGCTCAGGCTGTTTAAGCGGTATTGACTTTTCTGACATAGCCGCAATAATAAGCTTTGCCTCTTTTTGGGAAATTAAATCATAGTCAGCACAATTTCTGATAATTGCAACCGCATCGGTAAACGATACGTACTTTCCGATTGAATTTACAACGTGCATAAGCTTATTGCCGGGCGTAGGAGTAACCCTTGTTATCTTTATATACCCGCCGCCGCCGCGTCTGCTTTCAACTATGTACCCTCTCTCGGGTGAAAACCGCGTAGATATAACATAGTTTATCTGTGACGGAACACAGCCAAAATGATTTGCAAGTTCGTTTCGCTTTAACTCGATTGCACCATCTTCTTCGGACATCATCTCCTTAATAAATTCTTCGATTATGTTACTGAGTCCCATTTCTTAATCACCCTCTTTATCTGATTTGTCAAACTTTAAATTTGACTTTGACTATCTTTGACCTTTAACTATATTATAGCACGCATTTTGCATTTGTCAATAGGTAATTTTAAAAAATTTTAAAAATTTTTGAGTTTGGGATAGGGTGAAAGTACAAATCCGAACCTGCCAAAAACAATTAATTTAGGCATCTTTCGGCTTGTCGTCTTTGATAGGCGTCAGCCTATCTGCATCCTCCGC
>CACYTW010000087.1 GCA_902777435.1 uncultured Ruminococcus sp. | reverse complement strand
GGGCACAATAATCTCTTATCATTCCTTGCCCTGCGGATAAGAGAAATTTAATTACTATTTGTGCCGACGCAGGGCGGCGGAATGGAGATTATTATGAAAGTAGTAGTTATTGGCGGTGTTGCGGCAGGTACAAAGGCTGCGGCAAAAATCAAACGCGAGGATCGTTCGGCACAGGTTGATATTTACACAAAGAGCAGTGATATTTCATATGCCGGTTGCGGTCTGCCTTATTACGTGGGCGGCGATATAGAAACACGTGACGAGCTTATTGTAAACACTCCCGAAAAATTTGCCTCGCTGACAGGTGCATCTGTTCACATCGGTCAGGAAGCGACGGAGATTGACCCAAAAGCAAAAACAGTTGTTTTTAAAAATGCGTTTGACGGCACACAAAAGACGGTTGAATACGACAAATTGATAATTGCAAGCGGTGCTTCTCCGATTATTCCCAATATAGACGGAGTAAAGCTTGAAGGTGTATTTGCAGTTCGCACACCTGATGACGCCATTGCAATGCGTAATTATATAGAGAAGAATAACTGCAAAAAGGCGGTTGTTGTGGGGGCAGGCTTTATCGGTATGGAAATGGCTGAAAATCTTATGGCGCAAAATATGTCGGTAACAGTTGTTGATATGACACGTCAGATACTCCCCAACATTCTCGACCCTGAAATGGCAGAATATGCTGCGAGAAACCTTCGTAAGCTGGGTATGAAAATTATGACGGGAACAACTGTTTCTGACATAAAGGGCGAAAACTCAGTAACAGGAGTTTTGACAAGCTCGGGCGAACTTCAGGCAGATATTGTTGTATTGAGTATAGGTGTCCGTCCGTCCACCGATTTCGTTGCAAACACAGGAATTGAGATGATTAAAGGTGCCATTGTTGTTGACGAATATCAGAGGTCAAGCATTGACGATATATATGCAGCAGGGGATTGTGCAATCGTTAAAAATCACATAACAGGTAAGCCTCAATGGTCTGCTATGGGTTCAACTGCAAATATTACAGCACGTTGCCTTGCAAAGACCCTTACGGGAACAACAACTTCTTACGGCGGTTGTCTTGGAACAGGTGTTGTCAAGCTGTCGCAAAGCTTAAGTGCAGGACGTACGGGACTTTCCGAAGAACAGGCAATACAGGCAGGCTATGATGTTGAAACAGTTGTATGTGTTAGTGACGACAAGGCACACTACTATCCTGACTCGTCTGTGTTTGTAACAAAGCTTATTGCGGACAAAAATACTGAAAAGCTCTTGGGTATGCAGGTTATCGGCGGCGGAGCGGTTGACAAAATGACTGATATTGCAGTTGTCGGAATTTCTGCAGAACTTAAGGTTGGTGATTTTGATACAATGGATTTGGCGTATGCACCGCCGTTTTCTACTGCAATTCACCCATTTGTTCAGGCTTGCTATGTGCTTCAGAATAAGATGAGCGGAGCCTTGGAAACATTTACGCCTGCTGAATACCTTGCAGGAAAAGCAAAGGGCTATCGTGTTATAGACGTTCAGCCTGAGGCTAAAATTTTCGGTGCAACCTGGGTTAACTTAGGTCAGGTTAATGGCGAGATTGACGGTATAGGCAAAGACGAAAAACTGCTTTTGGTCTGCACAAGAGGTAAAAGAGGTTACTTCCTTCAGAACCGCCTGAAGCACTATGGTTACACCAATACAAAAGTCTTGGAGGGCGGTGAGTTCTTCAATGTTGTAAAGGTTGAAAACCCTGTTGGAACTTTATCCCCTGCAGAAATAAAGAGGGTTAAAGGTCTTGGTTGTCTTCAGGACAAGCGTTACGGAGATGTGTTTAATGTCAGAGTAATCACCAAAAACGGAAAGATTACTGCGGCTGAACAACGTACTATTGCACAGGCGGCTGAAAAGTTCGGAAGCGGCGAGGTTACTATGACCTCACGACTCACCTTAGAAATTCAGGGCGTCCATTATTCAAATATTGAAGATACTATTGCCTACCTTAACGAAAACGGATTGATTACAGGCGGTACGGGTTCCCTTGTACGCCCCGTTGTTTCTTGTAAGGGTACAACCTGCCAATACGGACTTATTGATACATTTGGCTTGAGCGAAAAAATACACAATAGATTTTATCTCGGCTATCACGACGTCACACTGCCGCATAAGTTTAAAATAGCAGTTGGCGGATGTCCCAACAACTGTGTAAAACCTGACCTCAACGACTTGGGAATTGTAGGTCAGCGTGTGCCGCTTTTAGATGTTGAAAAGTGCAGAGGCTGTAAAAAGTGTCAGGTTGAGAACAACTGTCCGATAAAAGCTGCAAAGCTTGAAAACGGCAAAATTGTAATAGGTGCTGATTGTAACAACTGCGGACGTTGTAAGGATAAATGTCCCTTTGGTGCTATTCCCGAATACACAAACGGATACAAGGTATATATCGGCGGCAGATGGGGCAAGAAGTATGCAAACGGCAGACCGCTTGAGAAGGTATTTACAACAGAGGACGAGGTTATGGACCTTATTGAAAGTGCAATTCTGTTCTTCCGCGACGAAGGTGTATCAGGCGAACGTTTTGCGGATACAATTAAGCGTTTGGGCTTTGAATACGTGCAGGACAAGCTGTTGAATAATAAAATCGATAAGTCTGCCATTCTCAACAAAACAGTAAAAGGCGGTGCAACATGCTAAACAATACGATTAAACGCTTGTCTGCCATTGTTATGGCTATGACGCTTTTCACTTTTTGCGGATGTACTTCAAATAATCAAAACGATATTACAACGGCTGAAAATACTGACAGGATAACTTTTACCGATGATTTGGAAAGAGAAGTTACTGTAAGCAAAAGCCCGCAAAATGTTGCGGCACTTATCGGAAGCTTTGCAGATGTGTGGACTCTTGCAGGCGGCAATATATGTGCCGCACCCGAAGATGCGTGGAGCGACTTTGGGCTTGAGCTTGGTGATGCGGTAAACCTCGGCGGAGCACATTCTCCGTCTTTGGAACAGTTGCTTTCGGCAGAACCCGATTTTGTTATAGCAAGTGCATCTACTGCGGCTGATGTGGATATGAAAGACGTTCTTGAAAACGCAGGAATTGCCGTTGCATATTTTGATGTTGATTGCTTTGAAGATTACCTTAATATGCTGAATATTTGTACGGATATAACAGGCAGAAAAGATTTGTATGAACAAAACGGCTTAAACATTCAAAAGAAGATTGATAACATCAAGATAGATATGAAAAATAAAAATGTTCCCGAAGAACAGAGAACCATTCTTATGCTTAGAGCCGCTTCGGGATTTGTTAAAGCAAAGGGCAGTAAGGGGACAATTTTAGGCGAGATGCTTTCTGATATGGGATGTATTAATATCGCAGACAGCGATAAGAGTCTGCTTGAAAATCTAAGTATAGAGAGTATCATAAACGCTAATCCGTATCATATTTTTGTTGTAACAATGGGTGATGATACGGAGGCGGCAAAGAGAAGTCTGTCCAGAATAATGGAAGAAAACCCTGCTTGGAATGACCTTGATGCAGTAAAAGAAAACAGAATGCATTTTATGGATAAAAAGCTGTTTAATCTGAAACCGAATGCACGATGGGCGGATGCGTATGAACAACTTTATGAAATCTTGCAAAAATAAAAAAATAGTATTATTATATGCTGTTGCAATTACATTTTTGATAATATCTTTTTTCCTTGGAATTATGTTGGGAAGCACTTCCGTTTCATTTGCAGATATATGGGGTGCAATTATAAATCGCAATGGTACAGCCAGCGGTTCACGTATATTTTGGTATGTAAGATTGCCGAGAATATGTGCCTGTCTTGTCTGTGGTACGGCACTTTCGGTATCGGGTGCGGTGATACAAGGGGTGCTTGCGAACAGACTTGCATCGCCGAGCATATTGGGCGTAAATTCAGGTGCAGGGCTTGCAGTTATATTATGCACAGCCTTTGAAATCTATGGAGGCTGGCAGCTCTCTGCATTTTCGTTCTTGGGGGCATTTGCTGCTGTTATGCTTGTCAGTATATGCTCACGAAAGTTAGGAGCATCACGCGGTACGGTGATTTTACTCGGCGTTGCTCTTAACAGCTTGCTGAATGCTGTTTCGGATACTGTAATTACGTTTAATCCCGAAGTTGGTTTTATGTGCAGTAATTTTAAGATAGGCGATTTTTCTGCGGTTACGTACCCGAAGTTAATCCCTGCGGCAGCTGTTGTAATAGTGACAATTATTTTTTTATTCACACTGACTAATGAGCTTGATATCCTTACTCTCGGAGATGATAATGCCAAAGGTCTTGGTATGAACACAGGTTTTATGAGAACGCTGTTTTTACTGTTCGCCGCTCTTCTTGCCGGTTGTGCAGTAAGCCTTGCAGGTTTGCTTTCGTTTGTAGGATTGATAGTACCCCATATAGTAAGGCGAATTTCGGGCAACAAATCCTCACATCTTTTGCCGTTGTGTGCTATATTTGGTGCGGCGTTTGTAGCCGTGTGCGATACAATATCCCGAACTGTTTTTTCACCTTACGAAATACCCGTAGGTATTATTATGGCGTTCCTTGGGGCACCTTTCTTTATATTTATTTTGGTAAAAGGGAAGGGAGGTCACGCCCGTGATTGAAATAAAAGACCTGTCATTTGGATATGGAAAAAATAATGTTTTGCAAAACTTTTCCGTATGCTTTAAAAAGGGAAACCTCACATCTATAATAGGAACAAACGGCTCAGGTAAAAGTACGTTGCTTAAAACGATTATAGGAATTTTGTCGCCGAATACAGGTGAGGTTCTGATTGACGGCACAGAATTGTCGTCACTTAAATCTCAGGAAATTGCAAAAAAAGTATCATATCTTGCACAAGGCAAGAATACCCCTGATATGACAGCATTTCAAATGGTATTGCACGGCAGATTTCCGCATTTAAGCTATCCTCGCAGATATTCACAAAAGGACCGCAATGCAGCGTATAGTGCAATGGAGCGTATGGGTATATTAGGCTATGCAGATAAAAGTATGGCATCGCTGTCAGGCGGTATGCGGCAAAATGTTTATATTGCAATGGCGTTAGCACAGGACACAGATTATATTTTGTTAGATGAACCTACAACGTATTTGGATATCTCACATCAGCTTCACTTGATGAAAACTTTGCAGACCCTTGTCGGCGACGGAAAGGGAATAATAACAGTTATGCACGACTTGCCTATGGCATTTAATTTCTCTGACAATATCGTCGTTGTAAACGGAGGAAAAGCCGTTATATGCTCTTCTCCAAAGGAAGTTTATAAAAATAATATCATTAAAGATATTTTCGGAATTGAGCTTAACTATTCACAAGACGAAAAAAATTATTATTACGGTTATAATCAGAGGTAATAAATTAATACAATGTTATATTGAAAACTATTTTTTGGCAGGTTCGGTTTTATATTCTCACCCTAAGGTATTGACATTTGTGGATATTATGGTATAAAATTAAAGTATGATAATAATAAAAAAGTGGCGCTAATGCCACACAAATAAATATATAAAGGAGAGATTATTATGGCTCAGAGATTTGTTCTGAACGAAACAAGTTACCACGGAAAAGGTGCGATTGCCGAAATCGCAACAGAAGTTAAGGGCAGAGGCTTTAAAAAATGCTTTGTATGTTCCGACCCCGATTTGATTAAGTTCAATGTTACTAAAAAGGTTACCGATATTCTCGATAACGCCTCAATAGACTATGAGATTTATTCAGACATTAAAGCTAACCCAACCATAGAAAATGTGCAATCGGGCGTTAGTGCTTTCAAGGCATCAGGTGCAGATTGTATAGTGGCAATCGGTGGCGGTTCTTCAATGGACACAGCTAAGGCAATCGGAATAATTGTTAAAAATCCTGAGTTTGCTGATGTTGTATCATTAGAGGGTGTTGCACCTACCAAGAATAAGTGTGTGCCGATAATTGCTGTTCCCACAACAGCTGGTACTGCGGCTGAGGTTACAATTAACTATGTTATTACAGATACCGCTAAGAATAGAAAGATGGTTTGTGTTGATGTTCACGATATACCTGTTGTTGCTGTTGTTGACCCTGATATGATGTCATCAATGCCTAAGGGCTTAACTGCCGCAACAGGTATGGACGCACTTACACACGCAATTGAAGGTTATATTACATTAGGTGCTTGGGAAATGAGTGATATGTTCCATTTGAAAGCAATAGAGATTATTGCTAAGAGTCTTCGCGGTGCGGTAGAAAACACTGACGAGGGCAGAGAAGGTATGGCACTTGGTCAATACATTGCAGGTATGGGATTTTCAAATGTTGGTCTTGGAATAGTACATTCAATGGCACATCCTCTCGGTGCGGTTTACGACACTCCTCACGGCGTTGCAAACGCTATTATTCTTCCTACTGTTATGGAATATAATGCACCTGCAACAGGCGAAAAATATCGTGACATTGCAAAGGCAATGGGTGTTGAAGGTGTCGACTCTATGAGTCTTGAGGAAGCAAGAAAGGCGGCCGTTGATGCAGTTAGACAGCTTTCGGCTGATGTTGGTATTCCGTCTGACTTAAAGGATATTGTTAAGCCGGAAGATGTTGACTTCCTTGCTCAATCCGCATATGATGATGCTTGCCGTCCTGGTAACCCTCGCGAAACATCAGTTGAGGAAATCAAAGAGCTTTATATGTCTTTGCTGTAATAAGTTTAAAGCATACTAAAAAAACACTCTCAGGGAATTAGCATCGGGTTCCTAAGGATAGTTGATAGGAACACGAGCATTGCGAGGTAAGAAGATGAGGAAAACTCAGTAAAATGGGTTTTCCTCTTTTCTTTTTGTCCGCACATTCGTCAAAGTAAAGGCCTTTTGATAAAATGAAGATACCAAATTTAAAGGAGGCGTTTACGCTATGAAAGAAAGATTTATCGAAAATGGAATTGAGTATGTAAGAAATGGTGATTACTACATTCCAAACCTAAAGGCTCCCGAAGGAACTTACAACATCGGCAAGTACGGCAGGTTGCACTCAATATTTGTTAAAGAAAACAGGCCTTGCCTATATTCAGCAAAAATGCTCAAAGGAACTTGGCTTGCCTATCTTGAAGAAATTGATACAACTGCAAAAGAAATGGTTGATAAGCTTGTCAAAGATATGGCGATTAAACAAGGGATTACCGAAGAACTCAAAGCAACAGACCAAATGGCGTGGGTGGGTGCTATGAACAACATTCGCCACTCGGCAGAAGAATTTGTGTTGCGAGATTTTATCTATTCGATGGAGGTGCGAAAATGAACTTTCTTGATGAATTATATTATGGAAACATCAATCCAAATGAAAATCGAAACAGAAGACCTCTTCCTTATGAAAAAGCTGTAAGAACCTTTTCTGATATTGAAAGTAAACTGTCAAAGGAATTAAATGGAGAAAACTTGAAACTTTTTAATGAGCTTGTAAATGCAAGCGATGAAATAAGTGCTACAAGCAGTGTTGAGAATTTCAAAATAGGATTCAGACTTGGTGTTATGATGATGTGCGATAGCTTGTTTTCTGATAACAGCATCATACTCAAAGATTAGATTATAACGGAGGTACATATAATGAAGAAATCAATCATATCCATCATATCGATCGTATCAGTTTTATTAAGTTCTTTTTCTGTAAATGCAGCAGAGGTGCCGAAAGAGTCGGCACCCTGCAATGCCACAAATGAAGCAATAATTATTGTTGAGAGTTTTATAGGTGGTATTTTAACCGAAGTACAAAATGGTTTGGGATATGCCGATGCAAGAGCGAAATCAAACCGCATATTCTTTAACGCTTGGCTTAATGGTCAGACGAATGGTCATAGCTACGGTGAACTTGTTGACATAGCCAACTGTGCAATATGGCAATATAGGGATATGTATTTACGACCTGATTTTTATACAAATAATCTTGAAAAAGTCAGAGTTATAATTGCTCCTGTAATTGAGGATTATAAATCCGGTAAAATTACTTATGCGGAAGCAGAATTTAAT
>CACYTW010000086.1 GCA_902777435.1 uncultured Ruminococcus sp. | reverse complement strand
CGGAGGATGCAGATAGGCTGACGCCTATCAAAGACGACAAGCCGAAAGATGCCTAAATTAATTGTTTTTGGCAGGTTCGGATTTGTACTTTCACCCTAAATTGAAAGGAATGATGCGTTATTAAGATTACAGAGGTACTGAGCGAAAAGAAGCTGTCATTATCGTTTGAGGTGTTTCCGCCCAAGACAAGCAATACTTACGACAGCGTAAAATCAGCAACGGAGGAAATAGCTAAGCTTTCACCGTCTTTTATGAGTGTAACATATGGTGCAGGCGGAGGAACAAGTGAATATACTCTTGAAATGGCAAAGACGATTAAAGAAAATTACGGCGTGTCTTCCATAGCGCACCTGACTTGTATATCCTCAACCCGTGAAACAGTAAGGGAAATGATACAAAAGTTTGTAGATGCGGATATTGAAAATATAATGGCACTCAGAGGGGATATTCCCGCTGATAAAGTCAATGACGACCGCTCAGCTTGGGCGTATCACTATGCCACCGACTTGATTGCCGATATCAAAAGCTTAAACCCTGATTTTTGCATAGGCGGTGCTTGTTATCCTGAAATTCACCCCGAAAGTGAAAATCAGAAAGAGGATATTCTGCACCTTAAAGAAAAGGTTGATGCAGGCTGTGACTTCTTGACAACACAGATGTTTTTTGATAACAATTTGTTATACAACTTTTTATATAAAATCCGTGAAGCAGGAATATGTGTGCCTGTTATCGCAGGTGTTATGCCGATTACAAATGCAAAGCAGGTTGAGAGAGCAAAAAATTTGTCAGGCTCCTTTATGCCTCAGCGGTTTATGAGCTTGCTCGACGCATTTGGCAAACGGCCTGATGCTATGAAGCAGGCAGGAATTGCATATGCAACCGACCAGATTATTGACCTGTATGCAAACGGCATCAACCACGTTCACGTTTATTCAATGAATAATTCTGACGTGGCAAGAAAAATCAAAGAAAATCTGTCAGAAATTTTGGGTATGGACGTATGATTTATACAGAATTTTTTGAACTGCCAAGCTATGACAAGGGCGAAATTTTAAGATATTCGGGGGCAAAAAAACAGGATGTGTCCCTTGATGGAATTGTTGACGAATGTATAGCCGAGTGCAATGGCAAGTTTAAAGGCAGAGTATGCTATGGGGAGTTCCCTGTTCAGATAAAGGAAAATCTGATAGACTTGACATTTGCTGAGGTGGAAAGCTCAGCACTTGCGAAAAACCTAAAAGGCTGTGAAAGTGTTGTGGTTTTTGCCGCAACCATAGGAATTGAGATTGACAGAATAATTCAGAAATACAGCAGAACAGATTTGTCAAAGGCGGTTTTTATGCAGGCAATAGGTGCCGAGAGAATAGAGGCATTGTGTGATGCCTTTTGTGATAAGCTAAAGGCGGAAAAGAGCGAAAAAGGGTTGTTTCTGCGGCCCAGGTTCAGTGCAGGATACGGCGATTTGTCAATAGAATTGCAAAGGGATATTATGCGTGCCCTCGATTGTGGCAGAAAGATAGGCGTGACATTAAATGAAAGTCTGCTTATGTCACCGTCAAAGTCCGTTACGGCAATAGTCGGTATATCAAATATGCATTGCACGCCTGAATTTGGGTGTACAAGCTGTGAAAACAAAGATTGTAGTTTCAGAAAGGAAAAGCTATGAGTATCAGAGAGGACATAAAGAATAAACGTATATATTTAGACGGAAGTATGGGAACAATGCTTCAGAATATGGGGCTTAACCCCGGGGAACTTCCTGAGCGGTGGAATATTACTCATAGCGATAGGATTGTAAATATCCACAAAAGCTATTATGATGCAGGAAGTAATATCGTTTGTACCAATACTTTTGGAGCAAATATATTATCTTATGATAAAGAGGAACTTAAAGAGATAATCTCTGCGGCTGTTTCCAATGCAAAAAAAGCAAGAGAGTTATCGCAAGCGGCAGGAAACAAGTATATCGCACTTGATGTGGGACCTATGGGAAAGCTGCTAAAGCCCTATGGTGACTTTGAATTTGAAAAGGCGATAGAGGTCTTTGCCGAAACTGTACGCATAGGTGTGGCTTGCGGTGTAGATTTGATTTTAATAGAAACAATGAACGACAGCTATGAAACAAAGGCGGCTGTTCTTGCGGCAAAAGAAAATTCTGATTTACCGATATTTGCATCAAATGCATACAGTGAGGACGGCAAACTTATGACGGGTGCGTCGCCTGCCGCTATGGCAACTATGCTCGAAGGTCTTGGCGTTGACGCTATCGGCGCCAATTGTTCCTTGGGACCTAATCAGTTAATCGGCGTTGTGGCTGAACTTATCGAATATTCTTCTGTGCCTGTCTTTGCAAAGCCGAATGCGGGTCTGCCCATAAACGAGGGCGGAGTTACACGCTTTGGCGTTATGGCAGACGAATTTGCTCAGCAAATGATTGAGATGGCAGAAACGGGCGCAAGCATTCTGGGCGGCTGTTGCGGAACTAATCCCGAATATATAGAAAAAACTGTTGCGGCTACGGCAAATATACCATTGCCGCGTCACAGAGAAAATAAGAGAACAGTTGTATCGTCATATACACATTGTGTTGAGATTGGCAATCAGCCTGTTTTAATTGGGGAGCGTATAAACCCTACGGGTAAAAAGCGTTTCAAGCAGGCGTTGACAGATGGCGATATGGATTATATCTTAAACGAAGGCTTGTCACAACAAGAAAAAGGCGTTGATATATTGGACGTTAATGTGGGACTTCCGGGAATAGACGAGGCAAGCGTTCTTGAAAATACTGTGTATGAGCTTCAAGCCATAATTGATTTGCCCTTGCAGATTGATACGGCAGATATAAATGCAATGGAAAAGGCTCTCAGAATATACAACGGCAAAGCAATGATAAATTCGCTGAGCGGTAAAGAGGAGAGTATGAGAGCGGTTTTCCCTCTCGTTAAAAAGTACGGCGGTGTTGTTGTCGCTCTCACCCTTGATGAAAGCGGAATACCTGAAACCGCCGAAGGACGTATAGCCATTGCTGAAAAGATTTTAGATACTGCAAAGGAATATGGCGTTTCAGAAAAAGATATTGTTTTCGACACATTATGTATGTCTGTAAGTGCAGATGCAAAGGCACCTGAGGCAACACTTAAGGCTCTTCGTGAAATCAGATTTGAAAAGGGGATAAATACCATTTTAGGTGTTTCCAATATTTCTTTTGGGTTGCCTCAGCGTGAGGTTATCAATTCAGCATTTTTTGCACTTGCCTTGGAAAACGGATTGTCTGCGGCAATAATTAACCCCTACTCCACAGAGATGCTGAAGGTCTACTATTCATTTATGCTGCTACACAATATGGATAACAATTGTGAGAAGTATATTGAATTTGCTCAGACCTTGCCCTTGCAGGCTAAGGCAACGACGACGGAGGTTGTAAAAGCAGAGGACTTAAAAGAAGAAAATATCAATTCTGCTTTGCAGAATGCCATAGTAAAAGGACTTAAAGAACAAGCGGCGGTTATATGTGAAAAGATGCTGGAGAACGCAGAGCCTCTTGAAATCGTAAATGGTGAGATTGTACCTGCATTGGATATTGTGGGTAAAGGTTTTGAAGATAAGACTGTTTATCTGCCTCAGCTTTTAATGAGTGCAGAGGCGGCAAAAAGAGCCTTTGAAAAGGTAAAAGAAAAGATAATCTCTTCGGGAAACACTCAAGAGAAAAAATCTAAATTTGTTATTGCAACTGTCCAAGGTGACATCCACGATATAGGGAAAAATATAGTAAAGGTTTTGCTGGAAAATTACGGCTTTGATGTGACGGACTTAGGCAAGGACGTACCACCTGAAAAGATATGCGAAACCGTTGTAAGCGAAAACGCACCTTTGTGCGGATTGAGTGCGCTTATGACCACTACTGTTCCCGCAATGGAGGAAACCATAAAACAGTTGAAAATAAAAGCTCCAAAATGTAAGGTGGTGGTAGGAGGAGCGGTGTTAAACGCCGACTATGCAAAGCGTATCGGAGCGGACAAATATGCCAAAGATGCAATGGAAACCGTAAGATACGCAGAACAATTTAATAACGAAAAGTGCATTTTTACCGAATGAAAAATACTCTGCGTTATTTTAGTGATCTATATTTAATTAGTTATTATGATTATGTGGCAGAAAGAGGCACGGCGAATATTTGCCGTGCCTCTTTCGTTGTTATTTCTTCTTTATTTTATCCCAATATTCCTTTGCACTTTGCTCCGTTTTGTTGCTGCCCGGAACGTAATAAACCTTGTCCTTAATCTTGTCAGGCAAATACTGTTGCTTGACATAATCGTTCGGATAATCGTGGGGATACAGATAGTTCTGACCTTTCGGCAAGTCGCCCTCGCCATCATAGTGTTTGTTTTGCAACTGTCTTGGTATGGTTCCTGTGTCGGTATGTTCAATATCATAAATAGCATTATTTATTGCCATATATGCCGAATTTGATTTTGGTGTGGTGGCAAGCAGAACCGTTGCGTGGGCAAGAGGTATTCTCGCCTCAGGGAAGCCCAGCATCAAAGCACTGTCAACACAGGATTTGACGATTGTTATTGCACTTGGATACGCAAGCCCTATGTCCTCGCAGGCGATTACCATCAGCCGTCTGCATATGGATTGCAAATCGTCAGCCAAAACAAGACGTGCAAGATAGTGAACTGCCGCATCGGCGTCACTGCCTCTGATTGACTTTTGAAAAGCACTTAATATATCATAATGGCTGTCGCCTTGCTTGTCATACTGAAAAACCTTTTTCTGTGTGCATTGCTCTGCTGTTTCTTTTGTGAGCAGAATTTTTCCGTCCTTATCGGGTGAGGTATAACACACGGCAAGCTCAAGGGAATTTAATGCCTTTCTGACATCACCGCCTGATTTTTCAGCCAACTGAGTTAAAAAGATATCATCTGCGATTAAACTTTCGTTGCTGAAATCTTCTTTTTGCAGTATAGATAAAGCTCTGCTGAGCACCTGTTTTACATCTTCGGCTTTAAGAGGTCTGAACTCAAATACCGTACTTCTGCTTAAAATCGCATTATAGATATAAAAATATGGGTTTTCCGTTGTGCTTGCAATCAGAGTTATCTTGCCGTTTTCGGTATATTCAAGCAGAGATTGCTGCTGCTTTTTATTGAAATTCTGTATTTCGTCAAGGTACAGCAATACGCCTTCCTGTCCGAACAAGCCGTCGCTTTCCTTTACAATAGCCTTTATATCGGCAATTGACGCATTTGTAGCGTTTAGCTTATACAAAGGTCTTTTAGAAATTTTAGCGGCGATATTGGCTACTGTTGTTTTACCCGTTCCCGAAGGACCGTAAAATATCATACAAGGGATATTTCCGCTCTCTATTATATTCCTCAGTATACGGCCTTTGCCCAATATGTGCTTTTGTCCTGCCACATCATCAAGGCTTGTAGGCCGTATTCTGTCGGCAAGCGGCTTACTCATAAAGCGGATGCTTTGCACAGAGAGCCTGAACTCTGTTTGCAACTTCAGCCTTGTTGCCTTCAAAGTCATTAATAATCATTGTGATAAGTTCGGCAACCTCTTTCATATCGTCCTCTTTAAAGCCTCTGCTTGTAACAGCAGGAGAACCAAGTCTGATACCGCTTGTAACAAACGGACTTTGCGGGTCATTTGGTATTGTATTCTTGTTACAGGTAATTCCAACCTCGTCAAGATTATGTTCAACCTCTTTACCTGTCTTGCCCTGCTTGATAAGGCTGACAAGCATAAGGTGGTTATCAGTACCGCCTGATACGATATCTATTCCGTTAGCCATAAGTGCATCAGCGAGAACTGCGGCATTCTTTTTAACCTGTGTCTGATATGCTTTGAACTCAGGTGAGAGTGCCTCTTTTAGGCAAACGGCTTTACCTGCGATAACGTGCATCAAAGGACCGCCCTGTATTCCGGGGAAAATAGCCTTGTTAATCATAGCGCCATACTTCTCTTTACAGAGGATAAGTCCGCCTCTCGGTCCGCGCAGAGTCTTGTGAGTTGTGGTAGTAACAAAATCAGCATAAGGAACAGGATTTGGATGCAATCCTGCGGCAACAAGACCTGCAATATGCGCCATATCTACCATAAGGTATGCACCAACCTCGTCAGCGATTTCGCGGAATTTTGCAAAGTCGATTTCACGTGCGTATGCACTTGCACCTGCCAAAATTAATTTAGGCTTGTTCTCGTGTGCCAGCTTTCTGAGTGCATCATAGTCTATGCGGTGAGTTACATCATCAACGCCGTATGGTACAACATTGAAATATTTACCTGAGATATTAACAGGCGAACCGTGGCTTAAATGTCCGCCGTGTGCCAAATTCATACCGAGGTATGTGTCGCCCGGCTCCATTGCCGCAAAGAATACAGCAAGGTTTGCAGATGCACCCGAGTGGGGCTGAACATTGGCAAATTCAGCACCGAATAATTCCTTTGCTCTCTCTCTTGCAAGGTCTTCCACAACATCAACATATTCACAGCCGCCATAGTAACGCTTGCCCGGATAACCCTCTGCATATTTATTTGTAAGTGGTGAACCCATAGCCTCCATAACTGCAGGGCTTACAAAGTTCTCTGAAGCAATAAGCTCGATTTTACCACGCTGTCTTCCAATTTCGTTTAAGATAGCCTCCGCTACCTCAGGATCGGTTCTTTTAACATTCTCGATTTCAAACATTTCAAATCATCCTTTCTCTTTGCAAACTTGTGTTTGCGGTATAAGATTATATTGCAATTTTCTCTATAATATATTATAATATTACATATATCAATTTGCAAGTAAAATTTGTATTACATTCAAATTTAGTATAGCTTGTTGTAAAATATGGATGGTTCTCCGTAAAATCTAAAATAATTTTATTAAATAATCGCCCTTCGCCCAAACATTTGCCAAACCCAACTGCGATGAAAAAATTATTTTGGATAATATGCATCGTTGTATAATTGTAGGGCAGGGGCTTGCTCCTGCCGAATTTGTAGGGGACGATGTCCACATCGTCCCGAAAAGCCCAACTGCATTGATAAAAATTATTTTGGATTTATAATTTGTGCGATACTGTTATGGGAGTTCACGTTTTACAAACAGCTTTTCAAATTTAGTATATTAGGGGGAAGTCTGATGAGAGAAAGTCTTGATTCAAAACGTAAAAGAGCCGCCGAGATTTATGAAATATTTTGTAAGGTGTATGAAGATGCGGATTGCACCTTGGACTATGATAATGCACTGCAGCTTTTGATTGCGACACAGCTTGCCGCGCAGTGCACTGATGCACGTGTCAATATGGTTACACCGACACTTTTTAAAAAATATCCTGATGTATATGCCTTTGCCAATGCAGATGAGCTTGAACTGCGTGAGGATATTCGCTCCACAGGTTTTTTTCGGAATAAGGCAAAAAACATAATAGGCTGTTGCCGTATGTTGATAGATAATTATAACGGGGAGGTTCCGAACACTATGGAGGAATTGCTGAGGCTCCCGGGGGTAGGCAGAAAGACGGCAAATCTTGTGCTGGGTGATTTTTTCGGAATACCGGGAGTTGTGGTGGATACACACGCCACACGTCTGTCCAACAGAATGGGTTTTACCAAGGAAAAGGACCCATATAAAATTGAGCTTGACCTTCAGAAGATATTGCCTGAAGAAATTTGGGCACAGTTCTGTCATTGCTTGGTATATCACGGCAGAGAATATTGCGATGCACGTTCGCCAAAGTGTGACATATGTCCGATTGCCCATCTTTGCCCTAAGAAAAATGTTTGATAAGCGGAGGCGTAGCGTGAAAGGAACTTTCACGCTACGCCTCCGGCGGATTTAATTGCCCGTGCGAAATAATCTCTTATCATTCCTTGCCCTGCTGATAAGAGATATTTAATTACTATTTGTGCCGACGCAGGGCGGCGGAATGGAGATTATTATGAAAGAGAAAATATATACAATACCCGTAAACGAAGCCTTTGAAAAGGAGGGGGAGTGTGCCTTTTGCGAGCTTGCCAAAAAGCTGGATAAGGAAATATTGGATTACGTCTTAGGCCCGTCATATATGGAGGAGGACGTAAGGGAGGAAACCGACAAGC
>CACYTW010000085.1 GCA_902777435.1 uncultured Ruminococcus sp. | reverse complement strand
ATTCTGTGTGCTTGCAACAGCCTGTTTCTATCCTGCGTTTTTTTGTCGACGGTATTTTTCGCGTGTGGCATAGCCGCCTCTGATATGTCGCTCCTGCTTGTTTTCGGCGAGAATTTTACGCACATCTGCGGCAAGTCTGCCGTTTATATCAAGCAGACGTTCTGTCACGTCTTTATGTACGGTTGATTTTGAAATTCCAAACTTACGTGCGGCTTCTCGTACTGTGCATTTGTTCTGAATGATATATTCTGCAAGCTCAACAGTTCTTTCTTCTATAATGTGACTTTGACGCATATAAATCACTCCCATATATTATGCTATTTCAAATATATGACAAATATATGGGTTTTAGAATTTATATTATTGCAAAATAATTAACTTATATCATTTCTGATTATATTAAATGGCATTATTTCACCTTCTTCATTACTTCCTCAAATACTGTACCGATGCTGTCCCTGAATACCAAATCAGCATTATTGTCAAAATCGGTGGCGGTTTTGTTTATGATAACAATATACTTTCCTCTGAAATATCTGACAAATGATGCGGCAGGCTGTACGGCAAGGGAAGTTCCACCGACAATGAGCATATCTGCATTTGCGATATGTTTGATTGCTGATTCTGCAACCCCGTCATAGAGCATTTCTCCGTAAAGTACAACCTTCGGCTTTGCGAGACCTCCGCAGTATTTGCATTTTGGAACTTGCCCGGCTTTTATTTCTGCCATAATCTCGTCAAGCTCCAAGGTTTTATTACAGGAATGGCAATAAAATTTCTTGGCAGTGCCGTGTAACTCAATTACATTGCAACTGCCTGCCTTTTGATGAAGTCCGTCTATATTTTGGGTAATAACCGCTTTTAATTTGCCCATTTCTTCAAGCTCGGCAAGTGCTTTATGCGCCTTATTCGGCTCTGCCTCTGAAGTGAAATATTTTCTGTAAAAATCATAGAAAACATCAGGAAAATCTTTGAAAAAGTCTATGCTGAGTATCGTTTCGGGCGGTACTCCGTAATCCTTTACAGTATTATACAGCCCGTCTTTACTGCGGTAGTCCTTGACGCCGCTTTCGGTCGAAACTCCCGCACCGCCAAAGAACACAATATTGTTACATTCACTTATCATATTTGCAAATTTATCTATGCTCATAGTTACACCTCAATCTGCATCTTCATCCAATGTTTCAATTAAGAAACTAACAGGGCGGAAACCATCGTTACACGAAATCATTGCAGACTTCTTGTTTTTCATCCATCCGTCATAAAAGTCCTCTGCTCCGTGAGAAAGTGCCATAACAAATGCGGACATACTATCCCATGCACTGTCGCACATACCATCAGGCTTTTGCCAACCGTTTGCAATAAATACTTGTCCGAGTTTCATATCACAGGCGTGCTCAATAGGATTTTCGTATTTTTCAATCAAATCATCATAGCGTGCCATTTTCATTACTGTAATTTTACATTTTTTCAAGGGTTACATCTCCTTTTCAAACTCAGACATCCCATCAAAATATCCGTCAGGTGCATTTGGGTATTTGCGGTACTCGAGCAATGCAACACACCGATAGGTGTTGCGAAGTGTAAAGTACCTTTTTAACAGCCCCTCACTTAGATTATTAATTTAAACATTCCGTGCTTATTACAATAAGCATATAATATCCCATGTCCTTTTCTCTTGAACCTGACACATACATCTTGTTCGGGATACAGCTTTTTAATCTCAAGGGTATCGCTTGAAATATATGCCACAAAAGAAATATAGTGATTTTTGCTCATAGGATGTGTCATTGTAATCAGGTGTTCGTTTTCCACCTGTTCTACAAATATTTGGTGTTCATCATCAGGTGTTTCGGCTTCGAGCTTAGGCAAATTTATACCGCAGCAGGTAAAACAGCCATCACCCAAAGAATTGATAACATTACCGCAAATCGGGCAAACATAAAACTGCATTTTCTTCATATTGGCTGATATGTTTTCATTGATTTTTAAATCACCTGTTAGGAGTTCCGAAAGCGAAACGCCCAATGCGTTTGCCAAATCTTCAATAACGCATAAATCAGGCAGTCCTCTGTTAGTTTCCCATTTTGATACCGCTTTGTCACTCACCATTATTTTATCCGCAAGCTCTTTTTGAGTAAGATTTTGTTTCTCACGGAGTTTTTTTATTGTTGTTCCGGTTACATATTCCATTTTTTACCCTCCCTATTTGATAAACAAAGTATATCTCAAAAATGCTTGTTCTGCAACCTACTTAAAGTAGAGGAGGGAGTGTTGCATATGGTGTGGAAGGATATATTTATCATACAAAATTATTTGAGTTGTTCGCTCCATTCAGTTTCCTTAAATCCAACCAAAACAAAGTCGTTGCCTATGACAAGAGGGCGTTTTACAAGCATTCCGTCTGATGCAAGAAGTTTTAACTGTTCTTTCTCAGGCATAGTAGGAAGTTTTGTTTTAAGCTCCATTGATTTATACAATAGACCTGATGTGTTAAAGAACCTCTTTAGAGGAAGTCCGCTCATATTGTACCAGGCAGACAGCTCCTCAAAATTCGGATTATCTTCTTTTATATCACGAAGTTCATATTCTATTTTGTTGTCATCAAGCCATTTTTTTGCCTTTTGACAAGTTGTGCATTTGGGGTAACAAATAAATTTTATCATAGCAATTCTCCATTCTTATTTTTCTGTTTCATAGGGCCAGTCGATAATACCGCCGAATTCTTTTACATTTGTATAACCAAGTTTGGAAAGAGCTTCGGCAGCAATTTTACTTCGTCTGCCTGACCTGCAATACACAAGAATTTTTTTGTCTTTATCAGATAGTATTTCTTCTGCTTTATTCTCGATTTCGGTATATGGAATTAAAATTGCACCCGAAATATGTCCCTCATCATATTCGTCTTGCTCTCTTACATCAAGGATAATAATATCCTCACCGCTATCCATTATCTTTTTGGCAGCTTCTGCCGTAATTGTTTCATACATTGCTTTTTCTCCTTTATCAGTTACAATTATTGATGTCGGTTCATCGGCTCCGCCAATAGTACCGATACCGCTATCATTTCCGCAAGCGGTAAGCATAATGCATATTAAGATTGATATAAAACAAAATATTTTCTTCATAGTAATCTCCATCCCGCCGCATTCCTTTGGCACAAATAATTAAATTACCTCATATCAAAGATTTTGAAAAGTCATAGGCTGATGCTGTTTCGGGATTTCTGTATTCGTGTTTTTCGTAATAACCAATCAAACTTCCCTCGTTATCACGCAGTGCAACCATATACACATCTTTGTTTTCTTTTTCGTTGTGGTATGTGTAAATCATATTATTATCACGGCTTTCTTTAAACCAATCCACAACTTTTATAATAATCTCGTTTGATTTTGCATTGTGACAATCAAGCAGAGAAGAACCTGTTAAGTCCTTATGATACCTCTGGGTAGCAACCTTATTCATATAGACTATTGTGTGATTAACATCGCAAATCACCACCGCAGACCTGTCTGTTTCAATTACACTTTTAAATAAGTTATACATTTTATACCTCTTTCTGATTATTCAGCCATACTGCTCCATTGATACTTCTTTAAATCGACTTTGCAATCAATAACTTCAATTCCGTCTGCTTCAAGTTTTTCTTTTTGCTTCTCTATACCGCCAAAAGCGTATTGATTGGCAAGATGTCCTTTACTGTTTACGACCTTATAGCAGGGATATTTTTTGCAATCAGGATTTGCGTGCAAAATATTTCCCACTGCCCGTGCAAAATGCTTGTTCCCAAGCATTTCGGCAATTTGACCATAGGTTACGACTCGTCCTGACGGTATGCTTTGCAAAATTCTATATACTTGTTCCCTCACATCAATTTACCTCTTTATAGATTTTATGATATTATAACACTATATCTATTAAAAATCAATGCGCTACCGACTAAATTTAACAGTATTTTTCTGTAGTTGTCAAGTAAAAGTCTGAAAAATTTTCATTTATATTATAAAAAATAATAGTTAGTATTTTTGTATTATTTTTCTCGGCTTGAAAAATAATATATAAAAACGGAGGAAGATAAAATGAATTCAGTATGGGAGCAGACTTCTTCCAAAGATAACTTTGGAAGGCTTAATAAAGATATAAAAACAGATGTGTTGATTATCGGCGGCGGAATGGCGGGGGTATTATGTGCATATTATCTCAATCAAGCAGGTGTTAGCTCTGTACTTGCGGAGGCAAAAACGATAGGCGGCGGAATTACCAAAAACACAACAGCTAAAATCACATCACAGCACGGACTGATTTATGATAAAATAATAAAAAAATATGGAATAGAAAAGGCAAAACAGTATCTTGAAATAAACCAATCAGCACTCAAAACATATCGTAATTTATGCAAAAACATTGATTGTGATTTTGAAGAGAAGAACTCTTATGTTTACAGTATAGATAACAGGCAAAAAATTCAAGACGAGATAACAGCACTTAGTAAATTGGGCTTTGATACAGAATTTACAAAGGATTTGCCTCTGCCCTTTGAGGTGGAAGGTGCGGTGCGTTATCCTAATCAGGCACAATTTAATCCGCTTAAATTTTTATATGCAATATCAAAAGGATTAAATATATACGAGCACACCAAAGTACGTGAGCACATGGGCACGACAGCAATCACCGATGGTGGCAAAATTTATGCCAAAAAGATTATTGTGGCAACCCATTTTCCGTTCATTAATAAACACGGCGGTTATTTTATTAAAATGTATCAGCATCGCTCGTGTGTAATTGCACTCCGAAATGCACCTGATGTAAATGGCATTTATGTAGATGAATCGCAAACAGGAATGTCATTTAGAAATTACGAAAATCTATTGTTTTTAGGTGGCGGTGCTCACAGAACAGGAAAGAAGGGCGGAAATTGGGAAGAATTACAAACTTTTGCAAAAAATCATTATCCTGATGCTATAGAAAAATACCGATGGGCAACCCAGGATTGTATGACACTTGATGGTATCCCGTATATTGGTCCGTACAGTAAAAGCACAGAGGGACTATATGTTGCAACAGGATTTAATAAGTGGGGGATGACCTCATCAATGGTATCAGCAATGATTTTATGTGATATGGTGCAAGGAAGAAAAAACGAATACCAGGAATTATTTTTACCATCAAGAAGTATACTGCATCCTCAACTTGCGGTAAATATATTTGAATCAACTAAAGGCTTGCTTACACCAAAACCTAAAAGATGTCCGCATTTAGGATGTGCACTAAATTGGAATTCTTATGAGCATACATGGGATTGTCCCTGCCACGGCTCCCGTTTTACGGAAAACGGAGAAGTTATTGACAATCCCGCAACGGGAGATTTAAAATAACACAACAGGGCTTTGCGACACCGCAAAGCCTATATTTATGCCACTATTACTATGACAAATATATAAATTTTAAAATTACAACAGCTTGAAATAATTCCTTTTACATTCCAAAATGCCGTCTTTTCTGAGTTTGCTGATTTCAGCGGACAATCCACTGCGGTCTACCTCAAGATAGTCTGCAAGCTCTTGCCTGTTAAACGGAATTTTAAAGCTGTTTTTATTATTCTTTTTAGCACAAATTGTAAGATATGTGAGTAACTTTTCACGGGTTGATCTCTTTGATGTAATCTCGATTTTTTGCTGAAACATAACAGTCTTTAAAGCTAAAACCTTCATAAGATTATAAATCAATTGTTGATGATGCGGACAGCCGTTTTGGCAAGTGTGTAAAATATGATTGCAATCAATAAACATAATTTCACTTCTCTCATTGGCAATAACCGATACGGGCATAGAGGTCATTTGCATACAGGCAAACGCCTCTGAGAAGAGGTCCCCTTCACATAGATTGCCTAAAATGCTTCTGTTGCCGTAATAATCCGTTCGGGTTATCTGTACCGAACCTGAAAGCACTATGCCGATATATTTTGCAGGAGACCCCTCCGATAAAATAGTATAATTTTTATCAAATATATCCGTTCTTGCCTTTAGACAACCGAGCATTGTAATAATGTTATCGTCGGATAAATCAAAAAATAAAGGACATTTTTTTAATACATTTAAAAAATTTCTCATATTTATCTCCGTTTTGTTGAAATTTCAACATAATTTATATGAATATTATATTATAATTGTGATATTAAATCAAGGAGGTATACAATAATGATTAGAAAGATAATTAAAATAGATGAAGAAAAATGTAACGGCTGCGGTGCTTGTGCGGCTGCCTGCCACGAGGGTGCAATTGATATGATAGACGGAAAGGCGAAGCTTGTACGAGAGAATTATTGTGATGGTCTTGGGGATTGCTTGCCTGCCTGCCCCGTAGATGCTATCAGCTTTGAAGAACGTGAGGCACCTGCATATGACGAGGAAGCCGTAAAACAAGCGCAACTTAAGAAGAACGCTGACACACTTCCCTGCGGATGCCCGGGTACGCAGTCAAAAGCATTGAAAAGAGAAACAAATTCGAGTGTACCGAAACAAAGCATACAAAGTCAGCTTATGCAGTGGCCCTGCCAGATAAAACTTGTTCCCGTAAACGCACTGTATTTTGAGGATGCAAATCTTTTGATTGCGGCAGATTGCACGGCTTATGCCTATGGAAATTTTCATAATGAATTTATGCAAAACCATATTACGATTGTCGGATGTCCTAAGCTGGACGAGGGTGACTATGCAGATAAACTGACACAGATTATTGCAAGTAACAATATTAAAAGCGTGAAAATAGTGCGTATGGAGGTTCCTTGTTGCGGCGGCATAGAAAACGCGGCAAAAAGAGCCATTCAGGACAGCGGAAAATTTATTCCGTGGCAGGTTGTTACAATATCAACCGACGGCAAAATAATTGAATAAGTTGTATCGAAAATGCAGGAGCCGGGTATGGTTCCTGCATTTTAATATTTATAGTATAATTAACTTATGTTTAACCTATATAATTTATAATAATAAAAACAGTAGAAAGGGTGATGGCAATGAAACGCCTTATATGTTCATTAACAGCAATGAGCTTAACAATAATCTTTTTGTTTTGTTCTTGCGTAAGCAGTAAAAAAGAAAGCGTAACTCCTCCTGAGGTTACAGGAGAACTTGAGGTTTCGGTTTTAAAGGTCGGTCAAGCTGATGCGATTATTATTAATACAAAAAACCATTGCTTTATTATCGACTGCGGTGAGGCAGATGATGGTGATGAAGTGGTAAAGTATTTAGCAGAAAAGAATATAAACTATGTTGATTGCCTTTTTATTACACACTTTGATAAGGATCACGTAGGCGGTGTGTCGGAGGTGCTTAGTAATATATCTGTTGAAAAAATTATTACACCTGATTATGTGGGGAACAATGATGAGTATGAAAGCTTTGTTAGGAAAACAGATGAACTTGGCATTGTTCCTGAAAGAATTACAAGCGAACAATCATTCGTTGCAGATGATGTTCTGTTTGAAATTTATCCGCCTTTTAAGTTAAGTTATACAGAAGGCGATAACGACTTCTCTCTTGCCATAGGGGTAACTCACGGCGAAAATAAATTCTTGTTTACGGGAGATGCAGAAGCTGAAAGAATAAGCGAGATAATTCAAAAGTGCAACGGCGAATATGATTTTTTAAAGGTTCCTCACCACGGAAAGTATAATAAGAACACAAAGAAACTTTTTGAAACAGTAAAACCCAAATATGCGGTTGTAACGGACAGCGAAAAAAATCCTGCTGAGGATAAGATTGTATCTGCACTTAAAGAGGTGGGATGCGATGCTTACTTCACAAAGGACGGAGATGTTTATGTTACAAGTGACGGGAAAAATATTGAAATAAAACAATAAATTTTTGAATATTAACTTTGGTTTAACATTTGGGTATTATAATGCAAGTATAAGACGGATGTGATACGAGATGGCAATCGAAGTTTTTAACAGATATGAGCATAAGTATATGTTGGACAAAGAAACATTTGAAGCCGTAATTGACATAGTAGAAAAGCATATGGAGATAGATGCACATAACGAAAATCGCAAACCATACACAATTGCAAATATCTATTACGATACACAGGACGACCTTTTGATAAGAACATCCCTTTCAAAGCCTGA
>CACYTW010000084.1 GCA_902777435.1 uncultured Ruminococcus sp. | reverse complement strand
CTGAAGCACAACCAGCATTAGTAATGGGCGCTTTTGTAACATTGATATTTATGTTTATTCTTTATATGTATAGAGATGTTTTAAGTTTTGAAGAATTTATGAGCTGTATTTCGGAGGGCTTCCAGTCAATGGTTTCTCCAATAATTATTTTGACATTTGCTTGGACACTATCAGGAATGACAAAAACACTTGGTGCTGAGAAATATGTATCAACACTTGTTAGAACATCAGCATCAGCGTTTACTATTTTCTTGCCAACTGTTATTTTCGCTGTTGCAATGGGACTTTCTTTTGCTACAGGTACTTCTTGGGGAACATTTGGTATATTAATTCCTATTGTTCTCGCAATATTCGGAGGTTCAATCAGCAACGAGATTTCGATTGTTGCAATTTCAGCTTGTATGGCAGGTGCTGTATGCGGTGACCATTGTTCGCCTATATCGGATACAACGATTATGTCATCTGCTGGCGCACAATGTAATCACATAAATCACGTGTCAACACAGTTGCCTTACGCTTTGACCGTTGCGGCTGTATCCTTTGTTTCGTACATAATCGCAGGCTATATCAAGAGTGCTTGGATATGCTTGCCTGTCGGAATAGTCATTATGATAGGAACATTGTTTGTAGTAAAGGCTGTTGTATCTAAAAAGTCTGTTGCTGAATAAGTTGATTATACAGAATTACACGCCCCTGCATAATTTTTTATGCAGGGGCATTTTCGTTTTTTGGCTCTCTTGCGTAAAGGTAGCCGTCAGCGAGGCTGACTGAGGGTTCGGTTGAAATGTTAACAATCCGCAAATTCAAAATAATTTTATTGAATGATTGCCCAAAGCCCATACAGTTGCCAAGCCCAACTGCAATGAAAAAATTATTTTGAATTTAGTGGTTTTTATCGCAAAATAAATTTAATGAATGATTGCCCAAAGCCCATACAGTTGCCAAGCCCAACTGCAATGAAAAAATTATTTTGAATTTAGTGGTTTTATCGCAAAATAAATTTAATGAATGATTGCCCAAAGCCCATTTGTAGGGGACGATGCCCACATCGTCCCGCCGAAAACATACGAAAGACTGTACAATACATTATATTGTAGCACATAGCAGACAATCCCTCAGTCAGCTTACGCTGACATCTCCCTTTACACAAGGGGCCGAAAGAATAAAGGGAACCTCAAAAGAGGTTCCCTTGTGTATTTATGCAAAGTTTTAAGGATTAATCCTTAGCCATTCTCTTGTATACTTCGTATCTGTCTGAGAGGTCTTTCTCTGCCTTAGCAAAGAGCTGTTCTGCCATTTCAGGATATGCTTTCTTGAGCATTAAGTAACGGTTTTCGCCGTTCATAAAGTCAACAACGCTGCCTGTTGGTTCCTTAGAGTCAAGAATAAACGGATTCTTTCCTTCCTCAGCGAGTTCAGGATTAAATCTCCAGAGATGCCAATAACCTGTTTCAACAGCTTTCTTTTCTTCAGCGATTGAGTTACCCATACCGCCCTTAGCCTTGATACCGTGGTTGATACAAGGAGCGTAAGCGATTACGAGTGACGGACCCGGATAAGCCTCAGCCTCTTTGATAGCCTTAAGAGCCTGAGCAGGATTTGCACCGAGTGCAATCTGTGCAACATATACGTAGCCGTACGTTGTTGCAATCATACCGAGATCCTTCTTCTTAACCTTCTTACCAGCGGCAGCAAACTTAGCAACAGCAGCAGTAGGAGTAGCCTTTGATGACTGACCGCCTGTGTTTGAGTATACCTCAGTATCAACAACAAAGATGTTGATGTCCTGACCTGATGCGATTACGTGGTCAAGACCGCCGTAACCGATATCGTATGCCCAGCCGTCACCGCCGAATACCCACTGTGAACGCTTAACAAGGAAGTCTGTTCTGTCAGCGATTTCCTTAACAGCAGGATTAGACATATCAGCATCTTTGATAAGAGCTTCAATCTTCTCAGCAGCAGCCTTAGAGCCTGCGGCGTCGTCCTTTGCACCCTGCCATTCCTTGAATGCAGCAGCTAAGTCAGCAGATACAGCGTCCATAGCTTCATCCATTCTTGCAGATAATGTGCTCTTAATCTTGTTGTTAGCCATAACCATACCAAGACCAAATTCAGCGTTATCCTCAAAGAGTGAGTTAGCCCAGGCAGGACCTCTGCCGTTTTCGTCCTTACAATATGGCATTGAAGGAGCACTACCGCCCCAGATTGATGTACAGCCTGTTGCGTTAGCAACCATCATTCTGTCACCAAAGAGCTGAGTGATGAGCTTAATATAAGGTGTTTCACCACAACCTGCACAAGCACCTGAGAATTCGAGGTATGGCTGTGCGAACTGTGAATTCTTAATGTTAGCTGATACGTCAACGAGGTTTGCCTTGTTAGCAACCTTATCCATTGCGTAATCCCAGTTAGGAGCGTCAACAGGACTAATTTCGTCAATTGGCTTCATAACGAGAGCCTTGCCCTTAGGTGCAGGACATACGTTAGCACATACGCCGCAGCCAAGACAGTCGAGAGGTGATACCTGAACTCTGAATTCAAGACCTGCAAAGTCCTTGCCGATTGCCTTAATTGTTTCAAATGATGCAGGAGCAGCAGCCTTTTCTGCTTCATCTACAAGGATAGGACGGATTGCCGCGTGAGGACATACAAGTGAACACTGGTTACATTGGATACAAGTATCCTTCTGCCACTGAGGAACAAGAACTGCAACGCCGCGTTTTTCATATCTTGATGTACCTGTTTCAAATGTACCGTCTTCTCTGCCTTCGAATACGCTTACAGGAAGTTTGTTACCACGCTGAGCATTAACAGGGTCAACAAGGTTTTTGATGAAGTCAGGTCTGTCGTTTGCAACAGTTTCTTCTTCAACAGCGTCTTTCCAATCAGCAGGAATATCAATCTTAACAAGAGCGTCAATAGCACCATCAACTGCGTCGCAGTTCATCTTAACTATTTCGTCACCCTTTTTACCATAGGTCTTTTTGATTGCCTCTTTAATGAGGGTAACAGCCTGATCGAAAGGTATAACCTCTGAGAGCTTAAAGAAAGCACTTTGAGTAACCATATTGATACGGTTAGGACCAAGACCAACTTTAACTGCAACATCAACAGCGTTGATTGTGTAGAAGTTGATTTCGTTTTCTGCAAGATACTTCTTCATATGAGCAGGAAGCTTCTCATTGAGTTCTTCAGGGGTCCATACGCAGTTGAGAAGGAATGTACCGCCTTTTCTCAAACCGTCGAGTACATCATACTGATAAACATATGCAGGCTTGTGACAAGCAATGTAGTCAGCTTCGTCAAGGAGATAGGTTGACTTAATAGGAGTCTTACCGAATCTCAAGTGTGACATTGTAACACCGCCTGACTTCTTTGAGTCATAGTCAAAGTATGCCTGAGCGTACATATCTGTGTTATCACCGATAATTTTGATAGCGTCTTTGTTGGCACCAACAGTACCATCTGAACCGAAGCCCCAGAATTTACAACGTGTTGCACCTGCAGGAGCAGCGTTAACTCTTTCTCCGAGAGGAAGTGAGAGATTTGTAACATCGTCGTTGATACCGATAGTAAAGCCGTTCTTCATTTCGCCGTTTAAGTTATCAAATACAGCAACGAGCTGAGTCGGAGTTGTATCCTTTGAACCTAAGCCGTAACGACCGCCCACAATGCTTGGAGCGTTGTCGCAATCCTTGTAAAGGCTGCAAACGTCAAGATAAAGAGGTTCGCCGAGAGAACCGGGTTCCTTAGTTCTGTCAAGAACAGCAATCTTCTTAACAGTCTTAGGCATTACATCGAAGAAATACTTAGCTGAGAAAGGACGATAGAGGTGAACTTCAAGAACACCGACTTTTCTGCCCTGTGCATTTAAGTAGTCAACTGTTTCTTCAAGAGCCTGACATACACTGCCCATTGCAACAACAACTTCAGTAGCGTCTTCTGCACCATAGTAGTTGAATGGCTTGTATGTACGGCCTGTGATTTTGGTGATTTCCTTCATATAATCAGCAACGATATCAGGAATAGCCTCATAATATTTGTTAGAAGCCTCTCTGCCCTGGAAGTAGATATCACCATTCTGAGCTGTACCTCTGAGTACAGGATGTTCAGGATTTAATGCTCTGTCCTTAAATTCTTTGAGAGCGTCCTGATCAATAAGACCTTTGAGGTCATCATATTCCATAACTTCAACCTTCTGAATTTCGTGAGAAGTTCTGAAACCGTCAAAGAAGTGAAGGAAAGGAACTCTGCCCTTGATTGCAGCAAGATGTGCTACCCCGGCAAGGTCCATAACCTCCTGAACGCCGCCTGATGCGAGCATTGCAAAACCTGTCTGACGACAAGCCATAACATCCTGGTGGTCACCAAAGATGTTAAGAGCGTGAGCGGCAAGCGCTCTCGCACTTACGTGGAATACAGTAGGTAAAAGTTCACCTGCAATTTTGTACATATTAGGGATCATAAGAAGAAGACCCTGTGATGCTGTGAATGTTGTTGTGAGAGCACCTGCCTGAAGTGAACCGTGTACAGCACCTGCTGCACCTGCTTCTGACTGCATCTCAACAACCTCTACTGTTTGACCAAAGGCGTTCTTCAAGCCTTTGGCACTCCACTCATCAACGTATTCAGCCATTGTTGATGAAGGAGTGATTGGATAGATGGCAGCTACTTCGGTAAAGGCATAAGCACAATGTGCGGCAGCACAGTTACCATCCATAGTTTTAAAATGTTTAGCCATTGTTTTTCCTCCTTAAAATATGCTTAAATAATATGATTTATTATTTTTTCAAAATTTGAGTTGATTGCGGTGTGGTAAACACATCCAACTAATATATAAGTATACCATACTTGTTCGACAATATCAAATAGTTTTTTAAAAAAAAATTAAAAAGTTATCGCAAATTTTTGTATGATTTGCAATAAAATTTCACAATCGAATAATTAATGGGTAAAAATTGTTTTATAATTGCTTAATTTTTTCAATAAAAATAAAATTATTTTGGATTTGAGGAGAGTTTTCCGTATTTTACAATTATCTTAAGTATTACGTGATAAAAAACAACAGTCCATACCCATAAAAATTAGGGTATGGACTGTTGTTTTGCTTTTATGCGTAGCAGAATAATATTTCAGCCATATCGTAGATTGGATGTTTGCGTTGCAATGTTTGTACAAACCCGAGATTGCAAATGAATGAAATTTCTTTTTTTGCCTGAGTCGAACTGCGTGTGCAACCATTTGAGATGTCACAGTAGTCGCAATGCTCGGAGTCAGCGATATACTTAAGTTTTTTGTTAAGACCTTCAATATCGGAGGAGAAGTCCGTATTTTGAAAATTGATAATTGCTATATCACAATGTTTGTTATTTTTACGTATCTGCCATATTAGTTCACGATATTTCTTTTCAAATTCAGCAGGACTTTCTGAGCAGAGCTGTAAATCTTCTGCTCCTATATGCAACAGCACAGTATCGGGTGTAAGCGGTGCAACACAGAGTGAATACAGTTCTGCGGCGTTTTCGATACTGATGCCGTCAATGCTTCTGTTATAAAACACGGCATCGGGGAAAAATGCTTGCTTGAGCTCGCACGTTGCAATATCTCTGTCCTTGCATCCTCCGAAAATTACTATGCCGTTTTGTTCTGCAAGTTTATTTAACTCTTTGTATCTTTCAATGACATTCTCTTTTTTAATCATAATAAGTTCACTCCTTTAATTTAATGCCTCGGCCTTTTTATCCAAGGCTGTATTTCTAAAATATACACCGATATTTACCAAAACTATTGCAAGATTTAACAGGTACACAATCAAAACATAATTTATCTGATGTGTGATTAGCTTTGCTATGATGCCTGCGATATAGCCGACAAAAATCAGCAGTATAAAAGGCAGGCTCGTCGACTTTGCAGTTCGTGCCTGATATGCCTTTATGACATTTATCGGCCACGACAGACCGAAACAGAGTAGCATAATGGTTTCAAATACCAAGTTCATAATTTTAAATCCCCCTTTGTTTGATTACGAGATAATCATATCACGGCAATTATATAAAATCAATTTTATGAAACATTAAAATATATTTTTTCTAATGTCATTTTTTTTACTTTAAAAAGGGTTAATTTACTTGAACAGAAAAATGTGATATGGTAAAATATATACATAATTAAGAAAGAGTGGCAGTGAATATGAAAAAATCAAACGGCAGTAATACAGAAAACATATACAAAAAAATATTTTTTACACAAATATCTCTTATAATTTCTCTTGCCTTGTTTTTAGGTATAGCAGGTACAATTATAAACGTCAGAACGGAAACCAAAAAGCGTGACCAAAACTTGCAAAATACTGCCGAAACAATCGCAAAGTCACCATTGCTTGATGAAATTAACAACGACGCCGACCTGTATATGCTGACAGAATATCTTGACTCGCTAAAAAATACTCTTGATAACATAGATGTTATATCCATAGTGAAAAACGACGGAGTACGCCTTTACCATTCTAATCACGATTTGATTAACACACAATATGACGGAACATTACCTGAGTTTGACGGAAAGGAATATTATGCCGCAAACGACAGGGGACCCTCAGGACAGCAGAGAAGAGCATATGCCGCAGTATATGATGAGAATGGCAATTATTCGGGCTTTGTAATGGCGGTTATGCTTATGGATAATATAAAAACCGAAACTATGCAGATTTTTCTTATCTTTCTTATAATAACCCTGGCGGCGATTGTGATTGAGCTTATAATTTCGGCTGAGCTTTCAGCATCAGTTAAGAAAAGCCTGTATGGCTATGAACCGAATGTTTTTTCTGCAATGTATCGCATACGTGATAACATCTTAGAGTCACTTAACGAAGGAATACTTGCTATCGACCAAAGAGGCATTGTGCAGTTCGCAAATCGTTCGGCTACGTCAATGCTTGGTTGCAGTACAGAAAATATTGCAGGTCAGCCTCTTAAAAATATCTGTAATGATGCTTTCTTTTCAAGGACTCTTGAAAGCGGTAAAAAAGAATTTAGTATCCGTGACCACAGCCTTAAAAATGCTGATGTGCTTATAGACAGCATACCGATTTGCGAAAATGATGAAATTATCGGTGCGGTTGCAATTCTGCACAACAGGGCTGAATACACAAAATTGATGGAAGATTTGGCAGGAACTCGTTATCTTGTTGACTCTATGCGTGCAAATAATCACGATTTTACAAATAAGCTGCACGTTATACTTGGGCTTATTCAGATGGAAATGTATGACGATGCCACAAAATACATTGAAAACATTACTCTTATGCAGAGGGCGTCAATAAGCAAAATAATGTCAGCCGTGGATGAGCCTGCAATTGCCGCCTTGCTCATAGGTAAAAATGCAAGGGCATCTGAATTAAATGTCAGATTTGTATTTAAAGAGGAAAGCCGATATTCAAAAGCAGATATAGCGCTGTCGTCTGAAATGCTTGTGACGGTTATAGGTAACCTTATTGACAATGCTTTTGATGCTATGAATATGTCGGGCGATACATATGATACGCAAAAGGAATTAAGGTTTGGAATATACTCAAAGCACGATGAACTGCTTATAACAGTCAGCGATACGGGAGTAGGTGTTTCGAGTGAAAATGTGAATCGCATTTTTGAAAACGGTTTTTCCACAAAGGGCGACGGCAGAGGAACGGGACTTTATCAGGTAAAGAAAATGGTGGAAGAAAACAGAGGACAAATAACTGTTGAGTCACAGGAGGGCGTAGGAACGACATTCTCTGTAAACTTTACAACAGATAAGGAGGGGTACAATGTATAGCGTACTGATTGTAGATGATGACCCAATGGTAGCAATGATAAATGAGGGGTATGTCAATCGGCACAAAGATTTTTACGTTGTGGCAAAATGCGGCGACGGAAATAGTGCGTTGGATTTTCTTAGTAACAATGATGTAGATTTGATTTTCCTTGATGTTTTTATGCCGTATATGGATGGCTTTGAAACTCTGCGGAGGATTAGGGAGCAAAAAATAAATTCTGATGTGATTATGGTCACTGCGGCAAATGAGCGTGATGCGCTTAGGGAGAGTATTCAATTGGGTGTTATAGATTATCTTGTCAAGCCGTTCGGCATGATGGAAATGG
>CACYTW010000083.1 GCA_902777435.1 uncultured Ruminococcus sp. | reverse complement strand
CGTTTTCAAGGAAAAATATCAAGTTAAATAAAAAAATTATCGGAAGTATTATAAGAATGGGGCTGCCTATTGCCCTGCAGGACGGCCTTGTGAATATGTCATTTCTTGTAATCAATTCCATTGTGAACAGCCTGGGAGTTATTGCCTCGGCGGGTGTGGGAGTTGCCGAAAAGGTATGCGCCTTTATAATGCTGGTACCATCGTCATTCTCGCAGTCGTTATCCGCATTTGTTGCACAGAATATCGGTGCAGGAAAGAACGAAAGAGCAAGAAAATCTATGCTGTTTGGTATGGGAGCTTCCCTTGCCGTTGGTATTATAATGGCATGTTTTGCCTTCTTTCACGGAAATATTCTTTCAGGAATATTCTCAAATCAATCCGATGTCATCTTCTCGTCGGCGGATTATTTGAAGGCCTATGCCATAGATACGCTGATTGTGTCATTTCTGTTTTGCTATATCGGATATTTTAACGGCTGCGGCAAGACAAATTTCGTTATGGTGCAGGGAATTGTCGGGGCATTTCTTGTCAGAATACCGGTTTCATACCTTGTCAGCAAAACGGCAGATGCTACATTATTTAAAATAGGCCTTGCAACACCTGCGTCAACCGTAGTGCAAATTGTTTTATGCACGCTGTATTATCTATATCTATTTAACAAAGAAAAAAACAGTTTCAAGAATTGTAACACTCATATGAGTGGAGCACAGCGAAACGACGGTCAGGATAGCGACTTTTTATAACAAAGGTATTGTATTCGTTTTGACGGCGTTTTATACGCAACAATCCATTTAATTCCCAATTACGCAAAGTATCTGTTGTAATCATCAGGTAGTCAGCCGTTTCTTTCCGTGTCATACATATTTTAATTGAATTATTATCTTTGTTTTCCAAAATGGCTTTTGCACTTTCTATTGCTTCTGTAGCATTATGTTTTTCTTGCTCAATATGTTTCAAATACCGTTCTGTTAAATCAAGAGCTTTATCTATATTGCCGAGTGCAACAGTTTTTACAATATCAATACTTTGCTTTCTTAAACCGTTTTGAAGCAGTTCTATTTGAAATGCTGTTCTTGCAATTTTGAATTGATATACGTGCAAATCCGTAAAAATACGATAGCCGTTTTCTTTGCGCTTCGGGCGTGTAATTAGCTGCATTTCTTCATAGAAGCGCACTGTATTAGGATGTATCCCTATCTTTTTGGCGATTTCAGATGTTGTATACACATTCATTTTCAAGCACCTCCTCGAAGATACTTTAGCACAACTTCAAACATTGGTGTATAACTGTATAGTTTCAAAATCTGTGCTGCTCAAATATCACGGCAAGAAGCAATAAGATAATCGGCAGATTAGCTTTTTTAGCAACTTTCCACGCTCTATCATTTTTCTACACAAATTCTAAGTTTTCTGCTTCTTCTTAGGTTTTGGAGTTGGCAATTCATCATACATTGCATTGAACAATCCCGTCAAGAATTCCTTATTATCAATTTCTTCTACCAACAGCATTTCTTTTGCACCTTCATAAGGCAATTCATAGGAGGTTGTCGGCATATATGAAATCGCCGATTTTATCGGCTTTACAAGTAATCTATCATCATAAATGCCGCCTACAATCTTACCACGATAGTATATAATAAATTCTCCCATCATTGCTCGATATGAAATTTCTTCTAATTCGGATAACTGCCCTAAGATGAATTGCAAATATTCTTTACTTGATGCCATAATTTCACCCTAAAATTCAGAAAAATTAACCGGGAAACTTCAATTTTTCTTTATCCTTTCTTATTTCTTTTAATGTATGAGTCAATACTTTTTTTACTCTTTTTTCTTTTTTATTCCCAAAATCAAATAGCGTAAAATCGGTACTCTTTTCAGTACTTCGTACAATGTACAGGTTATAATCAATTCAGCTACAAGAGCTATCGCATAATTATATATTGCAGGAAAATCAAAATAGTAATGCAATAAGTAACAAACGACAGTTAGCACCGGATAATGCAAAATATAAAATCCAAAGCTTGATTTTGCCATATAACGAGAAAATGCCGTTTCTCCGCCGCAATATCTTTTAGCACATCCAATGACGGCAAGTACAACAATCCACAAATACAGGTTGGTTATAATACTTTGCAGGCACACAGGAGATGTGTAATCACTTCCATAATAATAAACGGTATAACAAACGGCACCTATTACAGCAAGGCATAACATAGGAATACAAACTCTTTCCATCTTTTCCTGCACTTCATCATGCGAGAAAACATAGTAGCCGATGAGAAATGTCGCAAAATAAATCCCAAAGCGGTACGTGGTCAAAACAGGCATATTCGGGATCTGCGCCGCCCCGAATATCACCACAAAAAGCAATAAAATAATCGGCAGATTAGCCTTTTTACAAGCTTTCCACACTCTATCATTTTGGTCTATCTTTTTAAGTAGTACAAGAATGTATGAAAATATAAACAGCATTTGTATAAACCACAGCGGTCCGGTTCCGCTTACAGCGGAAATCAGATAAATCAAAGCTGATGGTATATATGGGAGACCGCCGCCCATTTTTATATTCAAATATCCCGTAATCCAGTGAATTGCAAACAAACCCAATGTCGAGGGAACAAGCAACTTTACGGCACGTTCTTTTAAAAACTGCTTTATGGTTCGTTTTTGAAGCGAATATCTTGCGCTCATACCAGAAATTACGAACAGAAGCACCATAAACCACGGATACACAACATACGCCAACACATCAAAAACGGGAATATTTTCGGCATTTGGAATACCGCCGGGAACACCCACGCCGTTGAACATATAGCAAATATGATAAATCAAAACAAGCAGAACTGTAGCCCAGCGTATATTATCAATATAAGTTTTTCGCATTTTATATTTTTCCTTTCAAATCAACAGTTGTGTCAGCGTGGGTGCAACCTACGTTACGCATTGTCTTTGGATAACTGCTTTTTTGTAATGTCTTACCAGATTTTCACACGTTCATCCTCCGGTACATACATACCGTCGCCTGTCTTTATATCAAAGGCCTTATAAAATTCCTCACAATTTACAACAACTCGATTTACACGCAGCTTTTCATCTGAATGTACATCAATCTTGGATGCATAGTCTGCATATTCCCGTGTTCTTGTGCTTGCCCACGCTTTTGCCATTGAGCGATAAAGTGTCTTGTAATCCGGGTTTTCAAGGCCTGCCGCAACCTCGGTAATACACTGGACAGCACCTTGATCAGCCACATTTTCGCTAAGTGTCAGCTTTCCGTTCATCGAAATACCCGGTACACTTTCGCAGCCGTCATAAAAAGTTACCATCTTTTCACACAGCTTTTCAAAGGCGGCGTAATCCTCTGAAGTCCACCAATCGGCGGCGTTGCCGTTTTCGTCAAACTTGGCTCCGTTATTATCAAATGCATGTGTGATCTCGTGTGCAATGATATATCCTATACCGCCAAGGTTTTCCTCATAGGATGCATTTACATCATACATCGGCAGCTGAAGTATCGCAGCGGGGAAGGTGATGTCATTTGAGGTAGCACTGTAGCAGGCGTTTACCGTATACGGGTACATTGCCCATTTGGTTTTGTCAACGGACATACCCTGTAATTTTGATAATTCCTTTTTAGACGCCTCGGCAACGGAGAGCATATTGTCAAAATAACTTCCGCCCTCAGATGCGGATTTTATCTGAACATCATCAAGGTATGTGTCCCAATCGTCGGGATATCCGATTTTGATTTTCATCGTGTCCAGCTTGCGTACGGCTTTTTCCTTCGTTTCTCCGCTCATCCATGTTAAATTGTTAATGCGCTTTTTGTAAACAGATATAATGTCCTGAACCATTTTCAGTATATTCTGTTTTGCCTCCTCGGTAAAATATTTTTCAGCATAGATTTCGCCGATATAATCAGGCATAACGCTTGAAACAGTAATCGCCGCACGCTCCTCGTCGGAATATGTTCCCGAAATCCCCAAAAATTCCTGATTAAACATGTTTGACGCATCGATAAATTCGGTGCTGAGCGTACCGCCGTAGCTTAAAATTACCGTAAGCTTTGCCGCAGTTTTCAGCACCTCGATATTTTCATCAATCAGAAGCTGTGCAAATTCCTCGGTTAAACCCACATCCGTGATAAGAAATTTATCCTCTTTTTGTATGCCCGAGGAGTTCAAAAGCTTTTCGGTATTAACAGACGGGAAAAGTGATTGTATTTCTTCAAGAGTATATGTGTTGTAAAATTTATCTACATTGTTCCTGTCCTCGGTGTTCAGCATTTTTTCGGCAAGGCTCTTTTCAAAATTATAAAATTCCTCAAGCTGAGCATCTGTTACCTCCTCGCCTGCAAGCTCCATAACTGTTTTCAGATATTTAAGATAGACGCTTTTTTGCAGCTCCGTTCCGGAAAGATAAAAATCCTTTGTCAAATTAGGATTGCAAACACCAAAAACAGGCATATATTTTGTGCTGTCCTTGAAATCTATTGTAAGGCTGAAAGCGGCAAATGGTGCACAATATAGCTTTTCCATAAGTGTGTATTGTGTATTGATAAGCTCCGTAACATTATTTGCACTATCTATCATTTCAAGGTACGGCTTTATAGGCGCAGCACCGATTTTGTTTCGGTTTTCGGTGTCTAAAATATTGTTATAAAGGTCTGCAATTTTCTGCTCCTTTGTACCTTTTTCCCATTTTCCGGATGTGACCTCTTTTATTATTTCGTTCACCTGTGCGGTGCTTTCATCCTGCAAATCAAACAGAGTTCCTGCAAGCACACGCCCGGGCTTTATTTCAAGCGTGCTGAGTGCATCTTTATTGACAGATGCATAAAAATCGTCCTTTTCATTTGTGCCGCATAAAGCATACACACGCTGTATAAAAAGATTCATCTGCTCTTTTGTTACATCATCGCTCGGAGAAAAAATCCCCTCTGACGTGCCTGCCGCTATCCCTGCGTCAAGCACAGGCTGAAGCTCCGTCTTTGCCCATTCGGGAATATCAGTAAAATCACCGCTTTTAAGCGCAACACGTGCGTTGTGTCCTGTCAGTTCGGGGAGTGTTCCAAACGCACGACTAAGCATAACAAGTGCCTCAGCACGATTAATGTTCCAATCTTCGTGAAGTTCACCATCGCCGCCGTAGCCCTTGATGATGTCACTTCTCAAAGCAGTCGGATTGTAGTCGTCCGCCGCAGAAAGCAGCATATCCGCAACCTCGCCTCGTGTTACATACATATTGGCGGCAAAAGCCGTATTTCCCAAAATCATTGCTGCAGTTAATATTGTTGTTATAATTCTTTTTAATTTCATTATAAATTTCCTCCTATCCGGAAGGCTTTATCAGCCATTCCTTTGCTTTTTCCGTATCATTTATAAACGCAACCGCAAAAGTGCCTTTATTACAAAGTGCATATTTAAGCAATCGTTTGCTTTTTCGGTCAGTGCCTGTAAAGCATACCCGCATAAATTTTTTTCTGTCGCTACATAAAAGCCGCACGATTTCGTCAATTACATTTTCCGTAATCAACGTTTCATCCATAACAAATGCAATGTTCGCCGGTTTTGACGGCAAAAGAAATATATCGCTGTCATTTTTCAGCTTTTCCAAAACCAATTCCGTATATTGATACATTCCGTCAAGATGCTCAAACCATATTTCTCCGCCCCTAAAAGGCAAGGCAAAGGATTTTTTCTTTACTCCGGGCAATTCCTTGGGATTAAGAGCGTCGATATATGCTTTTTTCAAAGCTTTTCCACCTCCCGCAAAGCATTTTGAATATCCTTGAAAACAAGACCGCGCATACTATCGGGATAGTGCGACACATCGGCGCTTTTTAACGCTTTTAAAATATCCGTTCTTAAATCCGGCTTACTTTCGGCAATTTTCGGCAGGGACGCAATGCACTGTCTGGCAGTAATCGGCTTTGGGTCGGTGATGTGTCTTAAGTAATCGTCAATTATTTCATCAATTTTAAAATCTTTGTCCCACCTTGCGTTTGCCGCAATAAGTATTAAGCCACGATTTCTAACATACGAATTTCCGCTTTTAAGCATTTCGGCGAAGATATCCATATACGCATAAATCTCATCAGATTGCTCCGAAAGCTCAGCAAGGGTTTTCATCGCACCACAGGCTGTGTTATTATTTTTATCAAAAATAGAGTTTATCAGAAAAGTAAGATTGTTCATATATCTTTTCTCCTGTTCGATTTGATTTTGGAAACGCTGAATGTAAGTCACTTTAAATATTATCTTTTTCTTATAGGATGCCTTATTACGGTTTTCCATTTTTCGGGCGAAACTTTTCTTGCATCGGACATATAAATTTCGTGGTGAAAACGTTTATCATTCATATCATTTTCATAGCCGTTATCTTCAAGAAATTTATCCATAACGGCAACGGTTTTTGGCTCATCGTCAAACGCACCTATGTGCATAATTTGAACACACAAGCCTTCATCGACAGTTAAAAATTCCGCTGACGAGCAGTCAAGTTTTTTCTTTTTCTCCGCTGTTTCTAAAGCCCATTTAAAATCCTTTTCTATCACAAAATCAGGCAGACGAATCACAGAAATCCAGTTAAATGATGACTTATCGGAGTAGTTCACTCCATCTATGTTATCCTGCCACCAAAAGCCCTCCAAAGGAGGTACAACATATTCAAAAAATCCGTCTATCCTATAATCGGTTTTATAACTCATTTTCAAGGTATATGCTACCGCATACAAAACGCTTATCGCTTTCTGATATGCTCCGCCTTCCTCATTCGGGTTTCCTTTGCCTCGCACCGCAATATAGTTCGCCCTTGGAACATCTACTATTTGCGGTTTATTTTTCGCCATATAAAATTCTTTATATTCTTTTTTAAAATCAAATGCCATATCTGTTACACCTCTGTTATTTTAAACTCTCTGCAAGTGCCAAAAACTTCTTTTCGCTTAATATTTCATTCGTTACATATTCACCATTGTAAAACAAAGCATAATTTGTCCATACTGCAGGAGCGTTTTGGGCTTTTTCGCAGCTATCAACGAGTATGCTTTTAAACGGGATTTTATTTTGTCTTGCACATTCTTCTATAAGCGGAGCATATTTTGCGGTATACGGGCATCCGGCAGTATAGTACAATACAAAACCTTGCTCCGAAATATGCGGCTTTTTCGCTTGCTCCTTAAATTTCGGAATATCTACCTTATCGTCAAAGGGTAGATAGAGCAGGGTATAATATGGTTCTGCTGTGTCTGCGGTTTTAAATCCTTTATATGCAAGATATTTGGGATCTGACAAAAACGGCTTTTTCTTCGGTGAGGAAATCACCGTTATTCCTTTTTTGTCCTTCGTTTTTGCATCATTTATACACGCCTCCAGCAGTTCATTGGAGTATCCGTGTCCCTTTAGCGAGCCTGATACCCAAAAGCAGTTGATGTGCATATAGCCGTCTGCCTCAATCGGCACCCACGCATTCTCGGCAGGAATATATTCGATAAAGCATTTGCCTCTCTGCGCGGATTTTAAAAATACAAGTCCCTCGTCAAGCCGCTCCTTAAGCCACGCTTTTTTTGATGCCACCTGTGGATCCTTGTTGCTTGAAATGGCACAGCATATGTGTTCTTGTTCTAAATTTTCCTGTGTTAATTTTATAAATTCCATAATAACTCCTCCGATTTATCATTTTGAGTAATTCTTTATATCTGCCTTACTTAAACCATTTTTCTTACCCTCTGCCGTGAAGCTCAGATTGCCCATAAATGTATAAAGAAATCTTGGAAAAGACGGTTTAACAAAAATCGTATCTCCCGACCTGCTGTTTTCAATATCCTCTGCCATTTGCTCAAGTGCCCCATCGACTTTTGCCAGAGGTCCTTTGCCGAGGGGTGCTGCGTGTACCATTCCGCCTGCACCGACTGCAAGGGCGCGACCTTTTGAAAGTCCGCATTTATCACACCATTTCCATATTATTTTAATTGCAATATTATTCTGCACATCATCATAAAAACCATTGTTTACAATCACATAAATTCTGCTTTGTGAAACGATATTTTCGGCACTTGTTTTAATCTTTTTAAGAAAAGCCAAAAAATATGCAGGAAGAGAATCGGCATACAGCGGAAATGAAAATACAATATTTTCTCCGTTTTTAAGAGCCTGCAAAAATGCCGCCTCCGATATTTCGGAAGA
>CACYTW010000082.1:2598-10897 GCA_902777435.1 uncultured Ruminococcus sp. | reverse complement strand
TTTGATGGGGTCGATACCATTGCGGAATATTGGCTGAACGGGCGAAAATTTGCTTCAAGCGATAACGCACTTACCGAGCACGTGTTTAATGTGACTGAATATCTAAATCCCGAGGGTGAAGAAAATACCCTTTATGTGTACATAAAATCAGCGGTGGTTGAGGCAAATCATTATGATTATGATTTCTATATAAAGAAAGGAACGTGGCCTTGGTCTGACGGAATGATGATACGCAAGGCACCGCACAGCTTTGGTTGGGATATAATGCCCAGGGCGGTATCGGCAGGAATATGGAAAGATGTTTCCTTGTATGAAAGAGATGTAATCGAGATAGATCAGCTATATTACAGATTATTCTATATGGACAGTGAAGCCCCGGGTATCAGATTTATATGGCAGCTTGATATTCCCGATGAGCTTTTAAAATCCGATATAAAGGTGAAATTTACGGGAAGATGCGGAGATTCCTCTTTTGAGGTTATCGACAAGGTTAGATTTAAATCCGACGGAACAGAGGTCAGGGTAAAAGACGCAAAGCTATGGTGGCCGTCGGGCTATGGTGAGGCGAATCTGTACGATGTAACAATGACGGTTTTGCTTGACGATAATGAGGTTTCAAAAAGAGATATAACGATAGGATTCAGAGAGGTCAAACTTGAAAGAACCGCAGCAACCTTAAATGAAAGAGGACATTTTAGATTTATCGTAAACGGTGTAAAAATAATGTGCCGAGGTACGAATTGGGTTCCGCTTTCACCTTATCACAGTATGGACAAGGAAAGATACGAAAAAGCGTTGCCGCTTTTGTCCGAAATTAACTGTAATATGGTAAGACTTTGGGGCGGCAACGTGTATGAGCAAGATGAATTTTACGATTATTGCGACAGAAACGGTATAATGGTATGGCAGGATTTTTCGATGGCGTGTATGACTTATAGCCAGCACGAAGATTTTTGCAGGAAAATTGAAGAAGAGGCAGTAAAGGTTGTCCGCCGCTTGCGGCATCATACCTCAATAGTCTTGTGGTGCGGTGATAACGAATGTGATATCGGACATTATGGCTTTGGAACAAAGCCCGAAAACAATCATTTAACCCGTGAAGTTATACCGAGAGTTTTGGAAAATAACGAGCTGTTGACGGCAAGACCTTATATTCCGAGCTCGCCTTGTGTTGATGAAATTTCGGGTAATGATATTGCGTTGTGGGCGGAAAACCACGTGTGGGGAAATCGCGAATACTTCAAAAGCGATTTTTATACAAGACAGAATGCTGAGTTCATAAGCGAGATTGGCTATCTTAGTATGACGAGCGAGGAAAGCCTTAAAAAGTTTATTGATGAAGAATATCTTTGGGACTATAAGGACAATCCTCAATGGATATTCCATTCCACAAGTCAAACGGAGGATCCACATCAGGTGGACGTGTTTATAGTTGACGATATAAAAGCTATGTTTGGTGATGTTCCGAATAATCTGACGGATTTTTGTATGGCATCACAGATTGTTCAGGCGGAAGCGATGAAGTTCTTTATGGAGCGTATGCGAAGCGATCGCAGTAAATACAGCGGAGTGCTGCTTTGGAATCTTTTGGACGGCTGGCCGCAGAACAGCACAGGAATGGTTGACTATTATTTTGATAAAAAGCTATCGTTTAAATACGTTAAAAACAGTCAAAAGCCATTTGCAATGTTTGTGGGAGAACAGGCTAATTGGCAAAATCCATTGATTGCCGCAAACGATACCTTAAAAGAAAAAAATGTATCATACAAGGTGTATGATATTGATAACGGAGAGGTTTGGTCCGAGGGTAAATTTAAAATTCAACCCAACAGCACAAAAACCGTTGATTTCTTAAAGCTTAATATCTCAAAGCACAGCTTTTTGGTTTTGGAATGGACGGTTGACGGTGTTAAGCATTATAATCACTATCTCGCAGGCAGGCCGGGTTTTGATTTTGAAAAATATAAGCGTTGGCTTGAAAAATTTAATCTGATATCAAGTCAAACTGAATACCTGTTATACAATCAGAAAAAAATTAAATTAATATATAAATAAAAATTAAGGAGGTTAGGTTAAATGAGCAAAAACTCAAAACGACTTACTCGGGCAGTTTCGCTTTTTCTTGTACTTTGCATATGTACGGCGCTTTTGATTGTGCCCGGCTATGCGGAAAAGACGGAAAAATCCGAAGGCTCGGATTCGTCGGCGATTGCAGAGGTAATCCTTGGCAAGAACGTCGAGAAAAGAGGCGTTACATCCGTTGTTATGGGAACCGATAGAACGGTAACAGTCAACGAGAAAAACGGAGGATGCGGCTGGCTTTTGCAATCGTCATCATTGGCACATGCCACGATTAAGCTTGATCTGTCCGATAATGTTGTGAAGAACATTGAGGACGGAAGTCTTTTCCGAGTGGAAGTGGACTATCTTGATTTAAATAATGGCGTGCTTGGAATAGGTTATGACTCGCACATCAGAACAAATCAAGAATCCGAGCTTACCTATGTTGAGCATACAGGCGAATGGAAAACGGCGGTATATTACATAGACGATGCGTACTTCGGCAACAGGCTTGAGGGTGCGTACGATCTTAAAGTGGACGTTCGGGGCGACAGGATTAGAAGAGGACGAGGCGATGTAACCGTGGCGGCTGTCAGAGTATACCGTGAAGCGGGTAAGTTCCCGATTCAGGTTGGGTCAATCAAGTCTGAGGTATTGGGTAACAACTTCGGCAACGGAGAGGAAAAGAATTTTACCTACAGTCTTATAAACAATACGTCGGCAGAACGAGATGTACTTGTCACCTATGAAGCCTTCGATATCAGCGAAACTGTGGTGTGGTCAAAAACCGAAGAGCTGACCGTTCCGTCAGAGGGAATCGAAAACCGTGAAATAAAAAACGTTGATGTAGATAAATACGGTCTGTATTATATTCGTGTAACGGTAAGCGACCCCGGATTTTCACATTCTATGACAAGGCGTTTTGCATATATCAACAACCGCACAGACGGCAAGAGGAACAAAAAGTTTGGCTTTGCGGAGCATTTTATATATGAAGGTATGGATATAGACGCCCAATGTCAGGTGATAGCAAAGGCGGGCGCAGGAATGGTTCGAGGCAACCCCGGTATGTGGCGCGAAGATGATGCAGGAGTAAAGCTTTTCAATTACAAGGTGTCGGAAAGAACCGATAAGATACTCAGTGCAATTGCCAAATACGGCTTTGATACCACTCCGCTTATCGCACTGTATCCGCCGAGAGGAAAATACGGCACTATGTCCAAAGACACAGATATGCCTACGAGCGAGCTTGAACTTCAAGGCTGGGAGGGATATTGCAGATTTGTAGCCGAAACGCTTGCGTCATACGGAATAAATGTTACCGCATACGAATTGTGGAACGAGATAGATATCCCCGGCTTTAACGCCAACGGCAATATGGATAAGGCAGGAGTTTTGGCGGAGCGAGGAGCGAAAGCGATAAAAGAGATAGATCCCGATGCGCAGATTGGCTTAAGCCGTTGTACGTCTCCGGGTAAACCACAGGTTGCAGACTTCTCTGAGGACAACCCACAGGAATGGAGAAATTATGCAACTGCACTTACGATTCACACATATGGTCCCGATTACCTTCCCGAAGAGGGCCCTCAAAAAGATCGTGTCGAAGGCTATACAGAGCAATATCGCAAATTGGTGGGTTTTGAGCCGACGAGCGTACACAATACCGAGTACGGACGAAGTGCGGCGGCAAAAGTATCCAAGGACTATAGAACGGTTGCGAAATACACCGCACGCGATCTGCTGTATTATTTAAGCGGCGGAGATTTTGAATCCATATCATGGCACTCATTAATCCGCGCCGGAAATATAGGCGATTACAATGAGGATACCTACGGGGTGATTCAGATGCCTGAGGATTACAAAGCGGATACACCCTATGCGGCGACCGAGGCATATGTGGCAATCACCAACTATAACAGCCTTATGCTGGATACAAAAGTCGCCGAAAAGCTGATTGACGGCGAGGGTGATAAATACGCATATCTGTGCGAAAAGACAGACGGAAGCGGTGCGGTAATGGGTATCTGGACAAAAAATCAAACAGATATGATATCCTTTAAATCCTCTGCTAAAGAGCTTACCGTTTACGATATGTACGGCAATGCCGAAAAGGTATATGGCAAGAACGGCGTTTATTCCTTTGCGGTATCGGGCGAGCCTCAATACGTTGAGGGTGATCTTTCGAATATAGAATTTTGTGACAACCCCATAGAGCTTACAGGTTATGCCGAGGAAACGGCAAAGGGTTCGATTGTAACGGTATCCGTTGCTAAAGCTCCCGAAGGACTGACGGTCGAAGCGGAAGACGTTTTCGGTACGGAGTATGTAAGCGGAGCGGGCGAGATGAATGAAAAAACAAGAGTGAAAGTTAAAATGCCGGACAGTGCGGATATGTGGCACGAATACAAATTGCCTGACGAACCTGAGGGCTTTTTGACAGAGATTAGGCTTAGGGTTAAAGACGGAGACAGAACGGCGTATGTGTACCGCCTTCCGGTACGTGTAACCGAGGCGATAACGTCGGATATATCCGCAAGGCCCAAATCCGTTGTGGACACAACCCATTGGACTCTGCGTACAGAGGTTACCAATATGCGTACGGGCGTACCCATAACCGGAGAGGTAACATTAGATCAGCCGACCGAATGGAAAAAGACAAAAGCATTTAACACAATCCCCGAGCTTTCGACAGGTGTGGTAGAGATCGAAAGCGGAAACGTGTCAAGGCTGAATTCAAAATACATTGCGTATACGGTAAAGACGAATCAAGGCGATGAGTATGAGTACGGTAAGTTGGTCGACTTTGCTGTTGCCGCAATGCGTGATAAGAAAAACGCACCGACCATAGATGGAAATCTTGAGGACGGCGAGTGGTTCAAGGCAACGGCACTGCTTGCAGATACCGAGGAACAGTGGTATAAGCTTGTGGATAACTGGAGCGGCACAGATGATCTCAGCGGCAGAATAATGCTGCAGTGCGACGAGGATAACTTGTATCTGGGTGCGGACGTGATTGATGATGAACATTCGATTCCTGCGATTGATTCAAAAATATGGCAAAATGACAGTATACAGTTTGGTGTTGCGTTTACGATAAAGGATGCGCAGGTTTATTACGGCGGTGACTTTACCGAGATAGCAATCAGCGATACAACCGAGGGCCCGACCGTATACCGCCATGTGTCCGAGGATAACAAGAAACCCATAGGTAAGGTGGATAGTGCAAAGCTTGCGGTAAAGCGTGAGGGTAACCATACTTATTACGAGCTGATGATTCCCTGGAACGAGATAACAGAGGATACTGTTTCGGCGGATACCTTGGAGCGAATCGGATTTTCAATGCTGATAAACGATAATGATAAAGGCGTGCGAAAAGGAGCAATGACCTATGGCGGAGGTCTTATCGCAGGCAAGGATATAGGACAGTTTAAGTTCTTGAACGTTATTAAGACGGATTAATGATTCCTTTGCTACATAGGAGCCGACAAAAAACCCTCTTTGTGTAAAGGAGGGTGGCACGCGAAGCGTGACGGGAGGATTGTCAATACTATGTAAAACAATCCCTCAGTCAGCGGAGCTGACAAACGGAACGATGTGGGCATCGTTCCCTACGATTACGCAAGGGAGCCGACAAAGTAAAAAAAATATTAATAAAAATTTATAAATTATAAAAAGAAAGGAACAAACTATTATGAAAACAAAAATGATGAAACGTACCTTATCAACAATAATTGCGTTAACAATGGTGTTGAGCCTTTTTTCAGGCTTGACAGTTTCGGCGGAAGACCCAGATCCGACAGTGGAATACCTCTTCTACGAGGATTTTACAACACAAACAGCAGGCTCTGCACCGACGAACTTTTACAAGGACGAGGGTACAACACACAAATACACATATGCAAACAAAGATAAGGCGGAGACTGTGTCTTCCGATTATGCTGTTATCAAGAATGATACGACTCATGGCAACTATCTTGAGCTTGCCCCAAAGGCTACGCTTTTGCCACAGAATATGACACAGAATGCAAAGGTGTTCTTGTCCGATGCAGTGGATAGCAGCGACGGCACAATAGTGATTGAGTATGACGGTCTTATCAATATAAATGGCAATGGTACTAATGGAATAAAGCGTATATATGCGACTATTACGGGTAAAGATAAGGACAGAACAACCATCAAAAATCAGGCTTCGGAGCTTTTAAATAACAAGGGATCGGATGTAGGTAGCGCACACGGCTTTATGGAGAGAGATTATATAGCAGATGGCACAGCTGACAACAGGTATAAAGGAACATTCAATGGCAGGAAGAAAGCAGATGGAACACAAGAACGCGATGACAGATTGCTATTTTACTATAATGATCCGATAAAGAATAAAGATAGAAGTAATGAAGTTAACTGCATCAAAAGAACAGATAATACCTGGCAGCATTATAAAATGGAACTTAATCTTAAAACGGGAACTCAGCAGCTTTGGATTGACGGTAAGGTGAGTGAAATATGGTTGGATAAAAATCTTTATGCAAATATAAAACATGAGGGTTTATCGATTGATGCAATCTCATTTATGAATTACAGTTCATGTACAACAAACTGGCTGATTGATAACATCAAGGTTTATAAAAAGGACACAGCGGCAACATCGCCATTTGACGGAGAAATCACACAAGCGGCAACAGGTGTTGTAACTGCTAACTTTACAAGTGCTATGAAATTAGATGGAATTGCACTTTATGATGCTGATGGAAATAATGTTACAAAGTCAGTTACTCTGACAAATGACGGTAAGACGGCGACAATTACACCAAAGACATCTACAAAGGGATTATATTATGTAAAGGTTGGCACATATGCAGGCGGAAAATCCCCTGCACAGACAGAAAAGACGGTTGAGCTTAATTGGGAGAAGGAGCCGACATCATATCTCTTCTACGAGGATTTTGAAGGACAAACCGAAAACAATGCCCCGACGGGCTTTTACAAGGATGATTCAACACACAAATACACATATGCAGACGCTACTAAGGAGACTGTGTCTTCCGATTATGCTGTTATCAAGAATGATACGACTCATGGCAACTATCTTGAGCTTACCCCAAAGGCTACGACTGATAAGGATAATGCAAAGGTGTTCTTGTCCGATGCAGTGGATAGCAGCGACGGCACAATAGTGATTGAGTATGACGGTCTTATCAATATGAAGGGCGATGGTACTAATGGAATAAAGCGTATATATGCGACTATTACGGGTAAAAAAAAGGACAGAACAACCATCAATACTCAGTCTTCGGAGCTTTTAAATAACAAGGGATCGGATGTAGGTAATGAACAAGGCTTTCAGGAGTATGTTTATCAAGTAACAGGTAACACATATGATGTCAGCTATGCTGGAACAAACAATAGAAGATTGCTATATTACTATAATGATACGACAAAGAATGATGTTAAAAACTGCATCAAAAGAACAAATAACACCTGGCAGCATTATAAAATGGAACTCAATCTTGCAACGGGAACTCAGCAGCTTTGGATTGATGGTAAGGCGAGTGAAATATGGCTGGATAAAAATCTTTATACAAAGATAAAATGGGAAGGTTTTTCGATTGATGCAATCTCATTTATGAATTACAAAAATTGTACAACAAACTGGCTGATTGACAACATCAAGGTTTATAAAAAGGATACAGCAGAGACATCACCTTTTAACACGATAACACCTAAAAAGAATGGTGAGGTTGAGGTTAAGTTCAGTTATGCGGTAAATGCAGAAGATCTTAGCGTTTACAATGCTGACGGTGAAAAGATAAACGGTAAATTTGAAATGTCCGATGGTAACAAAACGGCAACATTTACTCCCAACAGAATTGAAGATGACGGTCTGTATTATGTAAAGGTTGCAAAGCTGGCAAGCGGTACAGTGACAACTCAGACAACAAAAGAATTTACCTATGCACCGGGCAGAACAAAGATGGTTATATCGGGCTTAGATAAAGTTGCTGGTTCAATTACTCCTACATTTACGCTTACACATACCGACGGTACCGAAGTAAAGATTTTAATGATTGTTGCGGCATACAAAGACGATATGCTGGTTAAAGCCGATGTAAAGACGCAACAGCTTACGACAACGGATGAAACAGTAGCAACCGTTCCGACCATTACTTTAGCAGAAGGTGAAGCGGATACGGTAAAAGCCTTCGCTTGGATAGACGGTACGAATGTACCAATAGGCGATGCA
>CACYTW010000082.1:0-2576 GCA_902777435.1 uncultured Ruminococcus sp. | reverse complement strand
AATGATTGACGATTGATGATTGACAAACAACCCTCTCCGTCATCTGCGGCGGCGGAGAGGGCAATAGTCCTTGTCGGGCGACCCTGTGCGGGCGCCCGACAAACACGAAATCAAAAGGAGTTCAAACATGATAAACAAAAAATTAAAACAAATATGCTGTGGAGCATTGTCTGCGGCAATGCTTGCGGCTGTGCCTATGTATGCCTTTGCCGCCGAGACCGAAATCCTCTTTTCGGAGGATTTTGAAGGACAAACCGTAGACAGTAATGTTACGGGTGTATACAGCGCGGCTCAAAATGAAGCCTGGAGCAAAACCGATAAGACAGCACCGAACGACGGCACAGCTGTTATCAAAGAGGACGCTGTATACGGCAAGTATATGCAGGTCAGCACCAATACCGACGGAGCAAAGCTGTTCTTAAACAAGGGCGTCGACAAAGAGGCAGGCGTGGTTGTAATAGAATACGACGCATCGGTTAAACTTAATTACAACGGATATAACGGAACCAAGCCGCTTCAGGCGGTGCTTACCGATAACTCCTCGCGTAATACTGCGGGAGATGCATTTAATTTGTTTAATAAAAGAGGCTCGGATAAAGGAAACTGGAAAGGTTTTACCGCCCTTTTCTATAACCCCGAAACGAACAAATTTGTAAACACTTTGATACAAAAAGAGGGCGGAGGCGATCTGACAAGAATTGACGACACCTGGCAGCATTACAAGATAGAGTTAGATTTAAGCACAGGCGAAATGTGTATAATTCTCGATGGGGAAAAGAGTGAAACCTGGATCAATGAACAAATTTATAAAAATGTTACCAACGGACCTTCTCTTTTGGACGCATTGATTTATAGAAGCCAGCCTTGTATTGTGGATGGTGTAGAACAAAATACATTTCCGTGGAAGATTGACAATATAAAGGTGTACATTCCCGCACCCGATCCCAATAAGATAACCGTAAACACATATGACGGCAAGACAGAGGAATACGACCTGAAATCAGGCAGCAATACATTAAAGAATCCGGTCAGCACCATGCTTGACAATATGACGGTTAACTTCGGCTCTAAAGTAAGCAACGGTGTGACGGCTTCTTTAAAGAATAATACGACAGGTTTGGGGGAACCTGTAACCCTGAATGTGGCAGAGGACGGAAAAACAGGTACTGTTACCGTGGATAAAAAGTATATTGACGCAAATAACAGCTATACTCTTACACTTAGCGGTATGGACGCATCGGGCAACAGCTTTACAACGCCTACCGTTATCAACTTTACGGCAGGTTCGGACGGCGGTCTTGCAATAATTTCGACCGAGATTTCGCAATCGGATATCGGCGAACTTGAAGTCGGTGATACAGTAACGGCAGAGGTTAAATATGTTTTGACGGATACAACCCAAAAGAAGGATAATGTTATTCTTGCGATAACGGGCGAAAAGGCAAGCAAGCTGTTGTACTTCGGTCAGACCTTAGCAAACTTTGACGAGGTAGGGTTAAATACTGTTACCGCAAGCTTTACGGTGGGCGGCGAGAAACCCGATACGCTTTCGGCGTTTGTTTGGGACAGCGGATTGAGATGCCCTATGATGAGCTTTGTTAAAATTCCCACAGAATAAGCGGAGTGAACTTTTAAATGAAAAACATCAATAAAATAAATCCGATAAATAATTGTTTTAAAAGAGTTATTACCAAATTTGTTTCGGCGGTTTTGGCAGTTGTGCTTTTCGGAACAGCTTTCGGTGATGTAAAGGTTTTTAATGGTAAGGCGTATAACACAGCAGAAACCGCGGTTTATGCGGCGGAGGGCGATGGTGTGGTTCTTCAAGCCATTAACAAGAATAAAATAGATGCCGCAAACGGTACGGAGGTCAGTGCTTCCGAGCCTGCAGGTTCTTATCTGACAGAAGATACTCTGCATATGAACGCCGTGCGTTCCTACGGCAGTGACACGACAACCACTGCATACTATGATATACCCGAAAGCCTTTTGACGGCAGGTAACCCAAACCGTAAAACGGTGCAAATTGAGGTCACATATTATGACGCGGGACAAGGCGGTTACTTCTTTTTAAACTACGACGCCATAAATGACAGTGATAAACAGCACGAGGACACAGGCAATGTGTGGGGCTGTGAGCGTTCGTACGAAAAGAAGAACAACAGTGGAGAAAAAGTGCTTACGGACGTGAATCCAAAGTACAGCACAAAAACCTTTACCATATACGATCTGCGTGCCGACGGAGGAATTTCCGATTCGGGGCAAGGTGTTACAGCAGCAGATTTTTCGATAACGGCGTATCTGCATACGGTTTACTTAAAGGAAGTAAGAGTAAAGGTTCTTGACACAATATCACCCATAAGCTTGACTGTTGACTGTGACAGTGCGGGCAACATCTTCTTTGACGGAGATGAAAGGCGGTTTGATTTAAAATTCGGCAATACGGCAGATACAACTCAAGCTTTTTCGGCGAATTGGTCGATACATACCTATGATGATGAGCTTGAAGAATGTACAGCTGAAAACCAAAAGGCAAACGGAGAGATTATAAGTATGTCACTCGGGTCGGGTGCCAA
>CACYTW010000081.1 GCA_902777435.1 uncultured Ruminococcus sp. | reverse complement strand
GGGTGAAAGTACAAATCCGAACCTGCCAAAAACAATTAATTTAGGCATCTTTCGGCTTGTCGTCTTTGATAGGCGTCAGCCTATCTGCATCCTCCGCACTAAAATCTGCTCAAAATCACGATTCGGATTTATGCTATCACCCTAAGGTGAATTACACACCTGTCAAATCAAACGGTGGAGTGTACTCTTTGGCGGCACTGCTCTTTTCTTGGATATAAGCATTGGTAAAGCCTAAATCATATGCACAATCTGTTACAGAGTTATATTCAAAAGATGTTATTTTGCGGTTTATCTCAGGGAAGTCGCTCAAATTGTTGTTGGGTGTAAACTGACTCATTAAACTCAGAATAAATTTATCAGTACCATAATTAGTTTTAAGATATTTAAGAATTTCAATTGAGTCCTTGCGGTGTGATGGCAAGACAAGATGGCGAACAATAACGCCCTTTTGCATTAATCCGTCTTTGTCAAATGTCGGCCTTCCCGTCTGCCGTATCATTTCGGACAGAGCATTGACCGCAATGCTGAAATAATTGTCGGCAAGGCTGTATTTTTTGGCAAGGGCATTGTCCATATATTTAATGTCTGTCAGATATATGTCTATAAGACCGTCAAGGGTGTTAAGACTATCGGAAAGCTCGTAACCACCACAGTTATACACAATGGGAATACCGATATCCCTCTTTATTTCGGACAGAACATTTTTTATCTGAGATAGGTAGTGGGTGGGCGTAACAAGGTTTATGTTGTGGGCACCCTTTTCTTTAAGCTCGTAACATATTTGGGCAAGTCTGTCTTCTGTAATCCTGGCACCATTGTTCTTATAGCGGCTGATTTCTATGTTCTGACAGTAAACACATTTCAGGTTACAACCGCAAAAGAATATTGTGCCGCTGCCGTGACTTCCGCTTATGCACGGCTCTTCCCAATGGTGCAGTGCCGCACGTGCAATATGTATTTTGTTGTCCGCACCGCAAAAGCCTTTTGATTTTGAACGGTCAATATTGCATTTGCGAGGGCAGATTTTGCATTGATTATCCATAAATTGAATCTCACCAACTTATAATTTTTGTATAATGATATATTTTAACACATAAACTTTATTAGTTCAATATTATTTAAATAATGTACTTGACATTTTACCTTTTAAGAGGTACAATAATAAAATACTAAATAATAGGTGCATTGTAACCTAAATCAGAATACTTATAGAATGATAAGGAGAGAAATATGAAAAAAACACTCAAGGTAGTGCTTATAATCTTATTGGTTTTGCTGTTATTATGTGTTTCGTTGTTTGTATGGCAAAGGAAAAACATTTCTGCCTTGTTTGGTGCCGTCAAATATTCTCAAGAAGATATATCGACACTGATTGCCGATAATGAAAAGATTGTTTCTGAGGCTCTTGACGAATATCCTGAGTTTGAAATTCCGAACATTTCCGAGAGTGAAATGGAGGCTCTTGAAGAAGGAAAGATTACGCAAGATGATTTGGTTGAAATCGTATTGGGTAAAACCTCTTTGGAGGAGGTAATAGAGAAAAAGGAAGAAACAACAAAAACCGAGCCTAAACAAAACGCAGATAGTGAGGAAACGCAACCTCCTGCCCAACCTCCTGCCCAAACATCTGAGCAGATTTCCGAACAGACTGCAGAACAGACTGCTCCGTCTAAAAGCGGTGATGAGGAGATTAGTGCACTAATTGCAAAAATATACATATTAAAACAATCGTATGGCAACAAACTTGATTCACTTGTGCAGCAAACAAGATCTGAGTATTGGGCAATACCTAAGGAACAGAGAAAAGATATCTCAAAGCAGAAGTTTATTACAACAAAGGCAAGTCAGGTTTTGGCATTGGAGAAAGAATGTGATGCTAAAGTAGAAGGGGTTATATCGGAACTTACAAAAGTGCTTAAGGAAAATAATAAAGACTTATCTTTGGTTGACTCTATAAGAAAAGCCTATGATAATGAGAAACAGTTGAAAAAGTCATATTATATAAGCGAATATTTAGATTAAAAGAGTATTAGGGAAGGAAGATGGTTATGAAAAAAATTGGAAAACGCATTTTATCATTAGTGTTGGTTGCGTGTATGATTGCACCCTCAATTATTGCTGTTGCAAATGAAAGCATAATTGGCAAATTTACGGATTTCCCGGACGATTGGTCTACACAGGCTGTTACAGCAGCAGTAAATAACGGCTTGTTGCACGGTTATGATGATAATACAATTCGTGCAGAGGGACTTTTAACAAGAGCGGAAATGGCTACTGTTATTAACAATGCTTTCGGTGCTGTCATTAAGGCGGATATATCGGCATACAAGGACGTAAGTCCTGATGCCTGGTATTATGACGAAATCGCAAAAGGTGTTAATATGGGGACCTTTATCGGTGCAGGTGACGGATATATGTACCCTGACGATCCGATTACAAGGGAAGAAACCTTTGTGGTAATCGCAAGAGCCTTGGTGTTGTCTGATGAAAATACAGCCTCACTTGATAAATTTACAGACAAGGGTTCAATTTCCTCGTGGGCAATAAACGCAATCGCTGCCCTCGCTGCAAGAGGATATGTAAATGGTGATGAAGCTTCACGTGTGACCCCAAGTAATAATATTACAAGAGCGGAGTTTGCAACTCTTATGGATAATATTGTTAAAAAGTATTATTCCGCAGGGGGTACATATACAGGAACCATAAACGGCTCTGTAATGATAAATGTGGGCGGAGTAACCCTTTCCAATATGGTTATTAATGGTGACCTTATTATCGGTGATGGTGTTCATACAGGCGAAATACGTTTAGAAAATGTTACAGTAAACGGACGAATTCTCACAAGAGGTGCGCAAAAACCCGGTAAGATATACATTGTTAAATCTTCTGTCAGAGACGGAATAGTAGTTAACAACGTAAATGGTACAGTTTATTTTGATAACTATCAGTCTGAGATTTTCTTTAATAATATGTTAAACAACACTCCCGTTGAATTTAAAAAGCCGAGTAGCGGCGGCAGCAGCGGCGGCGGAGGTGGCGGCAGTAGCAGCAACAGGAATAAATGGACAGTAACATTTGTGCTTGCTACTGATTTAAACGGCAATCCGACAGACACTAAGGTATATAAAGTAGCCAAAGGCAAAACGCTTAAGGAGCAAATGGGCGAAGATTTCGTAATGCCTACAGCTAATATAACATATACTCAGGACGGAGACTCAACAAATGAATACAGCCACGATGTTAGTCAAGTAGGTTGGTTTAATAAGAGTAAAAAAGAGTATACGCTAAATACAAAAATTGAGTCCGATGTTACTCTTTATCCGGGTTGGAAAAACTTATCGGCAAAATTGGAAACCGAAAGATTTAATGTTCAGGGAGTCAATGGAATTGATATCAGTGCATATTACGAGCCGAACGGCAGAGCAATCGATGCTGCAACCGACTTGGTGTTTGCTAACAGAGGACGTGTAATCAAAAGTATAAATATGGCTGAGGATAAAGTCCTTGAAAGACCGGGGGTTCAAAGGTTTATCACACCTGATAAGAAGATAAAAATGATTAATCTCGATATGTCCTTTAAGGATATATTTGGCAGCACGGCGAATTTCAAATCATTGTTCCAGGCACAAATTGATGAAGCTTTGAATGAAGTTCCGGACTATATGAGAGCTGATGTTGAAGACAAAATTGACGAAGCCTTGGTGCAGATTGCTGAAAAAAAGGTATGGAATCTTAGACGAAATAATACGATTGGTATAAATATGCCTTTGAGTGATATTTTCGGCGGCGAGGACAATTTAAGAACTATGCTTAAGACTGCTACTAATGATGCATTGAACTCTGTTCCTGGTAGTATGAGAGATCAATTTCAGGTAGAACTTAACAAGGTTATTGAATTTATTGTAGCAAGTGATCCGAATGCTCGTTTGGACAAAGACAAATTTACTACAATCAATGACCATTTGGCATTAAATGAATTCTTTGGCGGCAAAGATGCTTTTGCCGATGCCCTTAAAAATGCAATTGCAAGCGATATTAGTGGCTTATCAGATTCTAATCAGGATGAAATAAATAATGCGGTAAAGCTTCTTGCAGGTGCAGATAAGTGGTCAAAAAATAGTGAAAAAGGAAAAGTGAGTCTGAGCTTTGAGGTTCCTCTTATAGATATTATTGGCGAAACAAACTTCCATGAACTTGAAATCCATGCATTCAACCCTGACGAGATAATGGTTGTTGCAGCTATTAGAGGTAATGGAACGTTTAATATCACTGACAGTAACGAAACGTTTGTACATAGTCTATTGACGGTAATCAATAGTGCAGTTGTTGACAAAACAACCATTACTAACATTACTAACATTACTGAGATTAGAAATGCAATAGAAAAAGGATTTGTTGATAGAGCAGGAGTTAAAGATATAATCATTAATGCTAAGAGTGATTATGCAAACGACCTCAATGCTGCTATCATAAATAAAGATACATTTTCTTCTATGGTCACAGCGAAAGTAGATTATAACATAAGCGAGCTGTTCCTTAATGGTATGAAAGATAAAATTAGCACCATAGACTATGATGATATTGTAGTAAAGCCTACCTGGGCTGGTCTTATTGACGAAGATACACTTAAAGATGCATTCAAAACTACAAGAGATGCATATGCCGCTAAGGTGTCTGCGGTTGTTGATGGAAGAGAAACGTATGTTGAAAACAAGGTTGCATTTGAAGTAGATATTAATATTACTAAGCTTGTAATTAATGGTTTAATTAAGAAGCTTGAACCTCTTACATTTGATGATATTAAGGGTGATCTCGGACAGGATATGATAGACCTTTTAGGTGAAGATTATCTCAGAGATCAGTTTGATATTTCTAAGACGAATATGATTGGCGGAATTAATGAAGCAATTGACTCTGAATCAGATAAAAAGTTAACAGGTGATATCTTCCGTTTGAAACTCGGACTCGATGTATATAGCTTGCTTTTACAGCAAATCGATAAGCAAATTGGTAATATGAGTTATGATTTAGTCAGCCATAAAATTCCTGAACAAATCAAGAAAGTTCTTGGCGAAGAAATTATCGAAACTCAATACAACAAGGTAATTGATGATTTTGGAGCACGTGTTGATGAGGCTATTGTTGCCATAGAGCGTGGTGATACTGAAGTTGTTCTTGATTGTACGTTAAGGATATCTATTAATCTTATTGATGAAATTCTGAAACCATCATATGACAGATACTTGGCAGAAGCAGAGGATAAGCTTGGTACGTATTATACAGAAAATGAAAACCTTGTGGCGATTAAAGAACTCTTAACCCCTGACAATCTTTTTGATGTAGATGGTGAGGCTACGTACGAACTTTCAGGATATAAACTCAAGGATTATGATTATTACTATGATATCTTAGAAAAAGTAATGTTGTTAAGTGATGGAGCCATTGCTAAATTCTCGACAGACGCTAAAAACTCCGGAAACCTTGAAGGGCTTGTGTCAACCTATGTAGATTTGGGTTATGATTATTATTACAGAATAGTTGATTTAGCTAAGACTGCTCTTACTTATATCGACAATATTAACGTAGATATTGACTCAATTCTTCCAAGTGATGAAACATTGGAGTCGAAAAGGCAGAGTATCAAGAATAATGCAGTTATACTTGTGGATAATCCTGATTTGACAGTTCAGCAAGTATTTGAAAACGGATTTAAATATATTGATAATGTTGCTGAACGTGACGGTGTAGAAATAAGTGAGAATGCTACGTGGGATAATTTTGTAATTACAATCAAAAAAGCTAAGGAAACAATGACTATCAAAAACAGAACAAGTATTCCTGAAATGGAATAGCAAATGAGTTAAGAAATGGGTAAATTGATTTTACCCATTTCTTAACTAAATTCAGAAAGGATACAATTATGAAAAGAATTTTAAGTATAATGCTTGCGGCAACCATAATTATCACTGCTGTCGGAACTGTTTTTGCAGCCGAAAACGGCACTGAAACCGAAAACAAAATTGTTTTCTCCGATGTTAATGACAGTACTCCTGGTGCTGAAGCAATCCAAAAACTTGCAAAAGCCGGAATTATTAATGGATATGGCGACGGAACATTCGGACCAAATAACTTTCTTACCAGAGCGGAGCTTACCAAAATAGTAAATCTTGTTTATGGTTATACAGAGTCTGCAGAAGAAAACTTTTGGGATGTTGCCGAAAGTGATTGGTACTATAACCAAGTGCTTATTGCAAAAAAAGCAGGTTATATCGTAGGCTTTGAAGATGGTAGTTTTGGCGGAGAAAGACCGCTTACCAGAGAAGAGGTATGTGTTGTTATAAATCGCTGTGTGAATTTGATGTCGATTGATACGGGAATTACAATAAGTGATGAAGTGTCTGATTGGGCAGTGGAAGCCGTAAACAAAATGGTTTCTAACTTTCTTATGCCATTAGGGGAAAATAACACTTTCCGTGCTACCGAGAATATCACAAGAACAGAGCTGGCACAAGTTGTTTCATACTTTGTAAAAGAAGAAACACCGAAACCTACGCCTGACCCTGCTGACAAGCCTAATATCAGCGGCGGCAGCAGTGGCGGTAGCAGTAGTGGCGGTAGTAGTGGCGGCAGCAGCGGCGGAAGCAGTGGCGGTAGCAGTGGTGGCAGCAGCGGTGGCAGCAGCGGCGGAAGTAGCGGTGGCAGTTCGTCCGCAAAACCTGATAACAAAGAAGTGGTAAAAAATCTTAATAAGGTAGTTGCTGACGTTAACTCAATTACTGGTTTAACACGTACTGAAAAAGCAGTTCTCAGTCCTGTTATTAAAGGAATAAATAAGGCACTTGCCAAAGCTGATAAGGTTAAAATCACAACGGAATATATTGAAGTGTTATGTAAAGATGAGATTGCGGAAGCAAAGGATGCATTTTATAGTATGGAGGAAGACCAACAAGAGAGCTTTATAAGCAAAATTGTTAACGATGTTGATACAGATACATTGCAGTTCTTAGTTGATTTCTTTATGCCTGACGCGGATATAGATTTGAGTTCGAAATAGAGAGAAACTAAAAAGTCTCTAAAACCGACAAAGATTGCTGTTCAAATAGTGTAAAATAAATCTCCTTGGTGAAAATTATTGTTAAGATAATTTTTATCAGGGAGTTTTTTATGTTAAAATGTCAAAGGGGCTGTTAATAGCCCCGTCATTTTAACATATTTTTAAAGGATTAATCCTTGACATAGCTGAAGTTTTCCTATATACTTATATTAAGTATATTTACGATTTGGAAGGAATGAATTTAAGTTGGCTGACAATAAGAAATTAGTAGAAGAAATCACACCTATGGGCGAGGATTTTGCCCGTTGGTATACCGATATAATCAAGAAAACACAGCTTTGTGAGTATTCAAGTGTTCGCGGTTGTATGGTGATACAGCCGTATGGTTATGCAATATGGGAGAATATTCAAAAGGGCCTTGATGCAAGATTTAAAAAGACGGGTGTAGAGAATGTGTATATGCCTATGTTTATTCCCGAAAGTCTGTTGCAGAGAGAGAAAGATCATGTAGAGGGTTTTGCTCCTGAGGTTGCGTGGGTTACTCACGGCGGAAATGATGAACTTCAGGAAAGACTATGCGTAAGACCTACCTCTGAAACACTTTTCTGTGAACATTATTCAAATATAATTCGTTCATACCGCGATTTGCCTAAGCTGTACAATCAATGGTGCAGTGTTGTTCGCTGGGAAAAGACCACAAGACCTTTCCTCAGAAGTATGGAATTTTTGTGGCAGGAGGGGCATACTGCTCACGCAACGGCTGAAGATGCACAGGAACGCACAATTCAGATGCTAAATGTATACGCTGACTTCTGTGAAAAGGAGCTTGCTATCCCTGTTATCAAAGGACAAAAGACGGAAAAAGAAAAGTTTGCAGGCGCAAATGAAACATATACAATAGAGAGTCTTATGCACGACGGCAAGGCTTTGCAATCAGGCACAAGCCATAACTTTGGCGACGGCTTTGCAAAGGCGTTTGGTATTCAATACTTAAATGACAACAATGAGCTTGCATATGTTCATCAGACCTCTTGGGGAATGTCAACACGTATTATCGGTGCAATCATTATGGTTCACGGTGATGATGCAGGACTTAAGCTTCCGCCGAGAATTGCTCCTACTCAGGCTGTTATTGTTCCTATTGCACAGCATAAGGAGGGTGTTTTAGATGCCGCAGGCAAGCTGTATGAAAGACTTTCCGACAAGTTCCGTGTTAAACTTGACGACAGCGACAAGTCACCTGGCT
>CACYTW010000080.1 GCA_902777435.1 uncultured Ruminococcus sp. | reverse complement strand
TTTGCTATCGGCGTACCTGTTGCAAATACAACTCCTTTGCCCGGATTCATATGATTAAGGTAACAAATCTTACTGTACAAATCGGAAGCTCTGCCGCTTTCCCTGCCGGAGCTAACTCCTGCAACATTTGTCATCTTTGTATAGATAAAAAGATTTTTAAAGAGGTGAGCCTCATCAACGAAAATCTGGTCAACTCCAAGCTCCTCAAAATAAATCACATCGTCCTTTTTAAGCGACTTTTCTTCAAGCTCTTTTAATTTCTTCTCCACTTGTTTTTTTGTACGAGCTAAAGATTTAACAGTTGCTCCTGCCAAACCTTTCCCCTGTGCTTCTTCAAGCGCAGAAACTATTTCATTGAGCTGTTCGTTGAAGATTTCCATTTGAGTATCGGGCTTCAAGGGTATTTTTTCAAGTTGAGTATGACCGATTATGATTGCATCATAATCTCCCGTTGCTATTCGAGTACAAAAACGCTTACGGTTTTTTGGAGTAAAGTCTTTTTCCTCGGCCACTAAAACGTTAGCAGCAGGAAAAAGTCTTAAAAACTCTGCACCTGTCTGAGAAGTCAGGTGTTTCGGCACACAAATAATGATAAACCGGCAGATGTAATTCCTGAACCTTATATGTTTCGGTTTCGGGTACGCGAATTGTAACATCAGAAATTTCTGACAGCTTACTTTCATTCTTCCCTGTAAGCGACAGTGTTTTTACACCCAAGTATTTTGCAATCTCAACGGCATTTACAACATTTTTTGAATTGCCGGAGGTTGAAAGTCCAATCACAAGGTCATTCTTGTTTGCATATCCGTATACAAGCTGTGCATACATCATCTCCGGCTCAACATCGTTTATAAATGCAGACAAAACCGCACATTGGCTCGGAAGTGAAATTGCAGGTAATGCCCCTTGCAGGCAGTTTCTCATTCTCTCCGGTATACGCTCATCCGTAACCTCGCGTCTTTTCATAAACCCCTTCATAAGCTCACCGACAATATGTTCACTATCCGCCGCACTTCCTCCGTTTCCGCACACTAATACCTTGCCGCCGTTTTTATATGTATTAACGATAAGATTCAATGCATTTTCTATATCTTTTTTACACTCTCCAAGTGCGGGGTATCTTTTTAAAAGCTCAGTCATTACAACTTACCTCCGAAAATTTCATATAAATCTTTGTTCAAATAATTTTCAACTATTATATTTGCTCCGAGTTCTCTATGGAGTTTCCTCTGATATTGAGCTGTTTTTGGCAGACGGCTGATAACGAGTGCACCCATCTCCGCACCTGCGAGAATTTCAGCTCTGCCGTCGCCCACAACAAGCACGTTTTTTCCGTCTATCTTTAAATCATCACGGAGTTTCTTCATAACCATTTCCTTAGGCATCTTCTCAGTCCACGTTGAACCGAGAATATCCTCCACAAGCTCGCCTGTGCCTATTTTATATCCAAGCCCTTCAACCTCTTCGTGCATTCCCATACCCTTTTCCACAACGGCACCTGTTACAAAATAGTTCTTAACTCCATTCTCTTTTAAAAACTTCATAAATTCCATAGAACCGTCAACGAGAAAATCTTTTGAGTTTTCTTTTGCTTTTTCAAGGTTTTTATCACGGCAATAACCGTTGAGTACAGCCTCATACAATTTAAACAATCTTGGTGTTTTTTCGGCGAGCATTTCTCTCATTTCATTAGTTTCTTCGAAGTTATCAAAAATTTCCTCACCGCTCCAAATTCTTTTTATGATTTCTGAATTTGTATTCATATCACAGCTTATAGTAACCGTGCCTTCTTCAACTGCACGTCTTATCGCCCATTCCATTTGGGTAAGAGCTGAAAGACCTGCGGACTCAACGCAAAATCTGTCTGTTTCGGGCAGGGCTTTTTTTCCACACTCTTCTATAAGTCTTTTTTCGTTTTCCTTGCTGTCAAAGTCCTCGGGAAGACCATTGGCAATAACATCATAAAGACATATGCTCATAACAGGCGGCCATTCACGAATTAAAGAATGCGTTCCGTCTATATCGTGAAAAGCATAGCCGATTTCCATATCTTCAAAGTGATTTATTATTATTTCCGAATTTGTATCGTGTATTTTTAACATTTTTATTTATCCTCTCTTGATTCATTATCGTTTCTTTCAACGATCAGTTTTAATTTTTTGATTTGATTTACAAACTCCTTATGTTATATCTATATCAATTCAAACAAAAATAGCTTGCCTGAATGATCATTAAACTTTTGTATATCAAAACCAAAATTTTCAAGAAAATCTGTTGAATATTCTTCATCCTCACATTTATATACCGAATTTGGCATAAGACCTTCAAGTTTTACTTTATCACTGTTATATTGCACTTGACACATTCTTGTAAAGCAAAACAGGCACACGCTTTTTTTATCTTTTGAAACAAATTCAACTACTGTGTTTTCGCCGTCAAACGGAGATTTTATTCGATGCAAATCGCCAAGCTGCACAATCGTACGAATTTTTTTGTAAAGCTGTATTTGTTTTTTTATTTCTTCAACTTCAATTTCACTGGTTTTCGTAATATCCAATTCATAGCCGAACTGTCCGCACATAGCCACAAGCCCTCTTGTTTCAAATGGCACTGTACGCCCTGTCTGATGATTGGGAACAGCAGACACGTGGGCACCCATAAACAGATTTGGCATAACAAGACTTGTGCCGTACTGAATTTTAACTCTGTCAGTTGCGTCGGAATTATCGCTTGTCCAAAACTGATCGAAATAGTGCATCATACCGGCATCAAATCTTCCTCCGCCGCTTGCACAGCCTTCCATTAATACATCAGGAAAACCCGTTTTTATACGTTCCAAAATTCCATATAAGCCAAGCATATATCTGTGTGCCACCTCGCTTTGGCGTTCAGGTGCAAGAACCGCTGAGCCTATCTCGGTAAAGTTTCTGTTCATATCCCACTTTATATATGATATATTTCCGCATTTTAACACATCAGATACCGCTGATACAATGTAGTCGCATACCTCCTGTCTTGATAAATCCAAAATCAGCTGATTTCTGCCCATTGATTTTGCCCTGCCATCTATATGCAAACACCAATCGGGGTGTTTGCGGTAAAGGTCGCTATCAGGAGATACCATTTCCGGTTCAAACCACAGTCCAAATTTTATACCTATGTCTGTTACTTTTTTTGCAAGGCTGTCAATTCCGTCAGGTAGCTTGTTGGAATTTGTATACCAATCTCCGAGAGAGGTTTTGTCGTCATTTCGTTTCCCAAACCAGCCGTCATCAAGAACTAAAAGTTCAATTCCGAGTTCCTTTGCCTTTGAAGCCAAATCAAGTATTTTTTCTTCATTGAAATCAAAATATGTGGCCTCCCAATTATTAATCAAAATCGGTCGAATACTGTTTTTATATTTTCCCCTTGCAAGATTATTTCTGTATAAATTGTGAAAGCTTCTTGACATAGCGCCTAGACCGGATTTCGAATAAACCATAACCGCCTCAGGCGTGGTAAAACTTTCGCCCGAATCCAAAAGCCAATTAAAATCAAATGAATTTATGCCCATATATGCCCTTGTGTTTTTCAGAGAGTCAACCTCTGCACCGAGTTCGAAATTTCCGCTGTATACAAGACTGAAGCCATATACCTCACCATTATCTTCTGTTGTATTTTTTTGTGCTAAAGCAAAAAACGGACTGTGAAGATGCGAGCTTGCTCCCCTTGCGGAATTAATACGTATTTCTCCGCTCACAAGAGGCTTTCTCTCAATTTCACATTCCCGCCAAGCCTCGCCGTGCAAATGTATAAAATCATAATCGGAGCTGTCAAAATCAACAGAACAGCTCATAATTTTTTTAATATTTATTCCGAATTTTCCCGTATTTACAGCAGTTACACTTCTTGTTACAACATCCAAGGCTTCAAAGGCAGTATATCTGTAAACAAGCTTAAGACCTGTCATACTGTCGAACATTGTAATTTCAAGAGTTTGAGCCTCATCTTCTGATGCATAAGTTGCAGGAAGTCCGTCAAGTGTCGGCTTTCCGGGAAATATCTTGTGAGCAACATAAAACATTTTCGTTACTCTGCTGCCGTCATTATATACAGCATGAAATGCAGGCTGACGCATATCCACACTTCCGTAAAATGGATATTCAACACACATTCTTCCTGTAGAAAGTTTTTCTTCAGCAAGCTCAGCATCAATTGCGTGAAGCGTGGCACCAAAATAATTTTCGTCAGATAAATGTTCAATACCTCTTAAAGCATCTATCCTTTTTCCGTAATAAAGATGCTCCAAAACATATTCTTTTCTCACTCGGAAAATGTAAGATGAATTTAAAGTTTTAATATGAAAAAGATTTCTATCGGCGATATACTCTATTGACATTTCAAAACCCCTTTCATTTTAGCATTTACATATTTTATCAAGGATCGAGTGGAGTCTTATCTCATAGTCATAATCAAAATTATTCTCACACTCTCCCAAAACAGTGAGTGCAAAAGTTCTCATCATTTCGTCATATCTGTCAAATGGTCCAAAGGCAATATCTTTGCCATATGCATTCCATCCGTCCTTATCTTCATCCTGTGTGAGAACAATCCTCATATCCGTCATTATATCAGAGGAACCGGGAACATATCTTTCTATCGGTTTAATTTCTACAGTGCCTTTTGAGCCTGAAACCACCAGCTGGCGTCTTAAAAATCCTCCGCATTCGTTGGCATAAACCTTTACAAAGGAGCAGCCGTTGTTATATTTGAATACCGCCATACACTCATCTTTTGCGGTTACCCCGTCAGTATTTGAACTTACGTTGAATGATGTCACTTTCTCAGGTTCACCCTGCAAACGATATATGATATCTATAAGGTGACAGCCAAGAAAAAACATATTTCCCCCTGCAAAATTTTCAAACCAATTTCTTTTTTCAATACTCTGATGACAATTCATTTGAGCTTCCACAGATAATATTTGACCAAGTTCTCCATTTTCAACCATTTCAAACAGCTTTTTTATTGCCGGATTAAAGCGGTACATATATCCTATACTAAAAACAAGATTTTTTTCTTTTGCACTGTTTGCCACCGCTTCAAACTCCTCAACATCTTCACTTCCCGGCTTATCTATGTGTATATGCAATCCTCTTTCTATCGCCATAGCGGCATATTTCATAAGGGAGTGCTCCTCGGATTCCACAATCACTGCATCAAGTCCCGGATATTCAAGTGCCTCATCCAATGTAAGCTCTTTCACATCGGAATATGTATCCTTAAACATATTAAAACATATACTGTTCGGTTCGGGATTTACATAGCCCACAAGTTCAAAAACATCACTTTGTTTTTTTATACTGTCCATAACAAATTTTGCGTGGTCATGAGCCGTACCTATTTGTACAACCTTAATTCTTTTCATCAAAGGCACCTCATTCCTGTGTCCAGTCAAATTGAACGACTATAGGGAAATTTCTGTCATTTACAAGCCTTGTATAAACCTCTCCGCAATCTTTTGGTGAATGAGTTTCCGCAATAAGACCTTTAAAATTAACCATATTTGACGCACAGAGCTTAAGAGAAGCCTTAATATCATCCTGCTCCGTAAAATAGCCCGGATATGATTCGTCAAGCGGTCTTGCCATTGTGTGAGCTCCAATAATATGTATTCCGGGTGCGTGGACTTTTCGATAATAATCTATGGTAAAATTATAGTCACGGGTACAGCCAAGCAGAGCAACACGACCGAATTTTGCCATACAATCAAGAGTCTGTTGAAGACCCACGCCAAGACCTGTTACCTCTATTGCCGCATTTACCCCGCCGCCTGTAATTTCTTTAACCTTTTTGGCAAAATCAGGCTCTATCGGATCTAAGGCATAATCTGCACCGAATTTGAGTGCGATATTTCTTCTGTCTTCTACCGGATCAACGGCTATTACCGGAACTGCACCTGCCGCATGTGCAAACTGCACCGCAAGCTGACCTAAAATTCCAAGACCTACCACCATTGCTGATTCCCCAAGCTCAAGTCTTGTTTTTCGTACCGCTGCCAGTGGAAATACTGCAATAAACGCCATTGCAGCTTCAGCAAAAGATACTCTTTCATCTTCAATTTTTACAACATATCTCTCATCAACAACATTGTAGTTTCTGTGTCCGCCGTGAGCTACCACAACTCTGTCGCCAACCTTTACGCTCTTTACATTTTTTCCCACTTCAACAACTGTTCCGGCACTGCTGTAACCTGCAAATCGGGGAAACTGTGCCACATCTCCCGGTTTTGGTTCTTCATATATACTTACATTCAAGTCACCTGTTATATTTGCTTTTTCCGTTCCGCAGCTTATTGTACTTATAACCGTTTTTACCTTAACGGAATTATCACCCATTTCCATTTCTTTAAGTCTGATTTCATCCATAGGCAGATACTCCGCTGTGTTTAATTTTGTAAACGCAATATTTGTGTATTTCATAATATAACCTCCCATATAAATGACTGTTGGCACGGGCAGTAGAAAAATTATATTTTCCTCTATATATTGTAACACATAAAGAGACAGAACATCTACACATATTGTGTTTATTTTTAAACATTTATTTCCATCGTTATTTTTATTTACAAGCAAAAAATCTCCTGTAATAACAGAAGATTTTTTGTGCTAATCAATTATTTCCATCGGCATTGTTCCAATCTTTTTACAAGCTTACTTCCGAAACGAATGTAACTGCCATATCCAAACTCATTATCATCGATTATTCCATAACACTACCCAAAGTATATATAATCCTCATATGCTCTTTTATAAGCATACAACTCTTTTCCCGTTTTGATATATTTGCTCATATCTGTAAGGCATTGTGCGATAGCTATCTCTTCTTCGCTTAATCGTGCCTCCTTAAAGGGAAATTCAAAAAGAATTTTATCGTTAAAAGTTATTTTGTCATAATAAAATCCATCAAGAAGCCCTGCTGTTTCGGTTTTTATATTACTGCAAACCGACTTATCATCTGCATTTAGATACCTTACCTGAGTATTTTCAATTTCCCCTCTTGTTCCCCTAATCAAGATACTATCTTTTCTAATCGGCGAAAAATATTGCTCCACATTATAATCATAAATTACCGTTGCGTTTTTGAATTGATAAATCTTAATTTGCTGATGTGTAAGTTCTTCGGTCTTTTCCTCAAATTCACCGATTCTGCCATGAGTCCTGACCATAGCATCATTCAGCAAATAGGTGCCAATCAAATTGGGTTTTTCATAATCTTCAAGCAAAAATCGAAAAAGGCTCATAGCATGGTAGTTATGAGCGACAGAAAGCCTAATATGATTGACAGTTCCTATGACTCCTGCATCAATGATTTTTTTCAACGCCCGGTAAGTACCCTTCAAATGAAACTGCTCGGCAACCTGAATTTTTTCATAGCAGTGTCCCTGTTCAAATTTTTTCATTACAGGTGTTTCACTTAAAACATAGTAACCCATATCTGCAAGTGTAACTGATAAATCCGAAATATTCTCTTTATTAATGCAATTGACAATAAAATCAAAATGTTCCCGAAAACTTTCTTCAATTGAGCTGAACACTTTGACATTGAATTTTTCTGCAATATATTGCCTGCGTTCCGGATTTCTCACACATATCGCACTAACATTAAACTTTTCAGGTATTGCTTTTGCAATTCTCAAATAAAATTCCGCACGCCAACCACCGCCGATAATAACATAATTTATCATTTTCAAAACTCCTCAACATAAATTCGGGATACATATTTTTTATATGACTTTGGTTCAATGTAAGTAAAGCCTGTAAAATCTCGGTCAAATTCCGAATTTTGACAATTTACCATACAGGTTTGTGGCTCCAAACAAATAAATTTATCGGCATCTCCGTTATAATATAACCTCCAACCGAAATTTTTGTCATTCTCATAGACTATCCTTAACCTATTTTCTTTGTCTAAAATCTCTATTCTGCCGTCATTGCCCGCCTTATAATGTTTGCTTATTTTGTTTCCAAAGGGCTGAAATTCTCCTCTGTTTAATTTCTGTGAAATATCATCGCAGGTCAAAATTTTTCCTGTTGGCAAATAGTTTGTTATATTTCTCTCTATCTCGTTCCCCACTTCAGCAAGCACATAAATATTTTCAGCAGAAGCACCATTGACAAACGGCAAATTGAAGGTAGTGTGAAATCCAAGAAAAACAGGCATATTTGTATCAGACAAATTATAAATACAGGTTTCCTGCAGCAAACCGTTTTCAGATAACGTGTATGTAATTTCCACACTGAATTTGTGCGGAAAAAACTTATATAATTCATCAGCACCATTTCTACCATACA
>CACYTW010000079.1 GCA_902777435.1 uncultured Ruminococcus sp. | reverse complement strand
ATACTTGTTCGTATTCTTATGCTTGCTTTGGGTTTGATTTTAATTATGCTGATATATGCATATGTAGGTTCGCAGAAATTGTCAAAGCCGTGGAGATCTATTGCAAAAAGGCTTGCAGGGGACAGCGGAGCTGATGATGAGAGCAATGTTATTTCATATGTTAATAATGCAATAACAATGCTTCTTGACAAAAATACAAACCTCACGCATAATCTCGCGGTCACTCTTCCGCTCAGTCAGCAGAAATATCTTGTTGATATTCTGAACAATCCTGCATCCGGAAGTAATGAGGAAATGGATAAGCTTATCTTCAAGTACGAATACTTTGTATCGATTGCCATTAACATATCCTTGAAGCAAACCACAGGAACAGACGCTGTTATATTAAATGCACAGCTGTACAGTGAAGTTTACAAGGCGATAGAATCGGTTTTTGCGGCGCAGTTTGTAACATTTTCGCTGCCCAGCACAAACAATACATTATATCTGATACTTAACACCGAATCCGATGAATGCAGCGAGACCATGGATGAGACAATAGGGCAGATTAAATCCCTGCTTGCTGCGGACAGTGATTATATAGATATATTTATGGGTATCGGCAATGTTTATCAGGGCATAGACGGACTTAGGCTGTCGCACCAGGAGGCACTTTCCGATATATTCCGCGATATGAACGCAAATAAAATTCAGATTGTGGATAATCATAACCTATATGAATATTCGTTCGGTGTATACAACGAGAATATTCTTATAAATTATATTTTGACAGGTAAGGGTGACGAGACTGAGAAATTTATTTGTGATACTTTTGAGTCCTGTTCAAAGAGCTCGCCTGAAAACAGGAGCCAGGTGTATGCAGGCATATATCGTGCAATCGGAAAGGTTATAAAGTTAAAGAAAATACGTACATCAACCTTCGAGGAAAAGACAGACGAAAATATTCTTGAGGATATTATGAACAACTCGGATGAAGCTGTACGGCGGTATTTGCTCAGCATTACGGAGAATATTATTAAAGTTGAAACGCCGTCAGGTAAGGCTCGTGTGGCGGAGATAGCGGATTATATAAAGGAGCATTTTTCTGAGGAATTGTACCTTGACGGATTGGCTCAGAAGTTCAATGTTACGCCTAAGTATCTCTCAAAGATGCTGAAGGAGCATCTCGGAATTTCCTTCAAGGTGTACCTGACATCGCTTAGAATTGACAAGGCGGAGGAGCTTTTGACCTATGACGATATTAAGATAAACGACATATGCAAGATGGTCGGATTTATGAACCATTCAGCGTTTATCCGTGCGTTCAAGCAAAAGAACGGCATTTCGCCCAATGAATATCGTGTGCTGTATCAAAAACGCGGAGGAAGGAAAGATGGGGAATAACTTGTGCAGCTGTCTGTCTGACTTATCAGAATAAAGCTGTATTTGTCCCAAAACAGCGCGTACGGGATACAGAATTATCGCAGAATGAGAATAATATGTGTTGGGCACTTACTAATTTTTTACATAGACTTTTAAAAAGTATGAAATAGCACAAGCAAGCGAATATGATATTAAAAGAAAGAAGAGAAATGAAGCGGCAAATTTAAAATTCAGAAAACAGTAAGAAATATCTGAAGTTTAACGTACTGGGTTTTCCCTGAAATATGCAAAACGGGAGAAGAGATACCACCTCGCTTTCTCTGGAGTAAATGATGATTGAATTATATTTTGTAGGTGCTGTCGGTAACGTCAGCACCTACAATTCCACCTTGTCTTGGTTATCGCTCAAACCTATTGACAGAAAGACTCAATAAGCTTGTTAATCTTTTCTCTGAGCGAGATAATATAATCCTCATCCTTCGGATAATCTCTGAAGGTGATTTCTCCGCAGCTATCAATAAGCTTTACAACCTCTTCCTTGCCTATGTACGATTCCAAAAGCTCAAGAGCGCGCATATCATTAAGAGCATCAGCAAAAACAATAAGGCGTAAGGACGCAAGCGGACCCATTTTGCCGGGGTATACCGAAAACGCATCGCCGGCAGGGAACAATCCGTCCCCGTCATTTTCAATAAAAGGATTTAAAAGCTTTTCTGAGTGGAATGAGTAATAAAAATTGTAGCCCCATTGCAAAAAGCCCTTTATACCATACTTATATAACTGTATGCCCATTATTCTGTTTCTGTATGACGGCATTGCGATAAATCTGTTGCTCAAATGATACTTCCCCTCGCCACAGCAATAATATGCCCACAGATTTTTTGCATTGTTTTCGATAAAGTTGTTGATTGTTATAGTTGATGCAACGGGTTCGTCCAAATAGCCTTTTTTATAAAATTCAACATTGGATAATGCGTCGAAATGCTTTATTTCAGATATATAAGGCTTAATAAATTCGTGGATTTTTCCGTATCTTTCCATATGTTTTTCGTTAGGCTCGTCCGAAAGATGGAAATAAACCTTTGAAATATCCCAATTTTTTTTCAGGTATGAAAGCAAGGCGGGAATAAACTGACTTAAAAACGATTTATATTCGGGAGAAAGCGAATCGGAATGCCAGCCGAATTTTTTTATTTTCTCACCATTTTCAAAAAACACTATTTTAGGAGTATGCTCCGCACCCCACTGTGTAAAAAAGTGGGATAATTCTATGTATTCAATATTATTTTTGCGGCACAAATCAAGCCACATTTTAAGATTTGTAAAATCAAAGCTGTATATGTCGTTTTCGCACTCAATGTCAACCAGCTGAACAGTCGGGCGTTCGCCGCCGACCTTGGTATCAAGCGCAAGCGTAAACACCGGTGTCAACAGCATATTAACACCGTTGTCGGATGCCATTTTCATAAATTTGTCAATATATTCCCAATGACTTTCCGAAAGCGGTTCAAAGCCGTAATACGAGGATATGCAATCGCTGTGAAACCATTGCGTAAATATAAGCTTTTGCTGAGGCAGAACGGCATTGATTACATTAAGCTCAAAGGTGCTTTTGCCGCAAAGTTCATTGCCGTCGCCCTCAAAAAATATCTCTATGCGGTGAGTGCCGCAGGGCGGATTTTCAACACAGACCCAAAGTGACTTGTAATAATATGCAGAAACGGTTACCGTGCCGCAACACGGCTCTAATAAATCCGGAAAAACACCGTCTGTTCTTGATATATAATCCTCGTCATATTCTTCTAAATATGCAGGCATTTGCACCGGAATGCATTTTACATCGTACAGCTTAATATGCTCTTTTATATCTGATTCTATGCGGACATTGACTCTATCCGCACCGTGTATATCCGCATTGCCGATAAATGCAACCTGGTACGAAAACCGTTCTCCTGCAATACAGCTTGCCTCATTTCGCTCGCGGGCGGTAAGGTTCAGCTTGGGCAGTACCTTGTCAAGAGAGCTTACATTTTTTAGATAAATTTTTTTCATAATTGTTCCACCTTAAAAATAAATAATAAAAATAAATAATTTGTTTAGTAAATCAAAAATTCCGCAGAGCCTACGTATCATCTGTTTTCATATGTTCAATCAGCTGAAAGGATTTTTATCTTTCTGTATTTTCCTGGTGTAGTTCCGTATTTTTCGGTAAACGCCTTTGTGAAATGGGATAAGTCGTAAAAACCTGCGGATACTGCAATTTCGTCAATGGAAAGCTGCTTGTACGTCATAAGAGAAACGGCTCTTTTAAGCCTTTCATTAATAATATATTTTGATGGAGAAATTCCTACCTGCTCAGTGAAAAGACGATACAGATGTGTCCTGTCGATTCCGATATAGTCTGCTACATCTCTGACATTTATGTTATAGCTTAGGTGGTCGTCTATGTAAGAAAGAGCAAGACGTATGTAGTGGGTGGGCGATAGCTGTTGTGCTCTGCTTTTGTTATATTCTCTGACTAAATTACTCATAATAATAAGAAAATATCCGAGAGCATCATAGCCTTTGGCACCGTTATCCTTGCCGACACGATGTAATTTTTTTATCAAATTAACAGTTTCGTCATCCGTAGGAAAATTAAATATAACATCATAATCGCTCAAACCGCAGCTGCTAATCAAGGATTTTGCATCCGGCCCTTTGAAAGTAGCATAAATGTATCTCCATGGTTCACTATCATCTGCTACATATAATGTTGGGATATTGGGAATAATCATAAATCCGAGTCCCGGTCTAAGTTCATAAGTTCTGTCGTTTATAATATATTTTCCCTTTCCCTCAAGTATAAAGTGCGCTGAGTAATCAGGGGATACAAGTTTGCCGCTTGAGTGACCGCTGTGGCAAATCTGAAGTCCGCATTCAATTATTGAAAGACTTCTTCCGGACAGATTTTCATAATAGAATCTTTCAGTATCATAACTCATACATACCACCTATTTACATTATTGTTTATCACATAAAGATTGTGAAAATCCATACGTGCAAGAAATACTTGTGCTTTCCCCGAAAGGCGTTATAAATGCAGGTACAGCATACATTTCGTCTTATATACCACTTATATCACATCGAATAATTTTTGTCAAGAAAAATTCATGATTTATTTATGTATCTCAACATATTTACATTAAATATTCAACGCTTTTACATTTACTTTACAGCTATTTCGCACTATACTAAAGTAAAATATATAGGAAAGGGATGTATGATTATGAAAAATAAAATAAGGATTTGCTTTGTAGGTTGCGGTCAATTTTGTCGTTTTTTTGTTCCGATTTTCAAAAATCATCCTGCAGTGGAATTTATTGCGGTGTGTGATAAGTTCCCGGAGCGCTCTAAGGAGTTTTTTGAGACGTTTGGTGCAGACCGGATATTCGATACTTTTGAGGAGGCTGTGGAGTCCGATGAGATAAATGCCGTAGCTATCTTTACCCAAAGGGATCTTCACGGATATATGGCGATTGAAGCGTTAAAACATGGCAAACATGTATACAGTGCTGTTCCTATGGCACTTAAAATTGAAGAAATTCAGGAAATAGTCCGTCTTGTAAAGGAGACGGGGCTTACATATATGATGGGTGAAACCGGAATATATCGCCCGGCTTCGATATTTTGCAGAAAAAAATATGCATCCGGTGAAATGGGTGAAATGGTTTATGCCGAGGCACAGTATAACCATGATATGAAAAGACTTTATGATGTTTTTAAATATACTGAAGGGGAAAACTGGCGCAAAATGGCAGGGCTTCCTCCGTTTTTCTATCCGACACACTCGACATCAATGGTTTTGTCGGCAGCGGGGGCACACGCCGTGAAGGTTGCGGCATTCGGTTATGAGGATAAAATCGATACAGATATTTTCGGTGACAAGAAGAATTATTGGGATAATCCTTTTTCAAATTCATCTATGTTACTTAAACTCAGTAACGGAGCAATAGCAAGAATAAGTGAGAACAGGCGTGTGGCATGGCATTTTCCGGAAACATATATAAGCACATTTAACTGTACGAATGCGTCATATGAGTGCTCCCTGTTACAGCATTCATATGTGAAGATGAATGAAAAAGGATTTGTGGATTATGAAGATGTAAGTGATTTGCTTAACTCGGCTGAAAGTACATCGCATAAGCACGAAAAGGAATATGTGCAAAGGGCGATAAATGGCGAGTGGCAGAACACAGAGGCTCCGATTCAGATTGTAAACAGGTTGCCGAAGGAGCTTGAGGGACTGCATACCGGTCATGCCGGGACTCACAAGTTTATGGTTGATGATTTTTGTCAAGCGTATGCGACGGGAAAGCTTTCGCCGACCAACGCATGGCAAGCGGCACGGTACAACATCCCTGGTCTCGCCGCACACCAAAGTGCACTTAACGGCGGTATAACCATTGATGTACCCGATTGTGGCAATCCGCCGGCAGAATATGAAGTTTTGTCACCGGACAGAGAGGTTAATGAGGAGGATTACAGATGAGTGAGGCACTTCCGCAATTATTTATGAGAAATTCAAATTTAGATAAATTACCGCCGTTTGCTCTTCCCTATGGTTTTTCGCTGCACAGCCATATAGAGGGAACTGAAAACAATTGGGAAGGGTTAATCGAGAGAGCATTTGAGCAGCATTATTCCTTTGAAGATTTTATCCGCAACGGAGGTGGCTATAAGCCGGAGTATGTGCTATATCTGAGTAAAAACGGCAAGGACATAGCGACTGCGACGGCAGTGGAAAAGGATATTTTTCCAAATGAGGGATGGTTTCGTATGGTAGGTGTTGACCCGGATGCAAGAGGTTTGGGGGCAGGACGACTTATTGTACTTGCGGCACTTCACTCTCTTGCTGCAAGAGGATACAAAACAGCAGCACTTTCGACGGATGATTACAGAATACCTGCGATTAACCTCTACTACAGCCTCGGTTTCAGACCGATTTACACTCACGAAAGCCATGAAAAACGGTGGGCGGCGATATTACCAAGACTTAAGACGGAATAATTGCGGCCAAGCATTTATTGATTTATTTAAAAATGTGCTTTCTGGAAAATACGGACTGACATCATATAAATGCAGAAATCTAAATAAGAAAATTTAACAATAGAGGTGTAGCATATGAAATATATTTTTATGTTAATAGCAATTTTGCTCTCGGTAATGAATGCGTGTATTTTAAAAAAATACGGTGAAATTAACAAAAAAAATTACAGTCCGTTTCTCTTTAATGCAGGTGTGAGCATTGTTTGGATAATTATTCTGTTCACTTTATTTCTTTTTGTTGACAGCAGGATTAGCCTTGGTGCAATAGTTTATGGCGTGGTATACGGAGTTATACTATTTGCTTTTTTACTTTTCAAAACTCAATCCATGGCAAATGGACCGGTATCACTGAGTACTCTCATTGGGAGCTGTGCGTTTGTAATAGCAACCGGCTTTGGTGTATTTTACGCAAATGAAAAGGTAAGTACAATACAGCTTATTGGAATGTTAATGTTGCTGATTTCGCTGATAATGTGTGTTAATCCTCAAAGAAGCGGAGAAAAACTTACAGGAAAGTGGTTTTTTTATTGTTTTGGATTCTTCCTGGCAGGTGGATTGGTAGGAGTTCTGTATAAACTGTTTGGCAACTCGCCATTCAGTTTTGATGTAGAAATAATGTTGCTTACTGCTGCAATTGTTTCGTCGTTGTTGTTTTCAATAGTAGGCGTTGTTCAGGCAAAATCATTTAGCAAAATAAAGCCTGATAAAACAATACTTATTTTTATGCTCCTAAGCGGTATAGCAAGTTGTTTGTACATAAGGATGAATCTTTCCCTTTCAAATATCATTCCAAGTATTGTTTTCTTTCCGGTAAGTAACGGAGGAATGGTGATTCTTTCCACGGTTATAGGAAGAATGGTTTTCAAAGAAAAATTGAATACGCTGCAGCTTTGCGGTATAGCAATCGGATGCATTGCTGTTGTAATTACAGGCTGCGGTGATTATCTGTATAACATTATTTTTTAATAAGCTATACAAAATAGGAGCATTTAAAATTAAGGTATTTTTTGCCTAAGGAGGATTGTTTATACAATGAATAATGCAAAATGGATAAAAGCATCCGAAAACAAAGAGGAGGCATGTTATGTCTTCTACACGGATTTTGAAATAGATAAAAAAATTAAAAGCGCTATATTGAAAGTTTCCGCAATGGGACTGTATGCGGCGTATATCAACAAAAAACGTATTGGTAACGAGTTGTTTACTCCTTATTGGACTGAGCACAAAATCCACACTCAGTATCAGACATATGACGTTTCGGATATGCTGAGAACAAAGAACGAACTAAGCATAGAGTGTGCGGAAGGATGGGCAGTAGGGTATATAAGAACCGGTGCCGAGCACCGTAATCACTATGCAAAAAATATAAGCACCATATTTTCGCTTATGCTTACATTTGATGACGGAACAGAGCTTTGCATAAATTCCGATGAAAATGTAAAAGTGCGTACCTCACAGATTTTAAGTTCGTCACTTTATCACGGTGAAACAGTGGATAGAACTGCGGAAATCCGCGAACTTGGCAATGCACAGATTGATAATTCTGTGCACACAAAGCTTGTTGCTCAAATCGGAGAAAAGGTTACCGAACAAGATGTTTTGTATCCCGTAGAACTGATCACTACTCCAAAAGGCGAAAAAGTAATTGACTTCGGGCAAAATCTCGCCGGTTACGTTGAAGTGCACGCACAAGGGAGCCGTGGCGAAAGGATTGTAATAAGCCACGCCGAGGTTTTGGATAGTGATGGAAATTTTTATACCGAAAATCTTCGCACTGCTCGACAGCAAAATGTGTATGTACTGTCAGGGAAAGAGGAGTGGTTCAAGCCATCGTTCAGTTGGCAGGGCTTCAGGTACATAAGGCTTGATGAGTATCCGTCGGATAAGGTG
>CACYTW010000078.1:8414-12813 GCA_902777435.1 uncultured Ruminococcus sp. | reverse complement strand
AATTCATTATAATTGATATTGTTCCGTCATAATCGGTGCGGACAATAGGAATGTCAAGAAAATCATATTTTAACAGAGTTTTATCATTTGGATGGTGATATTTATTGTTTTCGCCAACACTTATAACGGACAGTTCAGGTGAAACAGCATTGATAAAGTCAATACTTGAGGAACCTGATGAGCCGTGGTGTGCAACCTTTAAAATATCTGTATCAATATCGGGGTCGGATAAAATCTCACTTTCGGTAGAAGAGGAAATATCACCTGTAAACAAAATCGAGTTAGTGCCGCAATCAAATCTCAGCACAAGGGACAATTCGTTTTCGTCATTGTGTTCCGCAGGAGAATTAATTGCCGTAAATGTTGTGTTGTCGATTGATATTTTGTCATCATCATTCATAAAAGTCAATGGTATATTGTTGGTGTTTACAAGCGTTTCAAATTCATTATAATTTTCACTTTTTTTAGCTTTATCCGACATATAGATATGCCCTATTTTAAAGCCGTTATTGATAAGCTCTTCAATTCCGCTTGCGTGGTCATTGTGAAGGTGAGATACAAAGACAGCATCAAGGCTCATAACCGACTTATATTTAAAAAAGGGAATTAATGTGTTTGTTCCGCAGCCTTTGTCACCGCCGTCTATCAGTACGGAGGACAAATTATCCGTTTGAATAAAGCAGGAGTCACCCTGTCCTACATCTATAAAACTGACTTCGGTATAGCCCCTGTCAACAAATTTTACATATATTGAAAATGCAAACAGTAAAACTGCGATAATCCATATTGAGATTGCTGTTAATCGTTGCTTTTTAGTCATAATATGTTTCCTTTAAATTTTTTTATAGTATAACATAAGTGACAAAAAAACGCAATACAGCTTTTAAATATGTTTACAAAAAAAGAACCTCACATTTAATATGTGAGATCCTTTTAACAGACTTAATAAATAATTCTTCTGCCGCCTGCAAATCGGCTGCTGTAATAGCTGCCGTCTATACTTGTGTATTTAACAACATCACCTGTATGAGGTGCGTGTATCATTATACCATTGCCGACATACATACCGATATGGCTGATATAGCCGCTGCCGGGGCTGCTGTAAAAACCAACAAGGTCACCAGGCTGGAGATCTTCCCTTGAAACAGGAATACCATTTTTCATCTGGTCCTCAGCAACACGATTGATGCTGTAGCCTAACTGTTTGTATACATACTGCATAAGACCGCTGCAGTCAAAGCCTGCAGGAGAAGTGCCGCCCCAAACGTAAGGAACGCCAAGGAACTGAGCAGCAACATTTACTGCCGACTGTCCTGCACCTGAGTATAAAGGCATTTCGCCCTCAAAGATATTTATGTATTCAGATGATACATAACCCATAAGACCATCGTTGTTGTATGCAACGCATACCCAATCAGATTCAACCCAATTAATCTTAACATATTCGTACTTGTGAAGTTCAGCTATGACGGGTGAATCGGTATCTGCATAAGCGCGAACATTTAACGAGTCCGTGTCAACAATGCCGTAAAACTGACCGAAATCAACCGGCTCCTCATCTGCGTAAGCAGGCATAATAACAAAAGCAGATATTGTAGTTAAAACGCAAATAAGAGCAATAATTCTTGCAATACCTTTCTTTTTTGAAAACAAAATAATAACCTCCAACATTTTTTGATAACAGTTTTTCCGCAACCACCCCTTTAAAATATATTGTCGTTTATTTTATTAAACGTGTACATTATACACCCGTTTTGCAAAAAAGTCAACCTTTTAATGCTTTTTTTATGGTAAAACAGGTAAAAACTGATTAAAAGCGTAGGCAATAAACCCTTGATTTACATAGGGTTACGGGTAATTTTAAATATTTTGTAAACAAGGCTAAATAACAGCTTGCCTACGCCTGAAAGTACGGAAAACAGCCGTTATTTTTGTGTTGCAAAATAGGTTGAAGAGTGGTATAATAATATACGAAATAGTGAGGAGATGGAGATATGAAAAGAGATACAGTAGATATTCTCGGCGTCAATATTGATAATGTAACAATGGAGGAGGCTCTCGCAAACGCGGTAGAGCTTGTTTCAGAGGAGGGTGTTTCCACTATTTACACTCCTAATCCCGAAATAGTTATGGAGGCATATAATGATGCAGGCTTTGCAGATGTGCTCAATTCGGCTGATATGTGCGTTCCTGACGGAATAGGCGTTATCTATGGGGCAAAGTATCTGGGAACTCCGCTAAAAGAGCGTGTTCCGGGTTTTGAGCTGTCCTGTCATTTGTTCAAGAAGTTAGGTGAAATGAATAAGAGTGTATTTTTATTCGGCTCCAAACCGGGTGTGGCAGAAAAGGCGGGAGAAAAGTTGTTGACTGACTGCCCGGGAATCAAAATAGCCGGATGCCGTGATGGTTATTTTAAAGCCGAGGACGAGGCAGAAATAATAGACCAAATCAACAGTTCAAACGCAGATTTGCTTATGGTGTGTTTAGGTGCACCTAAGCAGGAGAAATGGATATATAGTAATAAGAGTAAATTAAACGTCAAGCTGTGCATAGGTGCAGGCGGAACATTGGACGTTTTGGCAGGAACCGCAAAGAGAGCACCTGAGATTTTCATTAAAATGAATTTGGAATGGTTTTATCGCTTGTGCAAACAGCCCAGCAGAATAGGCAGATTTATGTCTTTGCCTAAGTTTATGGTTACTGTTATGAAGAATGGTAAGTAAGAATTAGGAGGTTATAACATATGATATATGTTCTTTTGGCCGATGGTTTTGAAGAATTGGAAGCATTGACACCTGTCGATATGCTTAGAAGATATGGAATAGATGTTAAAACAGTTGCAATAGATAATATAGACGTATGCGGTGCACATTCAATTATCGTTAAAGCGGATATGAGTATTAAAGATATAGATATGGCTGCAATCGACGGCATAGTATTGCCGGGAGGTATGCCCGGAACATTAAATCTGCAAAAAGATAAAATTGTGAATGAACTGATAGACTATTGCGAAGAAAATAAAAAGCTGATTGCCGCCATATGTGCGGCGCCTATGATATTGGGCGAAAAAGGTTTGCTGAGCGGGAAAAATGCGGTATGCTTCCCGGGGTTTGAAGAAAATCTGAAGGGTGCAGATGTCGGTAACGGCTCAACGGCTGTCTGCGATAATTATATAACAGCAAAGGGTGCAGGTGCAGCATATGAGTTTGGTGCTGAAATCATAGATTATATTTCGGACATTAAGGGCGAAGGTAAAAAGATTATGGCTCAGATGCAATGCAAAGTTCGATGAGAGATAAAAAGAGTCTGCGTGCGGAATATAAAGCTGTAAGGGATAGTATAGATGCCGATATCAGAAAAAATCAGGACGCCATAATATTTCAAAAGGTTATTGAGCTGAAAGAGTATAAGAGGGCAAATACGATCTTTGTATATGTTTCTTTTGGCAGTGAGGTTGAAACAAAGAGAATTATTGAAAGGATAATTTCTGATGGAAAATATGCAGTAATTCCCAAATGTGATACAAAAAGTCATACAATGCATACATTTAAAATTGACAGCTTGAGTCAATTAAAAAAGGGTGCCTATGGCATAGAAGAGCCTTGTGAGGATTGCGTCGAAGTCCTTAAGGAACATATTGATTTAGTGGTGGTTCCGGGATTATGCTTTGACTTAAAAGGCAACCGATTGGGATATGGCGGAGGCTATTACGACAGATTTTTAGCGGACTTTAAAGGGTTTACTGTGGGACTTTCATACAATGAGTGTATTGCAGATATTGTACCTGCTGATGAATACGATTGCAGATTGGATTTGATTATTTCGGCTGATGGGGTGTGATTAAATGGCGACAGAGTATTTGAAGGATAAGCATAAGCTTGTGGGAATAAGATATATGCTTTTATACATAGCAGGAATTAATGCTATTATTTCATTCGTATTGCATATGGCTTCAAGTTTTTTCGATACATTTATACCAATTTATTTACAGGCTTTGATTATAGGTGTTTTTGCATATATTCTTCCTATTGTGATATATGCAAAAACAAATCATATTACAGCTCAAAGTGCTGCGGATAAATTTTATTTAAAAGGTTGTAAAGTGCCGCTTTTGATTTTGGCGGCGATAATGGGTTGTTGTTTTCAATTTGTTGTGGTACTGATTGATTTGCCCGTAAATATGATATCGGGGAACTCGTCATCTTATATACCGAGTACGCCTGCTGAACTAATAGCGGCTGTTTTTGTAATTGCGGTAATGCCTGCGATTTTTGAGGAATTTTTATTTCGAGGGATAGTTTTGGGTTCAATGTCGGAATTTAACACCAAGGCGGCAATGGTTTTCTCGGCAATTATGTTTGCTGTTATGCACGCAGATATATATGGTCTTATAGGATAT
>CACYTW010000078.1:0-8407 GCA_902777435.1 uncultured Ruminococcus sp. | reverse complement strand
TAAGACGTACAAATTCCATATATTCAGCAATGGTATTTCATTTTGCCAACAACACAACAGCTTTAATTTTGGGATACATCAATGATGAACTTATATATATGCCTGTTTTTACGATATCATTATTTGCTATTGGTGTTATATTGTTTATAACGGCATATATGTTGTTTGCGTCTATAACCAAAAAGCCCAAAGAAATTTGCCTGATGAAAACAGGCGGACTTTTGGGGCAGAGTTTTATAAATCTGCCGATAATAATGTGTATTGCTGTTATTGTAATTACTGAGATAATGATAAGTTTGATTTAACATAAATTGATATATGCCGATATAATCGGCAGAACGGAGCGTATTATGCGAAAGATAATGTATGGAGTTGCAGGAATAATAGTAATTTTGATTATGTTTGTTTTTGCGGACATTTGCGGAATAGGCGGCAGCAAAAATATGATTGATATTAAAGTTGAAAACGGGGCAGGGGCTTCCGTGATAGCGGATAAGCTGAAAGAAACTGATATTATAAGCCATAAAGCCATATTTAAGATTTACTCGCGTTTGACGGGTAAGCATATTTATCAGATGGGAACCCATAAATTAAACTCGTCAATGAGTTATAAAGAGATAATCAATGTTTTGCAGACCCCACCTGAGAGCGATGAGGTTCAGATTTTGATACCGGAGGGCTATGAACTAAGGCAGATTGCCGATGTGCTTGAAGAAAACGAACTGATAAACAGAGATGTGTTTATCAGTGAGATTGAGTCGGGAGACTTTGACTATGAGTTTGTAAAACAGATACCTGACAGAAACAACAGGCTTGAGGGTTATTTGTTCCCTGACACATATAAATTCTCAAAAAATGAAACAGAACACGAAATCATAGACAAAATGCTTGCAAATTTTAATAAGCAGGTTATGCCTCTGTATCAGCAATCGGGGTGTAGTATGTCGTTGGATGATATAGTTATTCTTGCCTCGGTAATAGAGAGGGAGGCGGCAAGTGATAACGACAGAGGCAAAGTGGCATCTGTATTTGTAAACAGAATTAATAAGGGAATGAAACTTGAGTCCTGTGCCACTGTTCAGTATATATTAAAGGAACGTAAGAGTGTGTTGAGCATAGAGGATACTAAAATTGAATCGCCCTACAACACATATATTAATGATGGGCTACCGATAGGTCCTATTGCATCACCGGGAATAAGCTCAATAAATTCCGCTATCTATCCTGAGCAGACAAATTATATTTACTTCTTAGCCTCAGAGGACGGAACGGACAGTCTGTTTTCCGAAACCTTTGAAGAGCATCTGGAAAATCAGAAAAGAATACAAGGAAATAACTAAATCAGGTAAACAAATAAGGGTGATATAAGTGACAGAGGATAATATAAATTTTGATTACATAACAAGATATATAAGAAGGACTCTGCGGCAATCCGATGGTATAATTGCCGAAATGGAGGAATATGCCAAACAGAATGGGGTTCCTATTTCACAACCTGAGTCTATCAAGATGTTAGAACTGCTGATTAAAATCGGCAATGTGAAGCGTGTATTGGAGATAGGTACGGCGATAGGCTATTCTGCCATAAGAATGGCAAAGGCAGGAGCGGAGCATATTGATACAATAGAGATAAACGCTGATGCCGCAAAAGTTGCATTGAGGAATATTCTGGCTGCTGAGGTTGCAGATAGAATTTTTGTGCATCAAGGTGACGCAAAAGATATTTTGCCAACTCTTGAGGGTTGCTATGATTTGATATTTATTGATGCGGCAAAGGGACAATACGAGGAGTTTTTTAAGCATAGTATGAGAATGCTTAAATGCGGCGGAATATTGGTATCTGATAATATTCTTTACAAGGGTATGACGGCAACAGACGAGCTTGTCCTGCACAGAAAGATTACAATAGTAAAAAGGCTTCGCAAATACGTTGATATGTTGTGCAATCATCCTCAGCTTGAAACAGATATACTTCCTTTGGGCGATGGTGTTGCAATAAGTGTGAAATGTTGTGGTTAGTATGGAGAGGTGTGAAATAAATGCGTAGAAGAACAAACGGCAAAGTTCGTATGTTTTTGAAAAATATGGATTTTTGGCTGGCTGTACTTACTCTTGCGGCGGCTTTGTTTGGAATAGTGATGATATCAAGTGCAGGCGGAGAAAGTGCGGTGCGTTATGTTATCGTGCAATCGGCGGCACTTGTTATGGGTATTGTCGGCATTTCGGCACTTATGGTATTGGACTACGAATATCTGTCGGGGATATCACTCTATCTTACGATTATTGGTGTCGTTATGCTTGTGTTGGTGTTAATTCCGGGAATTGGTAATGTGGAAAACGGTGCAAGAAGTTGGTTTAAATTAGGACCTGTTAGCCTTCAGCCTGCCGAGATAGTAAAAATAATTTTTATAATAGTATTTGCAAAACAATTATCTGATAACGAGCGGCAAATAAACGATTTCAGGACTGTGTTAAAGCTTTTGGCATATGGTATTGTTCCGATTTTGCTTATATTGGTTCAGCCTGACTTTGGAACCGCATCGGTATTTATTTTTATGTTTATTGCAATGATTTTTGTTGCAGGAATTGGCAGAAGATACATAATCGGAGGTGTGGCATCGGTGGCGGTATTATCACCGCTTGTATGGTTCTTTGTATTGCAGGACTACCAAAAGCAAAGATTGCTGACAGTTTTAAATCCCGAAGCCGACCCCAGCGGTGCAGGATATCACATAATTCAGTCAAAGCTGGCGGTAGGCTCAGGCAGAGTATTCGGAGCGGGTTTGTTTAAGGGTTCAAGTCAGCTTAACAATGCTCTGCCCGAAAGACATACGGACTTTATCTATTCGGTTATCTGTGAGGAATTGGGTATAATAGGTGCGGTTTTGGTTATAGCTTTGATTTGTGCAATTATTTTAAGATGTATATATATCGGAATGAATGCAAGAAATTCTTTGGGAACATATATATGTACAGGTGTTGCCGCAATGCTTATTTTTCAAACCTTTGAAAATATAGGTATGTGTATCGGACTTTTTCCTGTTACAGGTATTACGTTGCCGTTTTTCAGTTATGGCGGCTCGTCGTTGCTGACAACACTTTTGGCAATAGGACTTGTTTTAAATGTTAAGTACCGAAGCCGTATGATAAATTTTTAAATTACCGAGTATTTTAACGCAGATAAAACGTAAATTTACCTTTCAAAATCACGGTTCGGGTTCATACTCTCACCCTAAGCATATATTTGTATGATTTAATTATAATATAAGTATTATATGATTTAAAGAAGGAATATATATGATAAATATATTGATTAAAAAATTTATACCAAACAATGAGGATATATTAAGTCCTGATGTCAGAAAAAAGTATGGCGTTTTAGGCGGCGTATTGGGAATTATATGCAATTCATTGTTGTTTTTAATAAAAATTATCATAGGAACGATTATAAACAGTATTGCAGTTATTTCTGATGCGTTTAACAACTTATCAGATATGGGCTCGTCTCTTATCAGTATAATCGGAGCGAAGCTGGGCGGCAAGAGAGCCGATTTGGAGCACCCGTACGGACACGGCAGAGCGGAATATATTTCGGCACTTATCATATCTTTTTTGATTATATTCTTTGGTATCGAGCTTTTGAGAAACTCGGTGGGAAAGATTTTAAATGCAGAAGAGGTATCAACAAATATTGTATCCATTGCTATTCTTGGAATTTCTATTCCCGTAAAGCTGTGGATGTGGTATTATAATAAGTATATGGGTGAAAAGATTAATTCTGCAATTTTATTTGCCGCTTCACGCGACAGCTTGAATGATGTTGTTGCAACGGGAGCGGTAATTATATCGGCATTTATTGCACCCTATGTGGCTTTTCCCATAGATGGAATTGCAGGTATATGTATCTCTGTTCTTATTGTGAAAACAGGTTTTGATATTGCGAAGGAAACTGCTGACAGACTTTTGGGGGCGGCTCCTGATGAAAATCTGGCTGCTAAAATTGAAGAATATCTGATTGCCGAGGATATGATTATCGGTATGCACGGACTTATGATTCACGATTACGGACCTGGTTGCAAGATAGCCTCTGTTCACGCGGAGGTTCCGGCAAATTTATCACTTGTTGAGGTTCATAACGTAATTGATGGGATTGAACATAAAATACTTAGTGAGCTTAGCGTTGATATTGTAATTCATACCGATCCGGTATTGCCGAGCGGCAATAGCAAGATGTGACAATAATGTGACAAAGTTTGCTGTACTATTGACTTTTTAAGAGCTAATATGTATTATTATGTCAGAGAGGGGTTTGAGGTTTGATGAATAATTATAAACAACATCCAAGACGAAGATATAGAATAAAAAAAGGCAAAAAGGTGAGAGCGATAACAACTCTGGCAATAGCGGTTGTTTGCGTTGTTGCCTTGGTTGCTTTACTGCTGACAGCAGTAGTAAAAATTTTTGGCGGCGGTGCTGACGAACAACAGCTTGCCAATAACGAAAATCAAACAGTTGAGGCGAGCAAGGCAAAGGAGTATAATCTTCCGCCTGCAAGTGAAAAGAACGATTTACTTGAAATTGTGAGAACAAAAAATGGTTCGGATAAAAAGATTTGTTATATAACCTTTGATGATGGACCGACCAATGATGTCACTCCGCAGGTGCTTGAGGTCCTGAAGAAGTATAATGTAAAAGCGACCTTTTTCTGTTTAGGCAAAATGCTTGATGCAAACCCTGAGATTGCAAAGCGTGAATATGACGAGGGACATTTGGTTGCAAATCATACCTATTATCATAATTATGGCGATTTATATGCTTCGGCTGACAGCTTTATGAAGGAAGTCAATATGACTCAGGATAAAATTAAAGAGATAACAGGGGAGGAGCCTTTTAAACTTATGCGATTCCCCGGCGGTTCACATAATGCAGGAAGTTATGCTGCCGTAAAGCAGGAGTATAAAAAAGTCTTAAAGGAAAAAGGTTTTTACTATGCTGATTGGAACTGCTTAAATGGTGATGCTGAGGCGACATCAAGGAGTACGGAGGAGCTTATAAATAGTGTTAAAAAGACAGCTTTAGAGGATAACCTGATTATTCTTATGCACGATGCATCAACAAAAACAACAACTCCGCAGGCACTCGGCTCTATTATCGAGTATCTTAAATCTAAAGGCTATGAGTTCAGACGCCTTGATGAGATAGATTATTATGATACAGGTGCAACGGATGACAACAATTCAATGATTTTGTAATTATGGCTAATAACATAAAAAGGAAGGTGTGCACCTTCCTTTTTATGTTACAGTCTTATTGTGAATACAACAAGGTTTCGGGGCACCCGACCGCAATCTTTGATTGCGTTATCGGGTGGGGTTATGATTTTCTCAATGCGTCTTTGCGTTTCAGCATTTCGTCTAAGCGTTCGATATAATCTTTGGGTTCTTTTACGTTAAAGATGCGTTCAATTCTGTCGGTGGCTCTGTCAACGGTTTTTGTAACACCGCCGCAACCGAGAGAGATAATTGTTTGAATTTCCTCCATTATGTAGATGTTATACAAACTGTCAAAGCCCGGGCGTGAGTATGCTACGTTTTCGAGATTTCCAAGTTGGTTTTTCTGACGATACATATAGTACGGGTGTTTACCAAGACTTGTTAAATAGTCATAGGCATAATCAACCATTGCTGATACCTCAGAACTGCTTGCAAGGTTGTACTTTTCAAGATATTCGTGAAGTCTTGAAGAACGCTTAATGCTCATAACGTGAACAGTTGTGTCCTCAGGGGATAGCTGTTCAACCTCTGATAGAGTATGCTTAAACATATCATATGTTTCCCCGGGCAGACCTGCAATAACGTCCATATTTATGTTGTCAAAGCCACATTCACGAGCGAGATAAAATGCACTCTTTATCTGTTCGGGAGTATGTGCCCTGCCGATTATGTCAAGGGTACTTTGGTTCATACTTTGGGGATTAATGCTTATGCGTGTAACGCCGTGCTTTTTAAGGATGTTGAGCTTGTCGGCAGTAATGGTATCGGGTCTGCCTGCCTCAACAGTAAATTCCTTGCAGTATTGCAAATCAAAGGTTGAATACATATGTGTCAGTATATCGTCAAGTTCCTCGGCACTAAGCGTTGTAGGAGTTCCGCCGCCAATATATACTGTTTCGATTTTCTCGTTATTTGATTTGATGATATCGGCTGTATAAGAGATTTCTTTTTTCAATGCCTCGCAATATTTGCCTATGAGCTTTGCGGCTTGTTTTGTTCCGCAAGTGACAAAAGAGCAGTAAAGGCAACGGCTCGGACAGAAAGGAATACCGATATATATACTGACACCATCAGGGTACAGTGATTGTCTGACAGGAAGTTCTACGGCGGCAACAGATACAGCAAGCTGTGCCTTTTTTGCATCTGTTCCGTATTCCTCTGTGAAATATTTTACGGCATCTGCCTCACTCATACCCGATAGAAGAAGTTTGGTGGCAATTTTTGAGGGACGTATTCCGCTCAGAATTCCCCAGGGAGTTTCGTTAAATTCCATATTTATATATAGGGATTTTCCCTTTTCTCCTCTCCGATAGTAGTTGAAGGTCCGTGACCCGGATAAACCTTGGTTCCGTCAGGCAGAACAAGCAGGCGTTCTCTGATAGAGTTTAGTTCTGTTGTTAAATCTCCTGTGGCCAAATCATAACGGCCAATTCCTTTGCTGAACAACGTGTCGCCTGAAAATAATGTATCACCGCATAACAAACATATGGAATCATCGGTATGTCCCGGAGTGTAAATAACCTTGATTTTATTGCCGTTAAAATCAATTATATAGTTGTCGTGCAGAATTTTGTCAGGTTTGACAGGAGTGAAATCCACACCTGCAAAGTTGCACAGATTTAGGTTTCTGTCATTTAGGAACTGCTCTGTTTTTTCAAATACAGAGATAGTTGCACCTGTCAGGTCTTTTAGATCTTTAAGTCCGAGAATGTGATCAAAGTGACCGTGGGTTAAAATTATATCGGTTATTTTAACTCCGAGCTTGGCACAGTGAGCCATAATGCTGATGGCATCAGAGGGAACATCAACAACTATGGCAGATTTGCTTTCCTCGTCTACCCATATATAGCAGTTTGCGTCACAGGGACCGAGGACAAGAGAATGTATTTTCATATTATCGTACCTTTCGTAAATTACTGTCTTTTTCTTGCAATTGATATAACGCCGTCTACAGCTTGTATTTTCTTGATGACCTTATCAAGCTGCTCGGTGTTTGAAACCTCCATTGTCAAGTCAATTATGGCAATGTTGTTTTTACCCGTTCTTGCGTTGACACTGACAATTCCGATTTTGAATTCCGAAACTGCGGCAGTGATGTCAAGTAACAGATTGGAACGATTGCTTGCCGTAACCATAACTGATGATTGGAAGTTGGCATCAGCCGTATCCGCATCTGCCCAGTGAACGGGTATAAATCTTGTTCCGTCAGCATCACTGTTGAGAGCCTGCAAAACATTTATACAATCGGCACGGTGAATGGCAACGCCTCTTCCTCGTGTAACATAACCGACAATCTTATCGCCGGGAACGGGGTTACAGCAGTGAGAAAATCTTGTCAGACAGTTGTCTATTCCGTCTACGACAACACCGCTGTTGTTAGGCTTTGAGGTCGTTTTAACAACAAGGGGAATGATGTCAGGTGTGGTAATGGACTCGTCTTTTACCATCAGTTTTTTGCACTCTGTTTTAAAGCGTGTTACAAAACGCATTGCGTTTGTACTTCCGTAGCCGATACCTGCCATTAAATCATCTATATTGTTAAAGCCGTATTTGTGAGAAAGATTTTTAATCATCTTTTCATCATCAAGATAAGTTTGCGGAATGGAAGCCTTTTTAAATTCGTGCTCTAAAATCTCTTTGCCTTTTACAATGTTTTCTTCACGATTGACCTTTTTGAACCATTGATTTATTTTGTTCCTTGCCTGAGAGGTTTTACATAGCTTAATCCAATCGAGGTTAGGACCTGAACTTGATTTAGAGGTGATGACTTCAACAATATCGCCGTTTTTAAGGGTGTAGTCAAGAGTGACGATTTTGCCGTTGACCTTGGCACCTACCATTTGGTTGCCTATTGCACTGTGAATAGAATATGCAAAGTCAATAGGGGTTGCGTTTATGGGCAGACTGATAACATCGCCTTTTGGAGTAAACACAAATACTTCGTCGCTGAACATATCAATTTTAAGTGCCTGCATAAATTCTTCGGCATTTGTTTCCTTTTGAAGTTCGAGAAGCTGTTTTATCCATTCGAGTTTTTCGTCCATTTCGGAACTTCCGCTGACGCCTTCTTTGTATTTCCAATGTGCAGCAATCCCGTTTTCGGCGGTGTGATGCATTTCCCAGGTACGAATTTG
>CACYTW010000077.1:8509-16405 GCA_902777435.1 uncultured Ruminococcus sp. | reverse complement strand
GCCGAATAAAATCGAGATGCCGGCAGGAGCAAGCCCCTGCCCTACAATATATAAATATAATTATCTGCAAAATTGCAAACTATACGGGACGATGCCCACATCGTCCCCTACGATTACGCAAATGGAACCCTTCGCAATGGATACATAAAAGGGCAGAAACGGAAATAAATCGTTTCTGCCCTTTTAATTAATATCCTTTAGGATTTATTTTGGGTTTACGATATCACGCCAACCGAGGTCGCCTCTCTCAATACCCATAATCAACACCTCTGCCGTAGCAACATTTGTTGCAAGAGGAATGTTATGCACATCGCAAAGTCTGAAAAGTGCGCTGACATCAGGCTCGTGCGGTTGTGCCGTAAGCGGGTCTCTGAAAAACAAAACAGCATCAATCTCATTATACGCAATTCTTGCACCAATCTGCTGGTCGCCCCCTTCAGGTCCTGGTAAGAACTTGCTTATGGGCAGACCTGTAGCCTCTTCTACCAGACTACCTGTCGTACCTGTGGCAAAAAGCTTATGCTGCTTTAATATTCCACTATATGCAATACAAAAATCAACCATAAGTTCTTTCTTTTTATTATGTGCTATTAATGCAATATTCATATGCTATCCACCCTATCTGCTAATATAAATAAAGTTTTGAACAAATGTCTCTTTCCAAATTTTTTCATAGTACGTATATATATTAACATAAAATTTAACAAAAGTCAAAAGATTTTTATTATATTTTTTGATTTTTTTACTAAAAAACGATTGATGCAAGAAAAATGCCTCGTATCAATCGTTTATATATTTATAAAGTTCCCTCTCCGCTTGGGTCATTTCCGTCAATATCCTCTGAATTTTTCTTAGGCATAACGGCATCTCTTTGGTCATTTGAAGAATTATTTTGCTTGTTTGACTCCTGCTGTTTTTTGCTGTCTGTGCTGTTTCCCTTAGGCTCAGAGCTATTAATCTCGGCAGGCGGCAATGATTTTTCATCGCCATCATCACCATTTTCAGATAATGACGTCTTAAATTTTCCGTCCTTTATCTGCATATACGCATCAAATATTTTACGTGCAATCCCCGCCGCATAGCCACTCTTTGCCCCGTGCTCAATTATTACCGCAACGACAATTTCGGGGTCTTCATATGGAGCAAAGCCAACAAATAAAACATTATCCGCTCCGCCCGGAACCTCTGCCGTACCTGTTTTACCTGCCGCCTTATATGTGCTTGTCGCAAAGGCCGCACTTGCGGTTCCGACAGTTACAACCTGACGCATACCATTGGTAACAGCATTATATGTTTCATCCGATATAGGGTTGTCCGATAAAACTTCAGGCTCCTTCTTCATAACAACTTCGCCTGTGTCATAGTTTACAACCTCATCCACAAGATGCAGAGAATATCTTTTGCCCTTGTTTAAAATCGTACATACATACGACGCAAGCTGTGCCGGGGTGAACAAGTTATCCGATTGCCCAATCGCCATCTGCAAAACGTCACCGGGGTACCATACTTCCCCTGCTTTTTCTCTCTCCTCAGGGCCTGCTAAAATTCCCGTACTCTCTTGAATCTCTATTCCCGTAGGTTCTCCCAAGCCGAATTTTTCAGCATAATCCCTTAAAGTATCTACTCCCATTCTTCTGCCTATATCATAGAAGAAGTAGTTACACGATACTCCGATAGCCTCTGAAACATTAATTGTTCCGTGAGTTGCACCTGTTGACGAATACACCAAACAGGTTGGCTGATATGACGGATAATAGGTATATTTTCCTAAGTCAGTAATATACGTATTAGGTGTGATTTCACCGCTTTCAAGTGCGGCGATAGCCGTCAGTGGCTTGAACGTGGACCCCGGTGAGTACGTTCCGTTTAAAACGCGATTTATCAACGGCTTTGACTTGGACTTGAGTAACTTATCATAATTATCATTAAATGTTGACAAATCATAAGTTGGATACGAAGCCGTTGCAAGCACTCCGCCTGTTTTAGGGTCAACTGCTATCACCGCACCTGCTCCGCCCGAACCATAAGACTCTATAATTCCCTCTCTCAAGGCACTTTCGGCAACAGCCTGCAAATCAACATCAAGTGTCAGTTTTGCATAATTACCCGGTTCAGGCTCTCGGCTTTGCAGAATTTGTGTTACTCCGCCGCCTCGACTCATTTCTACGCTCTTGTAGCCATCTTTACCCTTGAGATAACTCTCCAATACCTTTTCAAGTCCGTCTTTACCGATGGTATCATTCATTCCATAGCCTTTGTCCTTCATTTCGGCATACTCTTCCGCATAAATCTTGCCTGTTCTGCCAAGAATATGTGCCGCCATTGTTCCGTGGGAAAAACTTCTTATAGGCTCTATCACAACTTCAACACCGGGGAAGTCCATAAATCTTTCTTTTAACGGCTGAACCGCATATTCATCAATATCTCTTGCAAGAATATATGGGTTTTTCTCACTAAACCCATTCTTTTCCATTGCATATCTCACGGCAGAAATTACAAGTGCCTCGTTCTCATTATACTCACCTGAGATATTATATTTTGATTTGTAGAATGAAAATATCTGCTCTGCTGACGTATAATCTGTCAGCTTGTTCTTCTTTTTCCAATCTGCCAAATTCTGTTCTGCCTGCTTTTTCTCTTCCTCAATTTCTTCCTTTGTTTTCTCGGCTGTCTCCTCTGTTACTTCATCCGACTCCTCTTTGAGTTTTTTCATCTTAGCGGCAGTATAGTCATTGAGCTTTGCACCCAAAACCTTTCTTGTACCGCCGTTTTTTTCTATGTCAAAATCAAAGTCAAGCTTGTCCGTATTAGAATTTATAACAATAGGAAAAATACTTTCAATCTCTGCCCCATAGGTACCTACAAGATATGCTGTTCTGTAAATTATAGAATTAAGTTCCTCATCAGTCATATCCATTTTCTGAATTTGAACGGTATAACCCATTCTGTTTTCCACAAGAGGCTTTCCGTTTTTATCTACGATTTCGCCTCTCGGTGCAGGAATTGAATAGGCACGCACCAATCTCTGATTAGCTTGTTCCTCGTATGATGAGCCCTTGACAATCTGCAAATCAAAAAGTCTGACAACGCATACAAGTGCCAAAACAATCGTCAATCCTGATATTATCATCATTCTGAATGAACTGTTTTTCAAGAGCTCACCTCCCTTAAATCATATTTCTTCTATCTAACAAAGTAAAGCTTTTACCGATAGGAACACATAACGCCAAGCCTGCAATCCCTGTATACAAGGCTTTTGGCAATATTGTTTTGATTAGGGCAATCCCAAATCCCAAGTCGCCCCAAGCAATTAAATATCCTATATAATAAACAATGTTATATATCAGTGTGGCAACAAATACAGTTATTGCACACACAATAACTCCATCGCTCACAAAATGGTCTCTCAGCAAGCCTGTCAAAAGCCCTAAATACATATAGACAATAGCACTCAACCCAACCATTCTGCCAACAAGCATATCTAAAACAAGTCCGAACACAAAGCCTATAACTGCACCTTCACGCTTATCTCTGAGCAATCCTGTGCATATAACAAAAATCAAAAACAAATCAGGACTTACACCGAAAATCCTTATCCATTGAACAGCCGTAGGCTGAATCAGCGCAAGCACAAGCAACCACACCGCATAAAAGATAACACTTCTTTTATTTATTACCCTGTCTCCAAAAAAGTTAATATCATTCATCTTCATCACTATCACTATCGTCTGAGACAGCTGTTTCAGACTCTTCACCATCTGTATCTTTTATCGACAAATCAGATTCCTTATAAGAAATCACAACAAAAACCTCGTTCAGCTTTTTTACGTTCGCAAGGGGTTCAATAGTTGCCGCCTTTGACATAGTTGCGTTTTCGTCATAAACCTCCACAACCTTGCCTATAACAAGCCCCCTCGGAAATATACCGCCCAAGCCTGATGTTTCCACAAAGTCGCCATTTTGAATATCGGTGTCACGGGCAATATAACCAAGTCTGCATTTTCCCTCATATCTCAGGTTTGAATTTCCCTCAAGAATACCGATTTCCTTAGACCTTTTAATCATTACACCCACAGAGGATTGAGGGTCAAGTATGGTAATCACCTTCGCCCAATTTTCTCCAACTTCAGATATCTGTCCCACTAAATTTCGGTCGGCGTCAACAACAGCTTGATTTTTCTTAACTCCGTCTTTTTCGCCCCTGTTAATAGTGAACGTTGAATACCAATTTGTCGGGTCCTGTGCAGCAACCTTTGCCGCAAGCATATTAATATCAACAGATTTTTCTTGCAGTTTAAGCATTTTTTTGAGTCTGTCGTTTTCCTGTTGGAGTCCCTGCATTTCATTTATCTTGCTCTGCAAGTTATTATTCTCGTTTTTTAAGCTTTGATTTTCGGTTCTCAGTGATCTAACATTTCCAAAATAACTTGTAATACCGCCGAACCATCTGCCTATACCGCTGACAGCACCGTGGGCAGGTGTAGCGACTGCTCCTCCCACGTTTTCCGCAACGGAAGCATCACGGTTTGCAGAACTGAATACACCGATAATAATTATTGCCGCAATGGTAGCCGCTATTAATAAAATCAAAGGCTTATTTTCAAAAAATCTTCTCATTATGATTACCCACTATCTTCCAAGTATTCCTTTGCCTCGTCTTGTCAGTAAAAAATCAAGAGCCTTTCCTGCACCGATTGCAGTACATTCAATAGGGTTTTCGGCAATGTATACAGGTATCTCGGTGCTTATATTTATCAATCTGCCAAGACCTCTCAGCATTGCACCTCCGCCTGTCAAAACAATACCGCTTTCGGCTATATCAGCCGCAAGCTCAGGCGGTGTTTCCTCCAATGTCATTTTAACGCTTTCAACTATTGCATCTGCATATTCCGAAAGGCAAGAGCGTATTTCATCAGTTGACACCTTTGCCGTCTTAGGCAAACCTGTCACAATATCCCTGCCGTTTATTTCAACTGTTTCTCGCTCTATTCCTGAATAAACAGAGCCTATACTTATCTTTATTCCCTCGGCGGTAACATCACCTATAACAATATTATACTGCTTTTTTACATACTGAATAATAGCCGAATCAAAGCTTGTACCTGCCGAACGCACCGTGTTTGAAACGACGATTCCGCCAAGAGCAATAACTGCAGTTTCGCAGGTTCCTGCACCTACGTCAACAATCATACTTCCGCGGGCCGCACCAACGTCAACACCGCAACCCACAGCCGCCGCAAGGGGTGCCTCTATCAATGCGATATCTCTTATTCCTGCACTGCGTGCCGCCTCATATACCGCTCTTCTTTCAACATCACTTATTCCGCAAGGAACGCTTATTGCCGCTCTCACTCTCGCAAACGAGCCTTTAACTACATTTTTAACAAAATACTTCAGCATAGCGGATGCTGCATAAAAGCCTGTGATAGCACCGCCCTTAATGGGAAGTACCGCAGATACTCCTTCAGGCGTTCTGCCCATCATATCACTTGCCGCCTCACCTATTGCTACAATGCGGTCATCAGCATTGCTCTTTATTACAAGTGATGGCTCATTTAATACTATTCCATTCTCACATTCGTATATCAGAGTGCTTGCAGTTCCTAAATCTATTCCTAAATCAACTGACATCTTCAGCATTCCCTTCCAAAATAATTTTTCTGTTTTTATAATATCTTATAGTCAAATTCCGTTTTTAACATTTGTGCCAATCTGCACAACGGCAATCCGATAACATTAAAATAATCGCCGTGTATCTCTTCTACCAAAAGAGAACCCAAATCTTGTATTCCGTATGCCCCTGCCTTATCCATAGGCTCACCCATGCTGATGTAATTCAAAATCTCATCATCAGTCAATTCTTTAAAAACGACATTTGTACTTACTGAATCACAAGCAATCTTTCCGCTTGCTGTATCAATTATTGCAACGCCTGTGCATACAGTATTCTGTCGTCCTGACAGAGTTCTCAGCATACGCTTTGCATCTTCCTCGTCTGTCGGCTTACCGAATATCATATTGTCTATACTTACAACCGTATCCGCACCTATAATCAACGCACTGTCAGATACTTTTTTTGCAATATTTTCAGCCTTTTGCCTTGCAAGAAATCTAACTGTTTCCTCAGGTGTCAATCCGCTCTCTGTTTTTTCTTCGGAATTATCCACCATTATTTCAAAATCAGGTATGATTTTTGAAACAAGTTCCTTTCTTCTGGGCGATTGGGAGGCAAGAATTATCTTTCTGTCCATCATTGTATTTATATCTCACTTTCCTGTAGAACCAAAACCGCCTGCACCTCTTTCGGTATCATCAAGGCTCTCAGCCTGAATAAATATCGCCTTTTCTACCGGAAGAAAAACAAGCTGTGCAACTCTGTCCCCCGGGTTGATTGTATAATCCTTGTCTGACAGATTAATTGCAGAAACCTTAACCTCGCCTGTGTAGTCAGTGTCGATTACGCCCACGCAGTTAGCCATTGTTATTCCCTTTTTAAACGAAAGTCCTGAACGCGGAAATACAAATGCACCCCAACCCTCAGGGATTTGTATCGCAAAACCGAGAGGTATTAACGCTCTCTCTCCTGCCTTTATGGTAAGCGGCTTGTCAAGCGCCGCAGATAAGTCCATTCCCAGACTGCCGTCGGTAGAATATTCGGGGCATACTGCGTTCTCGGATAAATATTTAATCTTTACATCAATCATTTTACATTCTCCTTTTTTATAATTATATAGCCGTTTGTAAAACGTAATTTTTCGCGTAAAATAGTGGGGTGTTGCAATTCTCTTTTGTATTTTTTCCCCGTTTTGGGGCTCCTATGTAGCAAAGGGAGCTGTCACGAAGTGACTGAGGGATTGTTTTACATAGTATTGACAATCCTCCCGTCACACTTCGCGTGCCACCCTCCTTTACTACATAGAGGGCTTTGGGGAAATTTATCCACAATTTTCGGATTTTTAATTTTACAATCGCCTAGTTTTGTTATTTTATGTGTTATAAAATTGTATATCGTAGACATTTTTAGAACAAAATGGGTCACTGTTCTCTACAATGTAATATATTGCACAACTGCATAAAACCGAAATAATTTTTTCATTGCAATCGGGCTTGGCGATTGTATGGGCATTGGGCAATTATTCATTAAAATTATTTTGGTTTTATATATTATCCCCACCATATGATTTACTGCACAAATGTTCGTGTGTTTTTGGGACAAAAAAGGACGGCATCCTCTACAATGTTTAGTCTATTCCTCTAAACATATGCAATCTTGTATATTTAGATATATTTACCTGTTTTTTATTTATATAAGCATCACATATGTCTGTGCAACTTTTTTCGTCCTCATCAGTAAATGCAAGTCTGTAATAATCAGCGTTTATCCGCATAATCTTATCAAATTTGTCTGCAGTATATAACGGAACATTATTAAGCACAACACTTCTGCATATGTCGCCGTCTTTAACAACAGTAAATTCCGCTCCTGTTCTGTCGACCATCCTGCCCATACCGTTGCAGGGGCAATTATCCATATTCTTTAATATGCAGTTCTCGGTAATCATAAGCGGAATTTTGCCATATACAATTGCCTCTTTATCAATATAGCTTGATATATCACTCATTTGAGCAATATTAAGCTCTGCCGATAAGCACAGGCTTTTAAGTTCCATATCAGCATATTCCTTTGCAGAAAGGCTGTTGGCTATGTTTAATCGCTGACCTCCGTACAGCTTAAAGCCATCACATATACCTATTGTATCTATTGTATGAATTTCAGCCTTATCAAATCCAAACTCCTTTAACTTGCACATTCTGTTTTTATACTTCTGCCTATCTGCTTTTCGGAGTATAACAGGAGGCGTAATCACAATACGCTCTTTATCAGGCAGTAGTTCG
>CACYTW010000077.1:0-8470 GCA_902777435.1 uncultured Ruminococcus sp. | reverse complement strand
CGTCTAAATTCTCTTCGACTATATGCAAAGGGATGTATATCAGCTTAAGCCCATAGTCTTTTACGGCTCTGTATTGCTCCGAACTCAATACAGAACAGGTAAAACCGCCGTCAATCTTGGACTTGTGTCCGCTGACTTTATTTGAATAATTATTAAATCGTTTATCTTTAAACCTGTCAAGAATTTTATTTTCCAGTGCCGCAACGCCATCACGACGGAGTTCATTTAAAACCGATACGGGAATAAATGCATTATCGGAAAGTTCGATATTAAAATCTGTTATCTTAAATGCCGTTCCGCCTGTTTTGGAAAGCTGTTCAATAACCCCTGTGACAGTTGCCGCTCTCTTTTCAGCCTTTTCGATTGGCTTGTCTCCGCTTACAGTAACCTCTTCTCCGTTACACTTTAAAGTAAGCTTAGGCATCTCGCCAACATATAAATATGCAGATAATTCAGCATCTGTCTGTTTATTTTCAGGCAATTCTGCCTCCTCATCATTTTTCAGATACGGATTGTCAGGCTTGTCAAATGCAAACATTTTTTTGCCGTTTTTGCCCGTATAATATCCGTCTGAAAGACCGCCCCTGAAAAAAACCTTTTCAAGTCTGTCCGCCTCATAATCCGTCGGTTTTCTTCTATCGTCTATTAATCTTCTGTAAATCGAAACAACTTTTGAAACATATTCCTCACCCTTCATACGTCCTTCGATTTTAAGTGAGGCAACACCCATATCCGCCATCTCTGTAATATGTGATGCATATGACATATCCTTAAGGCTTAAATAATGTCGTGGGTTTTTTCCGTCAGGCGAAAACGTCAAACGGCAGGGCTGCGCGCACTTTCCTCTGTTGCCCGACCTTCCGCCGATTACACTGCTCATCAAGCATTGTCCCGAATAGGACATACACATTGCACCATGGACAAATACTTCGATTTCGGCATTGACGTTTTTGATAATATCAGCTATTTCCGCACCTGTAAGCTCTCGTGATAAAACCACACGTGAAACACCGAGTTTCTCCAATTCCTTAACTCCGTCAGCTGAATGTACTGTCATCTGTGTACTGCCGTGTAACTCTATATCAGGCGAAATTTCTCTGATAAAACGAAGTACACCCAGGTCCTGAACAATTACTCCGTCTATCCCAGCCCTTGTCAATGTATATATAAATTTTTCAAGCTCTTTAAACTCTCTGTCAAAGGTCATAGTATTAACTGTGATATATGCCCTTGCGTTACGTAAATGACAATAGTCTGCCGCCGCAAATATCTCATCATCTGAGAAGTTGCCTGCATAACTGCGCGCTCCAAAATTTTTGCCCGCAAAATATACTGCGTCGGCACCGCTGTTGACCGCCGCCTTTAAACAACCGAGAGTTCCTGCAGGAGCGAGAAGCTCCATATAACATCACACCTTAACTAAATTTCAATAACCCATTGCCCGAGAATTTATCAGGCATTATTAAATCTGTTTTTGATTGGGGGCTCAGCCGCAGTACGTCTGTCTGACTCTGACCTGCGAACGTCAGAGAGTTCAGTTTCCCTCTTTGCAAGCTCAATCTGTAATTTATGTATGTCCTCACGCAGTTTTTCAACCTCAATTTTTTTTGCTTCAAGTTCTGTGCTTAATCCCTTTGCCTCTTCCATATATCCCTTAAGCTCAATCCGCAAATTGTCAAGCACGCTCTCACTCTTTAAGCAATCATCAGCAATGTTGACAGCAGCTAATACCGCCTTCATAGCCGTACTTAACTGAGGTGCATTTTCCGTAATTTCGTTCATCTTTTTGTTGACAAGGAGAGCAACACGCTGAACATACTCCTCAGGCTCATTAGTGACAAGAGTATATTCAATATTATTGATTTTTACTTCAACCTTTTTGCTTTCCATTTTTAATGCCTCCTTTCGGAATCATTTTTTATCAGCATTTAAATTAACATATTTCAAAATCCCAAACGCAGACTTTGCATCATTGATTTCGCCGTTCATAACCATATCATATGCTTTTTTTATAGACACAAACTCAATATCCAAAAACTCGTCCTCGTCGGGTTCGGTATCTCCCTGGGACAACCCCGTTGCACAATACACGTGGGTAACCTCATCCGTAAACCCGGGTGACGGATACAAAAAACCGTAATATTCAAAGTTTTCGGCTGTCATACCTGTTTCTTCTTTTAGCTCTCTTATTCCGCACAACAAATGCTCCTCACCGTTGTCGAGCTTACCTGCCGGAATTTCGTATATAGCTTTATCAATAGGCTTTCTGTACTGTTTTACAAGTATGATTTCATCATTATCCGTTACGGCAACAATTCCTACACCGCCCGGGTGCTTAACAAGCTCTCTTGTCGCAAGCTTGCCGCCCGGCATTTCAACCTTGTCTACATTTAATGTGACTATCTTCCCTTTAAAAACTTCCTCAGTAGAAACTGTTTTCTCTTTATATACCATATTAACACTCCTTTAAATGTCAGATAAACAAACCTGATATACAGGTGTGTTTATCTGACATTCGGCGGATACAGAAAAATCTGTATCCGCAAAATATCAAAATTATTAAACAGTAACGATTAAACGATGCCGTGTGCCATCATAGAGGTTGCAACCTTTTCAAAACCTGCAATGTTAGCACCGATAACATAGTTGCCCTTATGGCCGTACTTTTCAGCAGCTGTGCTTGCCTTTGCAAAGATGTCTTCCATAATGTCCTTAAGTTTAGCATCAACTTCCTCAAACTTCCAGGAATAACGCATACTGTTCTGGCTCATTTCAAGTGCTGATGTAGCAACACCGCCTGCATTTGCAGCCTTAGCAGGTCCAAAGAGGATACCTGCATCTAAGAATGCATTAATAGCCTCTGTTGTAGAAGGCATATTAGCACCCTCGCCTACTGCATAACAACCGTTTGCAATAAGCTTCTTAGCAGACTCTACGTCGATTTCGTTTTGAGTTGCACAAGGTAATGCGATATCACACTTAATTGACCAAATACCGCTGCAGCCTTCTGTGTACTCAGCATCAGGATGATAATTTAAGTATTCCTTAATTCTCTTTCTCTCAACTTCCTTAATCTGCTTAACGCAAGCTAAGTCGATACCATTCTTGTCGTAGATATATCCGTTAGAGTCTGACAAAGCAACTACCTTTGCACCGAGTTCAGTTGCCTTTTCGGTAGCGTATATAGCAACGTTACCTGAACCTGATACAACAACGGTAGCATCCTTGAATGACTTGCCGTTTGCCTTAAGCATAGCATCTGTGAAGTAGCAAAGACCGTAACCTGTTGCTTCAGTTCTTGCAAGGCTTCCGCCGTAGGTAAGGCCCTTACCTGTCAAAACGCCTGTAAACTCATTTCTGAGTCTCTTATACTGTCCGTATAAATAACCGATTTCTCTGCCGCCAACACCGATATCACCTGCAGGAACGTCTGTATCAGCACCGATGTGCTTGCAAAGCTCTGTCATAAAGCTCTGGCAGAAACGCATAACCTCTGCGTCTGACTTGCCCTTAGGGTCAAAGTCACTACCGCCCTTACCGCCGCCGATAGGCAGACCTGTAAGTGAGTTTTTGAAAATCTGCTCAAAACCTAAGAACTTGATTATACCAAGGTAAACTGAAGGATGGAATCTGAGACCGCCCTTATAAGGTCCGATTGCACTATTGAACTGCACACGAAAACCTCTGTTAACCTGAGTCTTGCCGTTATCATCTACCCAAGGAACACGGAATGTAATAATTCTTTCAGGCTCTACCAATCTCTCGATAAGACCTGCTGCCTCATACTCCGGATGTGCCTCAACAACAGGCTCTAACGATTCAAGAACCTCCTCTACTGCTTGCAAAAATTCAGGTTCGTTTTTATCTCTTGCCTGAACTTTCTCGAATACACTTTTAAGATATTCGTTTTTGATTGCCATTTAAAACCTCTCCTTTTATTAAGATGCTCAGTTAACAGCATCATATATTATGAATTTAATTATTTTTTCTTATTTTGATTTGAGATACTCGTCAATGGCTTGTGCGGCTGACTTGCCTGCACCCATTGCCAGGATAACTGTTGCGGCACCTGTAACAGCGTCACCGCCTGCCCATACGCCCTCTTTTGAAGTCTCACCGGCTTCATTTTTAGCAACAATACAACCTCTTTTGTTTGTTTCAAGATCAGGTGTTGTGTTTCTGATAAGAGGATTAGGACTTTGTCCGATAGCGATAATTACTACCTCTGCATCTACTGTAAACTCACTGCCCTCTACGGCTGACGGACGTCTTCTGCCCGACTCATCAGGCTCGCCAAGCTCCATACGGACACACTCAACCTTTTCTGCCCATCCGTCTTCTGTTCCGATAATCCTGACAGGATTACATAAAACCTTAAAGTCAATGCCCTCTTCCTTTGCGTGATGAATTTCCTCACGTCTTGCAGGCATTTCTTCCTCACTTCTTCTGTATACAATGCTTACATTTTCAGCACCCATACGCTTTGCTGAACGAGCGGCATCCATTGCAACATTACCGCCGCCGACAACTACTACATTTTTGCCCATATATATAGGCGTGTCATATTCAGGGAAGCGGTATGCCTTCATCAAATTAATCCTTGTCAAAAATTCATTTGCGGAATATACACCATTTAAACTTTCGCCCTCAATATTCATAAAACTTGGCAAGCCTGCGCCTGTTCCTATAAAAGCGGCATCAAAGCCTTCCTCATTCAAAAGCTCGTCAACTGACAAAACCTTACCGATTACCATATCGGTATGTATTTCTACGCCAAGCTCCTTAAGTTTGTTTATCTCTGTCTGAACTATACTTTTAGGAAGTCTGAACTCAGGAATACCATACATAAGAACTCCGCCTGCGGTATGGAAAGCCTCGAAAACAGATACCTCATATCCAAGTTTTGCCAAATCGCCTGCACAGGTAAGTCCTGACGGACCTGCACCGATTATTGCAACCTTTTTGCCGTTTGGTTCGGGCTTTTTAATTTCAGCCTTAACATTCTTCATATACCAATCAGCCGCAAATCTTTCAAGTCTGCCGATTGCAACAGGCTCACCCTTTATTCCTCTTACACAATATTTTTCGCATTGGCTCTCCTGAGGACAAACTCTGCCGCATACAGCAGGCAATGTACTTGTCTCGGATATTTTAAGGTATGCTTCTTCAAACTTACCCTCTGCGATTAATGCAATGAATTCAGGAATTTTAACATTTACGGGACAGCCGCCCATACAAGGCTTATTTTTACAGTTTAAGCATCTCTGTGCCTCTTCAACTGCCATCTCCTCTGTATATCCGTAAGATACCTCTTCAAAGTTCTTATTTCTCACATTTGGTTCTTGTTCAGGCATAGGGATTTTTTGCTGTGACATATTAGGCATTGTTCATTCCCTCCATTCTGCATTTGTGACTCTCTCTTGCTGTTCTTTCCTTTTCAGCAAACATCCTTGACCTGCGGATAGCCAAGTCAAAATCAACGAGATGTCCGTCAAAGTCAGGACCGTCAACACAGGCAAATTTTGTTTCTCCGCCTACTGTGACACGGCAACCGCCGCACATACCTGTTCCGTCAATCATAACAGGGTTCATACTTACAATGGTTTTTATGCCATACTTTTTGGTCAATTCACAAACGGCTTTCATCATTGCAAGAGGCCCGATAGCGATAACCAAGTCATACTTTTCGCCGCCTTCTATTAACTCCTCAAGCTTAGCTGTAACAAAACCTTTGTTACCATTTGAGCCGTCATCTGTCATTGTATACAGATTTGTGCAAGCCGCTCTGCATTCCTCCTCGATAATAATAATGTCTTTGTTTCTGAAGCCATTAATCATATCCACGCGAACACCCATAGAGTTCAGCTTTTTAGCCTGAGGATATGCAATTGCGGTTCCCAATCCGCCGCCTATAACTGCAACATTCTTAACACCCTCAAATTCTGATGCCTTTCCGAGAGGTCCGACGAAATCCAAAAGGTAATCGCCTTCATTCAATTCATTCATTCTCTCAGTTGTCATACCAACGATTTGGAAGATAACAGTTACTGTTCCCTTTTCGCGGTCATAGTCCGCAATGGTAAAAGGAACTCTCTCGCCCTCTTCGTCAATTCTTAAAATTATAAACTGTCCCGGCTCTGCCTTTTTGGCAATATACGGTGCTTCAACCTCTATCAGCGACACCGAGTCGTTTAGCCGTTCCTTTCTAAGTATTTTATACAATAAAATACACCTCCACATTTGTTAAGGGCCTTCTCATTTAATAATAAACCCACTTACCCATTATCTAACCTATTATATCACATTATTATATCTTACGCAACTTTTTTATATAATTTTATATAAATTTATTGCAAATCTTCTATAATTGTATTGATTTTCTGTGTAAAACATTTATAATAGATATATAGTTATGTAAAATAATTCAGAAACACAAATATTAGAGAGAGCCAAACAATGTCTACAAATTATACTATACTAAACAAAAGATATTTTTTATTAGGTGCGATTATCTATGTTATCGCTACGTATATTGGATTAAAGTTTGATACTTATTTATTCAAAGATAATTTGAATATTTATATCTACTCATTATATTATATAATAGGTTTAACAACTGTATCCTGCATATTATACTTTCTTCTTCACAAAAATTCCCAAATACTGAACATATACTTAATTGTACTTATATTCGTTATTGGCTTTGTGAGAGTATATTCCGTCTGCTCATACCACAACAAAAACAATAAAATCATAAACGAAAACCCAAATGTGTGCGGAATTGTAACAAGTGAACCAAAGCTCAGCTCATCAGGGCAAAGCTATGTTGTAGACACAGATATACTATATCTTAACACAAACGATGAAACCATCGCATTAGATAAGCCAATCAGAACTGTCACTTATATCTCAAAAGACTCGGTAAAATCACCGCCATCTTTCGGAGATACATTTAATTGCACATATAGATATGAACTTAATATGAAGCCCTCATTCAAGGGTGCATTTGACTATTCACGCTACCTAAAGCAAAACAAGATTTGTTACTCAGGATATACATATAACTATAATGAAACTGACATTCCCGATTACAAGCCGTCACCTTTCAGACGACTGTGTAACCTTGGATACAAACTCCGTTTTGCAGTAAAGGACTCGGTCAAGAACCATATATACAATGAAAACGAAGCCGCTTTGCTCTGCGGTATACTGTTGGGAGATGTCAGCGGCTTTTCGGATAAATTATACGAGTCATATACCGACTCAGGTCTTATTCACGTTGCGTCTGTTTCGGGAATGCACACCTCGTATATTTTTCTTATCATATCAATTATTCTCACGCTTATGCGTGTACCAAAACGCCTGTTTGCGTTGTTTGCCATTCCCGTTCTGTTAATCTTCGCTGCTGTTGCTCTGTTTACACCATCGGTGAACAGAGCTGTTATAATGCTATCGATTATGCTATTGTCATACGTATTCAAAAGACAGCACGACAGTCTTACTGCCCTTGCGTTTTCGGCTGTGGTTATTATATTCAACAACCCATACTGTTTAGAAAGTTACAGCTTTATTTTATCATTCAGTGCAACACTCGGTCTGTTGATATGTGCAGACCCAATACAAAAAATGCTTTCATTTGCAATTCTCTCACCTAAAAACCAATTGTTGAACAAACCTGTCACCTATCTTTCATCATATGTTGTAAACTCTGTCAGTTTATCTTTAAGCGGATTGATAGGTATATCATATTTTACCGCTAAGTTCTTTGGCAGAATAGCCTTCGGCGGAATAATAGGTAACATATTAATATACCCGGCAGTGGCACTGATTTTGATATTTGGTTTTATTAACAGCTTTGTTTTCCGCATATGCAAACCATTGTCAGATATAATCGCTGTGTTTGTTCTAAACCCAACACTTAAATTCACCAACTGCATTGCAGAATTTTTCTCCAAAGATATATTTTCTGTAATCACTCTACGTCCAAATGCAGTATTCTTCATATTTTATATTGTAATATGTTATATAATTTATATATTACTAATTCCAAGCAAAACCGACAACGAAAAATAACAATATACACAGCAACGCCGAGCCCTCAGTCAGCTATCGCTGACAAAAGGGACGATGTGGACATCGTTTCCTACAAATTCGGCAGGAGCAAGCCCCTGCCCTACAATACAATGAGGACTATTCTTCGACTCCATTGCATATTTGTAGGGGCGATTCACTAATCGCCCGTTTATGAGGCATCGATTTAAGGCTCCCTTGCGTAAAGGGAGCTGTCAGCGTTAGCTGACTGAGGGATCGGTTACTATGTTCGCCAAACGTATAATTTATTACACATTTGTTCACATATCTGCGGGACGATGTGGGCATCGTCCCCTACAAATTCGGCAGGAGCAAGCCCCTGCCCTACAAAAGATAATGAAAAATGAGTATTGAATAATTATTAATCATCTACACTATG
>CACYTW010000076.1 GCA_902777435.1 uncultured Ruminococcus sp. | reverse complement strand
GTGAAATACCTCAAAGAAAATTACAACGATACAATTTTAAAAGAGTGTCTGCATAATCCCGACACTATCTGGACCTTGCCTCAGCTTATGTGGATTAAGAATAATGAGCCTGAGATATGGAGCAAAGTTAAAAAAGTAATGTTCGCCAAAGACTTTGTAAGACATCAGTTGACAGGAGATTATGTCACCGATAATATCGAGGCAGAGGGCAGTATGTTCTTTGACTATGGCAAGCAATGCTGGTCGGAGAGCTTGTGCAAAATTTTAGAGATTGACACAGATATGCTCCCCCAAATCGTATCTCCGGGAGATGTAGCGGGAAAGGTGACTGCAGAGGCTGCAAAGGATACAGGTCTTGCCGAGGGAACAATGGTTCTGTGCGGTACAACAGATACCGTTATGGAGGTGTTTGCCGCAGGTGCTGTAAAAGAAGGTCAAATGACAATCAAACTTGCGACAGCAGGCAGAATTTGCGTTGTGACAGACAAGGCTTATCCTGATAAAAACTTGATAAATTATTCTCACGTTTTAGATGGTCTGTGGTACCCGGGAACGGCTACAAAGTCGTGTGCGGCATCATACAGATGGTTCAGAGATACATTTGGCGGAGAATATGCAGAGTTGGACAGCGGAGCAGAGAGTGTTGCACCAGGTTCGGACGGACTTATATTCAATCCGTATCTCAATGGTGAGCTTACACCATATGCCGACCCAAAGCTGTGTGCAAGTTTTATAGGTGTGCGTTCAGGTCACACAAAGGAACACTTTACACGTGCTGTACTCGAGGGTGTTTCTATGTCTATTTTAGATTGTAAAAATGCTCTTGAAAATATAGGTATACCTCACGAGGATACAGCCGTTATTATAGGCGGCGGCGGCAAGAGCCCATTGTGGAGGCAGATTACATCCGATATACTTGGGTTTACATTGGTCGTTAAAAAGTATGCTGATTCTTCGTTCGGAAGTGCAATGTTCGCAGGGGTAAAAGCAGGTTTTTGGAGTTCTCCCGAAGAGGCAGTGAATACTTGCAACGAAGACGTTTCGATTACCAAACCTGATATGGAAAGGCACGCTCAGTATGCCAAAGTGTTTAAAAAGTATAAGAAGGTTCACGACGCACTCGCTGAAATATATCACGAGGAGTTTTAGGTATGAAAATAGCTGTTTGTGTAAAAGTTGTTGAGGGTGAGTTCAATCCCTTTGACGAATGTGCATTGGAAGAGGCTCTCAGAATTGAGGGTGCAGAGGTGTATGCGGTATCTATGTGTCCGCAATCGGCGGCGGAAAAACTCCGTTCGCTGACAAGACTTGGCGTAAAAAAAGTTTTTCTGCTTTCCGATAAATTGTATGCAGGGTCAGATACACTTGCAACGGCAAATATCTTATCAACTTTTTTAAAGAAAATGAATTTTGATTTGATATTCTGCGGTCGTCAGACAATAGACGGCGACACAGCACAGGTGGGACCTTGCCTTGCAACATTGTTGGGGATTGGACTTATAACAAATGTTATGAGCATAGACGCAATATCTGATAAAATCGAATGTACCACAAGGCTGGGACAGGAGTCTGCTTCACTTCCGACATTGCTGACAATAGAGAGAATAAACACATTGAGGTTTCCCTCTATTCGCTCCCGCCTCGGTGAAATCGAGGTTTTGGACAACAGCAGTGTACACGCAGATGAAAGCCTTTGCGGACTTTCGGGTTCGCCTACAAAGGTGCTGAAAACCTTTGAAAACGCATCAGGTATGAGAAGCTGTAAGTTCATAAAGCCAAGTGAGTTTGATGCTGTTTTTTCCAAACTTTTAAACAGTAAGAGGAAAGAACTTGAAATTGAAAAATCTGAACGTAAGCTGAAAAGCGTCTGGGCAGTCGGGAACGAAGCCGCACAAAAGGCGGCGGAGATTGCTGAGAACGTAGAAGTAATCTATGAAAAAGATGCAAAAAAAATTGCAGAGCTTGCAGAGGAGAAAAGGCCTGAGATAATCCTCTGGCCTGCTGACCTTTGGGGCAGAAGAACGGCTCCTCAGGTTGCGGCTATGCTTAGAACAGGGTTGTGTGCCGATTGTACTGCTCTCGAACCAGACGGAAATAAGCTGTTAATGTACCGCCCTGCAAAGAGCGGAAACATTATAGCTAAGATTGAATGCCGTACAATGCCGCAGATGGCAACAGTTCGCTGTACTCAAAAGTCCGATGATGTAATAGTATCAGGGGGCAGAGGAATAGCCGACAGCCTTGAACAGTTAAAGAAATTTGCGAAAAGACAGAATGCTGAGTTATGTGCCTCAAGAGCACTCGTGGATAAAAATGTTGTTCCATACGAATTTCAGGTGGGGCTTACAGGCAAAAATGTCAGCCCAAAGATATACATAGCTGTTGGCATATCGGGGGCGGCACAGCATACTTGTGCAATAGAGGGTGCTGATGCAGTAATCGCAATTAATCCTGATAAAGATGCACAGATTTTCAGATGTGCGGACTATGGCATAGTGTGTAACTTTGAAGATTTTTTAAAGGAATTGGAATAATAATTAAACCGCCTTCCATATTTATTCGGAAGGCGGTTTAATTTACAGTAAAGTCTTATTGATTATTTATAATATTTGGCATATGTATTTGCTCTGCTTTCCTCAATTTCGGCCTCTAATAACTGTTTAAGATATGAATTGGAGATTTCCTGTTCTTCGTTATCAAGAATATATCCTTGCATTTTGTAGCTGTTCATAAGCTGATTTTGAATGTTATTTGAATCTTCCCAATAGTTCTTTTGTATCTGAGTATCATAATCCTGTTGATTTAGCAGATCTGTCCAATATCGTTCATAAGAGTCGTTATCCCTTGCAGTAACAGAATTAGCTGTTGCATTTGCATACTTTCGGGCGGTATCGTTAGTGTCTGATAAATTATTATACGCCGAATTATATGCGGAAATCATTTTATCTATCAGGCTGATATTGGCCTGTCTGTCATCATTGTACCTGTCATAAGCCTGTTTGGCAAGCTCGGGAATTTTATCTGTGAGCTGTTGTGAATAGTATTGATTGGCAAGTGCTCCTGCGGTTACGGCAGCTGAATTTGCATATCCGCCGGTCAGTGCAGAATAGTTCGCCATAGTGTCCTGGGTTGCTCTGTTGCCCTCAAGTATATACTTGTTACGGTACGCCATATATACGGGGTCATCATCAGGGTCGTAGGAAAATGACGATTGGTTATATAACGACTTTATTGCATTTTCTATATCTGACAGATATTTCTTTGTATTGCCGTAAGCTGATTCAGGCGTTGAAACACCTACGTTATCTGCATATTTTTCTGTCAAATCATAAACATCATTTTGCCAAGCCCACGCCTTTCCACTGTCGTCAATATACAATGTGTTAAGTGGAACACCGCCAATCATAACAGTATTATTTCCGTATGTGAGAGCAGAAGCGTAAAGCCCGTATTTGCCTGCGGCGGCGGTATAAGCGTCACTGACACGTACGATGGGATTGGAACTGTCTTTATAAAAGTCAACAAGATTTTGTCTTATTGCTGATTCAGGTGCATATGATATGCCTGCATCCTCGTCCATATAGGTTGGTTTCATAAAAGCCTTTCCGCCTATGGTGACGGTTTTGTTATTTTCATCATAGCCGATACTGCTGTCGGAAACTCCTAAATTATTTAGTGTAGCACGAATGCCGACACTGTCATTGTACTTAGGTACATCTTTTTTAAGTTTACTGTCTTCTGATATTTTATCCATAAATTCTACCTCCGTTGTAACTCTTGATTTCAATATCGTGTACTGTGGCATTTCCTGTGCCTTCAAGCATAATCCTGAAGCTGTTGCACTTTCCAAAGCGTATCGGCACGCGATATACGGAAAATTCGCCGCCGCCTGAAATTGTACCGCATAACTCAAATTCATTATTGTCTTTGGAAACAGAAACAGCAACCTCAGAATTATTGCCAAGGTCCATTCTCAGCCATATGCAAGATAAGCCCTTGTAGTCTGTCGCATCATAGGTAAAGCGTTTGGAAATAGTTTGCCAGGTAAAATTTTCATCTCCGCCACACAGCATCATCATTTTATCTAATGTAATGCCGTATAGTTTGCCGTTGTATAAGCAAAAATCAATAAACGGCGTATCATCTTCTCTGACCCAAATATCTTTTTCGGGAGAGTAAACAAGGACTTCACAAGTACCGTCTTCACGGATAGCGGAGGCGTAGTAATGCCTGCCATCGGTTCCGGCAGCGCAGGAGGAGTATTTTACATTAAGCTGCGGTGATACGCTGTAAGGCTCGCCCCCGCTATATGCGTAAAATCCATTGTTGGTGAGATAGTATAAAACACCTCCTATTTCACAAATGCTTTTGCCATCAATACATCCGCCGTATGTCTGCTTGGGAATTGAAAAATTTGTTGGTGCATCGCCATAGATGTGATGTATATAATTTTGTTTAAAAACTATTACAGAGGTGCGATAACTGCATATACCCGTAAATCGTCCGCCGGTAGCAATATAGCTGTACCAGCTATCGTTTGCAAGACCTTGAAAAGAGTTGAAATTTGTGCAATCGCCAAGCTTTGAGGCATATACATATTCTCCGTTAGTTGACGTTCCCCACAGACGGTTGTTATGGACGCAAATGTTGTCCATATCGGGGACGTCAATTTTCAGAGTAACAGTATTTGTCTCGGTGGTGTTTACAAAACCAACTTTTTCGCCTGAATTATTATATAATACTAAACTCAGCTTGTTGTCGCTTACTGATGTGACAACAGCACTTACGATTGCGTCTGCCGACACTGTCTCCTTACGGTCTGCAGCGGTGACAGTATTATTGTCAGATTTAGAACAACCTGAAATCACAATGCTGTCGCCCTCTGCAAAGTTTGATAAAAAATCAGCGGAAGAGGATGAGATATACGCAGTATAACTGCCTGTGACTTCATCCGAGAAAGAATAAAATTTGGCATTTTTAACAGTTGTGGTTTTTTCCATACTGACAAGAGAATCTCCTACAACACCTGTTTCGGGGTCGGGGATGTAGTCGTAATAAACCTTGTCAGGAAAAATACAAATCTTTCCGTTAAAGTCAGCAATGGACTTTTTACTTTCTGTAAGTGTACCTGAAATCAACTTCCCGTTGTAATAGAATTTGTTATTAGCTATCCCTGTAAAAGAGGATAGCTCGTCGCTTGTGATTTCAGGTGAGCAAACAGCGGCGGCAGATGTTAAATTGGCAATTTTCTTTCTTGGCTCTCTGGGCTTTATGGCAGGAAGTGCATCAGGTGATATATTTGTCATATCTGTAAATGATATGTCAGATATTTTATCACGTCTGTCCAAGCCACCAAAGACTTTAAGGCTTGCGTTTTTGTTTTCTTTTATATTAAGTTTTGGCAACATAATTTTTCAACCTCCCAAAATACATTTATACTATACTGAAGTTTTTAAATCTCAGCTTTGAAGTAAGCGGACTGCGTGTAATAAACTCACGCTGAGCGGCGGCAAAAAGACTGTTATACTGTGTCATATGTGCGTTATACCCCGAATAATCGTGCTGATATAATGCAATTTTGGCAAGTATATATTCAATATACATTCTGTCGTAGGGAGCAGAATCTATAACGGTTGTATCATCTATTACACGCCTAATGGCAAGTTTGGCGGCAGTTTCTGCTTCTATGGCGTCTCTGTCGAGTATAATCTTATCGTTCATAACCTCTAAGACATAAGCGGAGGGAGAGGATGAGTAATCTGCCTCGTCACTTAAGTCGTTAAGTGACGCTATCTGAATTTTGTCACCCTCATAAAATGGAGCGTTTTCTATCTCGATAACATTTTCACTCGTGTTAAATTCTCCCCTTATGTCAGTAGCTCTGATAGGTTTTGGAAGAGCAAGATATACGACAGAGAGTCTTTTGCCTGTGAGAGCAGAAGAGTCTGCGAAAGTTGGGCTTAAGTTTCTGAAGTCCTGCTTTTCGTAGATTTGATTATTGAATATGATTTGTTCAACCAAATCATATGTTATATCGGGCGGTAAGGTGATATCGCAGTTTTTATCGACTGTTGTTTCGATAATATCATATTTTTTTATGATATTTCTGCGAATTTCAGAGGACACTTCATCACACCAGCATAGCTTTTCTTCTAAGCTGTATTGATTGGGAAGAAGAGCGTCAGTGCGCTCTATTGCCCTTAAAATTTCCATAAGCCACCTAACCTTTCAGACTTTCCATATATGCCTGTGCTTCAAGCTCCTGCTTGTGGCTGCGTTCAATGGTGAGAGCAACTTTTCTCGGAACCATAACCTGAACACCACGCTGTATCTGATAGTTTGTGCCGTTGACAGTTACTGTTAAATCATCTTTGTATTTAGCATTGTCTTTGATTAGCATAACAGGAACAAGCTCATTATAATATTTTTCTAAAGCGGAATTTTTTGTATTTGAAGTTTTAGCCATTTATAATACCTCCTTTTTAAGTGTGTTTCTGCTGCCTAATGGCAGCAGAAACAAAAATCTATTAGTAGCTGCAAGTGGTCTCTACACGAACCATAAATTCAGGTGAGAGAATTTCTGCTGTCTGTGTAGCCTTCCAGCCGACAGTACTTCTCTGGTCAAGTGGGTCGCCTGTGCCGGCACTGCCCTTTTGCTTAAGGATAGTTTCAAGACCGCCTCCTGTGATGTTGGTAACACCATAAGCATTCTGTCCGATAAATAAAGTAGAATAGATATCTCTGCCGTTGGCACCTGCACCGCCCGGGTAGATTATGCAATCTGCAATAACGCTCTTGTCCAAAGTTTCGGTAACTGTGATAACGGCACTGCCTGCATCGCCTGCGACAGCAGTTGCAACAGAATAATCAAAACCGTTTATCTGTATGCTTCTGCCGATTAAGGCAGATGCATCATCACTTGACAGGTCTTCTCTTAAAGTGATTTTGCCTTTTGTGTCTACTGCGGCAACAGTAAGACATTCAGGGTCGCCCTTTTCAAGAGTTTCGGCGTTTCTTAAGTTTTTGGCACGGAAGATTTTGGCTTCGGTAGATTCAACAAATACAACGCCGTGAATTTTACCGATAGCGCCCTTGTACCAATCTTCAGGGTCAACATTCTGCTTAACAGCCTTCCATTCGGGGTCGTTAGTCAAGTCGTTGGCAACATCAGGGTGAATAATTGCGACGTAACAGCCGTCTTTAAATGGACTTGCATTGTTACGCTTAAGTGTTGCAACAGCCTTTTTAACTGTTGCCACATTCAAATAATCGTTGTCAGCGTAATTTGTTCTACCACCCACCAAAAGACTGCGGTCAGATTTTCCGTTGCCGTACTGAACGTTGGTGCCTGCATTAATTTTTTCACGAATGACAGTATCAAGTGTACGTCCTGCCTGGTCGCCGAGTACCGCCTGAGTTTCTGATATGACAGAGTCGATTGAAGACAGGGTCAGCATATCAGAAAGTGTGACATAGTCACCATACTGCTCAACAGTTGACTCAACAGTTGATACGTTGAGCGAGTTACCCTTAGGTGTAACACCCTCTGCAAGAGGTACCATAGCCTTTGGCAATGGACTGAACTTGCGGAACTCAATCGTCTTACCGCTTCCTGCAGGGATAGGCTTTTTCTGGCCAAACTGAGCGTGAACCAGCTTTGGAGATGCAAAGCGTATGAGTGCTCTGTCATAATATGTTTTCATCTCAGGTGTGAGATTGTTGCCTGCAACATTAGTTGCAGTTGTCTGTGTGTTATAGTTAATACTCATTAAAAAATCTCCTTTTTGTTAAATATTGATTTTAAGTAACTTGCTGTATAGATTAAAAGCTAATCTTTTCACCATTGTTGACGCGTTCGATAATTGAGTCAATCTCTTTATCGCTCATATCTTTTGGATTTTTCTTTACAACAGCAGGGCTGTTCTTTCCGGCACCGTTTTCAGTAATTCGGTTCTGTCTTGCAGAAAAACGGCTGAACGCATTTTTGACCGCGGTTTCGATTATTTCGTCGCGATGGGCGAGGAAGTATGCATCCTCTACGGATAAGCCGTTCTTCATCAGATACTTAACGAAGTCAGGGTTTTGTAATTCTGCCTGCATATCAAAGTCAGTTTTCTTTGCCATAAACTCACGGCGCTGTGCTTCGATTTCGGCAACCCTGTTGTTGACGTAATCCTCCTGAGCCATAGCCGCACCATTTTCGGATGCAGGCATTGCAGTAGGTTTGTTACCGCCTTGAACCTGTGCGTTCATATTCGGTGCGGTCTGTTTCTTCTGCGTGTTAAAGTTGAACATTATTTTAACCATTCCTTTCGTAAGAGGTTATACCTCTTGTTATTTTGCGGTGTCCCGGGATTTATCTCACCGCACGATTAGATAATACATTATTCAAAGGTGTCATATAATGCCACCCTAAAAAAACTGCTCCACAGCTCAATTGAGCTGTGGAGCAGTTTGTATAATTACTGTATTTGTTATTAACCGTCTTTTAATTCTTTTACGGTTTTGAGTTCCTTAACGGGAGCAGTTAAATGATTAAAAATTTCGTCTACGTTTTCTGTCATTAAATAAAGGTCAAGACACCTTTCCTTGATAAAATTCTTTTTGATTGCACTTCGGATAGCGCCGTCCATTTCGTCATAGAACCCATCA
>CACYTW010000075.1 GCA_902777435.1 uncultured Ruminococcus sp. | reverse complement strand
ATTTGTTGATGTCTTTTAAAGTATTTCCATCATGTAGCTGAGGATCATAACAAAGGAAACGGCACTCAGAAGTATGCCGACTATGGAGCTTATCCTTGCATTTCCGTCAAATACCTTACTGCGCTTTTTATCAAGCAGAAGTTTGCACTCACGACCCTCGTAGTAGAGCTGTTTTTTCATTATGACCTCGCAGGGGAATACATTTTCGTAATTTTCGCCGTCGATCTCATAGACAGGTGTGCTGAACCCATATTTGGGGTTAATATCCACCTTTGCTACCTTTCCTATGTATTTTCTGCTCTGTGTCATTCGTATTATGCAATAAGCAAAAAACAGGAACAGTGATCCCATCATCAAGCCTAATAATCCAAGGAAGCCTATTATCAGCACCTCAGCAGAAACGCCCAGTATCAACAACAGAACAGTGACTATCACTAATACGATAAGCGCTTCCATGATGCCGTACCTCCTTTAGTCGTCCAGCTTCAGTACGCTCATGAAAGCTTCCTGAGGTACAGATACAGTACCCAGCTGACGCATTCTCTTTTTACCCTCTTTCTGCTTTTCTAGCAGTTTCTTTTTACGAGTGATATCACCGCCGTAGCACTTTGCAAGAACGTCTTTACGCAGTGCTTTTATGGTTTCACGGGCGATTATCTTTCCGCCTATGGCGGCTTGTACAGGCACTTCAAACATCTGACGGGGAATATTCTCTTTCAGTTTTTCATATATAGGATGCTTAATGTTGACCTCTAAAACTCTCTGAGCTTTCACTCCGCCGTTGGGCATTGCTCCGAGTATTTTTTCCATCTCAAGCGAAATCTCACCCTCGTTTGTTATGCAAACAGGATGCGTCTTAAGCTTAGCAGTAGGCTTAACCTTAACTACCTTATCGCCAAGACATTCCTTCATTGCATCAAATAAAACCTTGTTTGTCTCTTCCTCGACAGACTCCTCTGCCTTTGCTGTTTCATCCTCTAAGTTTAAGTCAGCCGAAGATACGGACTTAAACTCCTTTTCTTTATACTTGCCTAAAATCTTCAATGCAAATTCGTCAACGTCTTCCGTAAGATAAAGAATTTCATAGCCCTTATCCTTAACAGCCTCTGTCTGCGGCAGACTGTCAACCTGTTCAACTGTTTCGCCGCTTGCGTAGTAAATACACTCCTGACCATCTTTCATTCTGTCAATGTATTCAGCTAATGTTACATTCTTTTTCTCTGATGACGAATAGAACATAACAAGGTCAACAAGAAAATCTTTATCAGCACCAAAGTTATCGTACATTCCGTATTTCAGCGGGCGCTTAAAGTTTTCGTAGAACTTGTCATAATTCTCTCTGTCATTTTTCTGCATAGCCAAAAGCTCACTCTTGATTTTCTTTTTAAGATGAGCTGCTATTGTCTTTAACTGTCTGTCGTGCTGCAATATCTCACGGGAGATATTCAATGACAAATCTGCTGAGTCCACAAGGCCCTTTACAAAGCCAAAGTAATCAGGCAATAAGTCCTCACACTTGTCCATAATCATTACACCATTTGTGTATAGCGAAAGTCCCTTTTTAAAGTCCTTTGTATAATAGTCATACGGAGGACGCGACGGAATAAACATAAGTGCGTTATAGCTGACAGCTCCGTCTGCACTTGTATGAATAGTCTTTATAGGGTCTTCGTAATCATAATATTTTTCTTTATAGAAGTTGTTATAATCCTCATCCTTAAGCTCCGATTTATTTCTTCTCCAGATAGGAACCATACTGTTCAGAGTTTCGTCCTCTGTATAACTCTCATACTCAGGCTCCTTATTCTCCTCTCCCTCAGGTTTATCTTTAAGTTTCTGCTTGGTAACCATCATTTTAATAGGATACTTGATGTAATCAGAATATTTTTTGATTAACTCTTTAATTTTAAATTCCTCAAGATATTGGTCATAATTTTCATCATCGGTATTATCCTTTAAAGCAATAACGATTTCAGTTCCGCTCTCTTCCATAGTGCACGGCTCGATTTCATAGCCGTCCGCACCCTCAGAAAACCACTTATATGCCTCGTCACATCCAAACTTCTTGCTCTTTACCGTCACACTTTTGGCAACCATAAACGCTGAATAAAAGCCTACGCCGAACTGACCGATAATATCTATATCATCAGCTTTTTCGTTCTCGTTTTTAAAGGCAAAAGAACCGCTCTTTGCTATTGTAACCACGTTCTCCTCAAGCTCCGCCTGAGTCATACCGATACCCCTGTCACATATGGTAAGTGTTCTGTTATCCTTATCAGGTGTAATTCTGATGTAAAACTTCTCTCTGTCAAATGAGATATTTTCATCCTTTAACGACATATAATACAGCTTATCAAGTGCATCGCTGGCATTTGAAACAAGCTCTCTCAAAAAAATCTCCTTATGGGTATAGATGGAATTAATCATAAGGTCAAGCATACGCTTTGACTCTGATTTAAATTCAAATTTCGACATATAATTGCCCTCTTTCGTAATTTAGTATACTTTGTTAGCACTCTCTCTTATCGAGTGCTAACTATATTCTACCACTTTTTTTCTGTTTGTCAATAGTTATATACAAATTTTATTGCATAAATTTAAAATTTATGGTAAACTTAAGAAAATTGACAGAAAGGTAAGACGATTTATGAACGTATATGACTTTGACGGAACAATATATCACGGTGACAGTACCGCAGATTTTATTTCCTGGTGTATAAAGAAAAAGCCTTCACTTATTTTTAAACATATAAACAAGACACTACCGTCTTTTTTAGCATACAAAACCTCGTTATGCTCTAAAACCGACTTTAAGGAAAATATGTATTCCTATCTTTTGTACCTGAAGGATACAGAATGTCATGTAAAGGAGTTTTGGTTTACACATATGAGTAATATTAAGAATTGGTATTTAGAACAAAAAAATGCCGACGATATCATAATCTCGGCATCTCCTGAATTTTTACTTAAACCTGTATGCGACAAATTAAATGTCCGCTTACTCGCCTCTAAAGTCGATATAGACACAGGCTGTTATCTTGGAATTAACTGTTTTGGTGCAGAAAAGACAAGACGTTTTTACGAAGTCTACGGCGGTGAAATAGACAAATTCTATTCCGACTCTAAATCAGATGAACCCCTTGCACTCCTCGCTCACTCCGCCTATATGGTGGATGGTGATAAAATCACCCCTTGGGTTTTTGATTAATCTCACATACTGTTAAGGTATTATCCTTTACAGTAAACTTAATGTTAAAACAATCGTAAAACATTCCGTAAACACGTTCAGCGTCATTCTGATATGACGGACGGGGATCTGCAGACAAGATATCTGCAATATCCTCAAGCGTATTTTGCGGAATGTCTTTTGTTATTCCGTCTTTAAACCTAACGTCAAGTCTGTCATTGCATATGTCCTCGGTAAAACCGCCTGTTGCATCAGTATGGCAATCTGCGTATGGCAGATACGGCTTTATGTCAAATATAGGTGTTCCGTCAACCATATCCGCTCCCGACACATAAAGAACGGGGCCTTCTTCGCTGTCAAATTCAATCTTGTCAAGAGAGACACTGGATAGCCCTATTCTGTTAGGACGAAACGGCGAACGTGTTGCAAAGACGCCCACCCTTTGATTTCCCCCAAGCTTTGGCGGCCGCACGGTAGGTGACCAGGGCTTATCTTTATCAACCTCAGAAAACTCCCATATAATCCATATATGTGAGAAGTTTTCTAACTCTCTGAACGCCTCCGCATATCTGTATTCCGGCTCAAATACTATTTTACCACACATTCCGCCTGTAATACCGCTTTGACGCGGAATACCGAACTTTTCACGGAACTTTGTCCTTATATGTGCTATTACCTCCATAATATTTCTTGTTAACCCTAATCCTCTTCTATTATTCTGTTATCTGCAAGTCTTTCTTCGTCTGACTTCCTGTTAAACAAAGAATGAGCCTTTCCCCATTTTCTTTTTCTTATTTCAGACAGCTTCTCTTCCTGTTCCGCTGTGTTTGGAAAATTCTCGCTCATTTCAACGATTTTTTTGCAGTATTCTCTGTTTTTTCTTTTAAGACACAAGGCATTAATTGTCATTGCCATAAACGCCAAAAAGAATATCGCCGCAACAAACTTCCATATACCATTTTTTTTCATACAGCATTTTCCTAAATTGTAATATTCTCTCATAAATTCTACCTCCATTATTTTTATTCCGCTTTTATATTTCTCCCATATTTCAAAAATTTATACTTTAAAATTTTATCAAAAATTCTATCTTTCGACATACTTGACATTTTCCTCGCCAAGCAGATTAATCAGGCTGTCTATACGCCTGTCATTTTTATTAACCATCATAGTTTTCGGTGCTTTTACCTTTTGTTTTGTGTCCTCAAAGACTATAACAACCTCTGTATCACCATTTGCATCACACAAAATTTCTTTAACCTTTGTCATTGTTTGCACATCACGGGAGTCAAATCTTATATACAGCCTTGATTTTCTTTTTGCTGAGGTGTCAAGAAGATTGATGTTTTCAAGCCTTATTTTAGGCGGTGCATCCTCTGATATGTCCAAGTTACCGCTTATCGTGACAATTTTGTCAACATATGTCAGTTCATCAAAGCGTTTAACCTGCGACGGAAATATAATAACCTCAATGCTTCCCGTCAGGTCTTCAATCTCAATGTACCGCATAATTTCACCCTTTTTAGTAAGCTGATTGCGTGATTTTGTGATAATTCCTGACAATGTTACCTGGTCGCCTATATTAAATCTGTGATTTTCGTTTTCGCATAATTCGGCTACGGAACAGGTCGACATTGCTTTTACCGCCTCAGCACAGCTGTCAAGAGGGTGCCCCGACACATACATTCCTATGGTTTCTTTTTCCATTGCCAAAATCTCATTTTTAGGGAACTCCTCTAAATCTGCAAAGTTGTCCGACTTTACAGAAATATTCTCCATATTGCCAAACATATCAATCTGTCCGGGCATAATATGTTTTGTTTTGCTTACCGCATCATCAAGTACAGACTCATAAACATTTATCAGCACCGAGCGTTTAAGTCCAAATTCGTCAAAAGCACCGCTTTTTATCAGATTTTCGACTACACGCTTATTTATCTTACGCTGAGCCATTCTGTCACAAAAGTCTGTAAAACCTGTGAACTCTCCATTTTTTCTGCGTTCTTCCTCAATCTCGTCAACAACTGCACCGCCAACATTTTTAACGGCGGCAAGACCAAATCTTATCTTTCCGTTATCCACAGAGAATGTACGTCCGCTCTTGTTTATCGACGGCGGCAATATAGTGATACCAAGTCTTTTTACCACCTCAATATATTTAGCCACTTTAGCAGAACTGTCTATAAACGAAGTCAAAAGTGCCGCAAAAAACTCTGTCGGATACTTGTTTTTAAGCCAAGCAGTCTGATATGCCACAACGGCATATGCGGCGGCGTGGGATTTATTAAATGCATATGATGCAAAGTCCATCATATCGTCGAATATCTCAGCAGCAACCTTTTCATCTACGCCTCTTTTAATCGCACCATCTACGCAAGCACCGTTTTCCTCTGTGCCATATATAAAGTTCTGCCGCTCCTGAGCCATAACATCTGCTTTCTTTTTGGACATAGCACGTCTTACAAGATCAGCACGTCCCAGAGAATATCCGCCAAGCTCACGAACGATTTGCATAACCTGCTCCTGATACACAATACAGCCGTATGTCACATCAAGAATATGCTCAAGCATTGGATCTTTGTAGGTTATATCAGACGGATTGTTCTTATTTTTAACATAAGTCGGTATCGAATCCATAGGACCCGGTCGATAAAGAGATATGCCTGCTATTACATCTTCAAGCGAGTTCGGCTTAAGCTCCTTCATAAACTGCTTCATACCTGAACTTTCAAGCTGAAATACGCCGTCTGTTTCGCCCTGAGATATCATTGCGTACACATCTATATCATCCATATCCAATTTGTCAAAGTTGACATCCACATCGTGTTCCTTTTTAATATGATTAATTGCATCACGAATAACAGTCAAGGTCCGAAGTCCCAAGAAGTCCATCTTCAAAAGTCCCAGGCGTTCAATGGTAGTCATAGTGAATTGAGTCGTTATAACGTCGTCATTTTTCTGCAAAGGTACATAATTCCGTATACCTCCGCTTGTTATAACAACACCTGCGGCGTGAGTGGACGTGTGCCTGGGCAAACCCTCAAGTTCAATGGCAGTATCAACTAATTTTTTTATCTGTTCACTTCCGTCATACAGCTCTTTTAACTTATAATTTACGTTCAGTGCCTTTTTAATGGTCATCTTCAGTTCCATAGGAATTTCCTTTGCAACTTCATCAACAACGCCATACGGAACATTTAAAGCACGTCCCACATCTCTGATAGCAAGACGTGCCGCCATAGTACCAAAGGTGACAATCTGTGCGACATTATCCTCTCCGTATTTTCGGTTTACATATTCTATAACCTCACCTCTGCGTTCATAACAGAAGTCAATATCAATATCGGGCATACTCACTCTTTCAGGGTTTAAAAAACGCTCAAAAATGAGTCCGTATCTGATTGGGTCAACATTTGTAATATGCAAGCAATATGCAACAACACTGCCTGCCGCACTTCCTCTGCCCGGACCTACCATAATATTGTTGATTCTGGCATAATTTATAAAATCCCACACAATCAAAAAATAGTCTACATATCCCATTGAATTGATTGTGCTGAGTTCATATTCCATTCTATTTCTGACAGAGCCGTCATCATCGGGATATCTTTCCTCAAGGCCGCTCTCCGACAGCTTTCTTAAATATTCGTACGAAGTCAATCCATCAGGAATGTCAAACTTCGGCAAATGGAGTTTTCCAAACTCAATATCCACATTACAGCGTTCAACGATTTTGCAGGTATTGTCTATCGCCTCAGGAATATAAGCAAACAGCTCTCTCATTTCGTCTTCCGATTTAAGATAAAGCTGATCGGTACTCATCTTCATTCTGTCATCATCATCTACCGTTTTGCCCATCTGAATACACATAAGTATGTCTTGAAACTCAGCATCACTTTGCTTAACATAATGCACGTCATTGGTAGCAACAACCTGCAAATCAAGTTCATTTGCAAGGGTGATAAGGTCACGATTAAGCTTTTTCTGCTCCATAATGCCGTGGTCTTGTATTTCAATAAAATAATTATCCCTGCCGAATATCTCTATAAATTCCTCAGCCTTACGCTTTGCCTCAGCATAGTTCCCCACAAGAAGCTGACGTGATAATACACCTGCCATACAAGCACTCAATGCAATTATGCCTTCGCTGTTTTCACGCAAGACCTCCATATCAACACGTGGGCGATAATAAAACCCGTCTATAAACCCTGTTGACACAATTTTCATCAAATTGTGATAGCCGATATTATTTTCTGCAAGGAGAATTAAATGACAGCTTTGAGAGTCAAGCTCGTGAGTTTTATCAAATCTTGACCTGGCGGCAACATACACCTCACAACCGATTATAGGCTTAATTCCGTTTTTCAAGGCACACTCGTAAAAGTCAATTACTCCGTACATATTTCCGTGGTCGGTAATAGCCATTGCTGTCTGTCCCAATTCCTTTGCTCTGTCAACGAGTTTTTCTATTGTACCTTCTCCGTCTAAAAGGCTGTATGCTGTATGTGTATGCAAATGTGTAAATGCCATTTGAACTCACCTCACTTTTATAAACTCTCTGAAATTTCGATTATCTTTTTTAATCTGTGATTTACCCCCGATTTACCCAAGGGCGGATTTAACAGCTTGCCAAGTTCCTGAAGGCTCATTGACTTGTTTGCAAGCCTGAGTATTGCTATCTCTTTTAAATCAGTCGTCAGCTCGTCGAGTCCAATTTTGTTTTCTATTTTTTCTATCGCCTTAATGTGCTTTACCGAAGCGTCAATAGTTTTGTCATAATTCGCACTCTCAATGTTAATTGAGCGGTTAAAACTGTTGTGTATTTCTTTGTCAATCTTAATGTTAATAAGCTCCATCTGTGCATTAAAAGCGCCGATAAAGCTTAAAAAATCTTCGATAACTTCGCTTCTTTTCGTATATAAAACGTACTTAGACTTACGCATAACAGTTTTAAATTCAAAGCCCGACTTTGTCAGTAAATCTAAAAAATCATTATGTAGTCCCATATAAGGTGTTATAATCTCAAGATTGTATGCCTTTTTGGGATCAATAACCGTTCCTCCGCCCAAAAAAGCACCTTTTACAAAGGCACGGACACAACATTCATTTTTAATAATTTCGTCTGAAATTCTGTATTTGATAAGACCTGTCGCACTATCAATGATACCTAATTTCTCAGCAAGCCTTGATATGTCGTCCTTATCAGAAACAACCGCCAAACACCTTGAAGACAAATCTGATGTTCTGGCAACACCAACCTTCACATCAAATCTGTCCGCAAGTGTGATATACCGCTCCAAAACGTCCTCATTCTCGGTTGCAAATCGTATACGTTTCAATGTAATATTACTTCCAAAAAGCATCATTCCCGAAAGCTCTGCAAAGTCACAGCAGGAATTGGAATTATCTTTTTTAAAAAGCTCATTTTTGGTAAATTCAGAAAATGACTTCATTTAATACGCTTCTCCAATATTAAATCATTTGTATTTTTCTTTATATGCAATATCCATAATCGTTTCAG
>CACYTW010000074.1 GCA_902777435.1 uncultured Ruminococcus sp. | reverse complement strand
GGGACTGGGATTACTCTTTGTAGCACCAGTCACATTATGGACGATTACCGAAAAATGGAAAACGCAGGGCGGAGAACGGCCGACGAAAGAATACACTATATTGATACGAGTCCTCGGCGCGGTTTTTGCAGTCGTCGGAGGTGTACTTGCTGTAAGCGGGTTCTAAAAAGGTAAGGTGAATGGTAATGAAGGAGAAAGTTTTCCCTGTTTCCATGGCATTCCTCTGGGGGATCGTATTTACACAGTCAATGCAAAGCATAGTCCTTGGTATCTGCATGGGGCTGCTCATGGGGATCACATTTGGCCTGTTTGATTCAGGCAAGGGAGGAAAAGAAGATGAATAAATTTTTGAAGTTAGGATTGTGCATTATGCTTACCGGAATAATGTGTTGTACATTTATTCTCAGCGGTTGCAATAAAAAAGATACAAACTCATCAGACGTATCACAGACAGAAGATAATAACGAATCTACAATAGGAAATAATATTATTGTTGCAAAGGGTGATGGAATAAAAATTTCAGCTGAAACATTCGGATATTATGTTTATCAGGCTGCTATGAGTGTAGCAATGGCAGATGACCCCAATATAACTGATTTTACAACAGTAGATTGGGAGAAAAAGATGTCGGACGGCAGGGTTATGTCAGACGTGATTAAGGAGAATGCCATTAATGAGATGCTCAAAAGGGCGGCAATAGTTAAATACGGCAAAGAAAATGATATTACATTTACTGATGAAGAGCGTGAACAAATAAAATCGGGTATGGATCAGTATAAGACTGAGCAGGGGAATGGTTTGTTTGAAAACACCTTAAAGGCAATCGGAGTTGAAACAGTTGATGCGTATTTAAGACTTTACGAGTCAGAGACTATATACAGCAAGGTTAAAAGCGACTTTGAAAAAAATAGAAAAAAGTATATCAAAGACGAAAAGAAAATGAGAGAATACAAGGATGATAATAAAGTATCTGTTCAGCATATTCTTATTAAGAATAACAGTACAAAGTACGAAGACCCCAAAAAGACCATTCAAGAGGTTTTGGAACGTGCAAAGAACGGCGAGGACTTTACTCAGCTTATGAAGGAGTTTAACGAAGACACAGGGGAGCCTGACAGTGGTTACAGCTTTGGTCCCGGCGAAATGGTTGCTGAATTTGAAGATGCATCATTTAATCTTGGATACGACGAAATAAGTGATGTGGTTGAAAGTTCCTATGGATACCATATCATAAAGAGAGTTACCGGCTTTGCAGAGTTTGAAAACTATCTCATTGATAAATGGAATATTGAAGCTGACGAAGATTTTGTAAACAAAGTATCTGTAAGCGATATAATGAAAGATATTGCTGATGCAAACAACACTTTGGTGTCTGCTCAAAAAGAGACGGAAAATCAGAGTGGCGGAGAAAATAATACACAAGACGGAGGAAAGACAAATGGCTAATAAAAAAGTAAAAGTAGAAATGGAAAACGGCGGTACATTCACAATAGAATTATTACCCGAATACGCACCTGAAACAGCCGAAAATTTTGAAAAATTGGCATCTGAGGGGTTCTATGACGGAGTTGTATTCCATCGTGTTATAGACGACTTTATGGCTCAGGGCGGCGACCCGACAGGAACAGGTATGGGCGGCAGCGGTAAAAACATTAAAGGTGAGTTCGCACAAAACGGTTTTACTCAGAATACACTATCTCATACAAGAGGTGTTGTATCAATGGCGAGGTCTATGGATCCTAACTCTGCAAGCTCACAGTTCTTTATTTGCTATGCCGACTGCTCATTCTTAGATGGTCAGTACGCGGGTTTCGGCCGTGTAATTGAGGGAATGGAAACTGTTGACGATTTTCTTAAGATTGACCGCAGAGGTCCTGAGGGAGGAACTCCCGTCGAAGATATAAAAATAAAGAAGATGACCGTACTTTAATTCGTCAATGTTCACCTGAAATACTTAGCGATTTTATGTTTATTAAATAGAAATTTGTAACTTAATGGGAATATGTGCATTATGCACAAAAATGCTTGACAATTTTTTATATATATGATATAATTTCCTCTGATGTTAAATTATTTATAATTTAATTATACGTTCCGTATGCTTACGGCGGATAAAAGCGTATCATATTTTTGTGAGCAGAAAGGCAATGAAGTATAATGCAAGGAAAAGTAAAGTGGTTCAACGCAGAAAAAGGTTATGGTTTTATAGAAACCGAAGAGGGAACAGATGTTTTTGTTCATTTTTCTGCAATTGCAATGGACGGTTACAAAACTCTCGAAGAGGGTGCGGAGGTTGAATTTGACGTTGTTGACGGAGAGAAAGGTCCACAGGCCACAGATGTTAAGCGTGTGTAATCTTTTGATATAAATTTAGCTAATTAAATAACACAAAATGAGCGACAAATTTTTGTCGCTCATTTTGTGTTAGATTGTATTAATCAACCTTGTTGAGTTTATGCTTAATCCTTTGCAGAGCATTGTCAATTGATTTAGGCGTTCTGTTAAGTTCTGCCGCAATATCGTTGTAATTCATTCCGTTTAAATATCTTACTAAAACCGACTTTTCCAATTTGCTGAGTTTTGACTCTATTTCCTGATTTAATAATTCGGTTTTTTCTCTTTGAAGAAACATATCTTCAGGGTTTGATGAATTGTTTTCAATAATCATTTCTTCAAGGGTGCGTTCCTCGTTGTCGTCGAATACAGGTTCACTAAGCGAAATATACGAATTAAGCGGAGAGTGTTTCTTGCGTGTTGAAGATTTAACCGCAGATATCATATTGCGTTTTATGCATAAATCTGCAAAGCTGCGGAAAAGGGGCTGTTTTGTAACATCAAAATCGCGAATAGCCTTAAAAAGTCCAATCATACCCTCCTGAACAATATCGTCGTGGTCTGCTCCTGCCAGGTAATATGCTTTGGCTCTGTTCTTGACTAAGTTTTTATATCTTGAAAAAATAATTTCTGTTGCACGCTTATCGCCGCCTGCTGATAATTCAACAAGTTCTTCGTCTGATAGGGTGCTGTAATTAAAATTTTTTTCTTGCATATTTATTCCGCCTTATTTAAAAAATGCCGAATGATAACTGTGTATGTATTATCATTCGGCAAAATTTTATGTCTTAATAGCTTATTTAAGAAGTGCAGCAGTTTCGCGTGCAATCATAAGCTCCTCATTTGTGGGAACAACAAGAGCTTTAACCTTGCTGTCCTCTGTGCTGATAATTGCTTCTTCACCGCGAATATTCTTGTTCTTTTCGGTATCAATAGATATGCCGAGGAAGTCAAGGTCTTTGGTGATTGCTTCACGCATTTTGCCGTCGTTCTCGCCAACGCCTGCGGTAAATACAATAGCGTCAACTCCGCCCATCTGAACAATATATTGACCTATATATTTGCGAACACTGTAAACAAACATATCAAGTGCAAGCTGAGCACGTTCGTTGCCGCTTCTTGCAGCTGCATCAAGGTCACGGAAGTCACTGCTTACGCCTGAAATGCCATATACACCTGACTCCTTATTTAATATATTGTCAACCTCATCAAGAGTAATACCCTTTTGGTCGGCAATGAACTTGATTATAGCAGGGTCAATGCTTCCGCAACGTGTACCCATAACAGTACCTGCCAAAGGAGTAAGACCCATTGATGTTGCAACAGATTTACCATTTTCAACGGCCGTGATACTTGAGCCGTTACCTAAGTGACAGGTGATAATCTTTAAATCTTTGATATCCTTGCCGAGAATTTCAGCCGCTCTGGAGCTGACGTATTTGTGTGAAGTTCCATGGAAACCGTAACGTCTGATTTTGTAGTCTGTATATAAGTCATAAGGTAGACCATACATATATACTTCTTTTGGCATTGTCTGATGGAATGCTGTATCAAACACACCAACCTGAGGAACACCGGGCATAGCCTTTTCGCAAGCGTCAATACCGATTAAGTTAGCAGGGTTGTGAAGCGGTGCAAGGGGAATACACTCTTTAACGGCGTCTTTAAGTTCATCATTGATAATAACTGATTTGCTGAATAATTCTCCGCCGTGAACAACTCTGTGGCCAACAGCCGAGATTTCGCTCATATCAGAGATAACGCCGTATTCCTTGTCAACGAGTGCATCAAGAACCATTTTGATAGCGTCAGAGTGGTCATTCATATGCTTTTCGATAACAACCTTATCTCCGCCGTTTGGTGTATGGTTGAGTCTTGAACCCTCAATACCTATTCTTTCACAAAGCCCTTTTGCAAGCACTGTTTCTGTTTCAATATCAATAAGCTGATATTTAAGTGATGAACTTCCTGCATTAATAACTAAGATTTTCATAAATAGATTTTCCTTTCAATATTTAATAATTATTAGTTAGCCTGTGCCTGAACACAAGTGATTGCAACAACACCGACAATATCATCTGCACTGCAACCTCTTGACAAGTCATTGATAGGCATTGCAATACCCTGGGTAACAGGACCATAAGCCTCTGCCTTTGCGAGTCTTTGAACAAGCTTGTAACCGATATTACCTGCATCAAGGTCAGGGAATACAAGGACATTTGCCTTACCTGCAACAGGACTGCCGGGAGCCTTGGAAGCACCAACTGATGGAACGATAGCAGCATCTAACTGAAGCTCGCCGTCAACTTTGAGGTCAGGATTTTGTTCCTTACAGAGCTTTGTAGCCTCTACAACCTTTGTTACATCATCGTGCTTTGCACTGCCCTTTGTAGAGTGTGAAAGCATAGCAACCATTGCCTCTTCCTGAACGAGAAGTTCAAATGACTCAGCAGAACAAGCCGCAATAGCAGCAAGCTTTTCTACATCAGGGTTTTGTTCCAAACCGCTGTCAGCAAAAATAAATGTTCCGTTTGAGCCGTATTCACAATCGGGAACAACCATAAGGAAGAAAGCCGATACCAACTTAACACCCGGCTTTGTCTTGATTATTTGAAGACTCGGTCTTAAAGTGTTAGCTGTTGAGTGACAAGCACCCGATACAACACCGTCAGCATCACCTGCCTTAACCATAAGGCAAGCATAGTACATATAGTCGCCGAGGGCTGTCTTTTTAGCTTCTTCGTATGTAAGACCCTTATTTTTTCTGAGTTCAACAAAGAGATTTAAGTAGTCCTCTGTTTTTTCGTATGTAAACGGGTCAATAATTGTGGCACCTGAGATATCATAGCCTTTTCCGTTTTCTGCAATTTCTTCGGGGGTACCGATAATGATTATGTTAGCTATACCCTCTTTTAAAACTTTTTCAGCCGCTTCAAAAGTTCTTTTGTCCATAGACTCAGGAAGAACAATTGTTTTCTTGTCAGCCTTGGCACGTGCCTTGATTGTGTCTAAAAACTTACTCATTTTAATCTCCATTCTGCCGTCTTTGTACAGCACTTATAATTTTATTCATACAAGTAATATTATACACTTATATTTTCCAATTAACAAGAGAAATTTGTAAAAAAACTTACAATTTTTTAACAAATATGTCGGTAATATTCATAAAAATTCTTTTGTTGCGGCAAAATTGTGGTGTATACGGAATGACGGGTGTTGTGTTTTACAATAATTGATATGGACAAAATTGTGTCTGTATGATATAATTCAAAAAAGAAAAATCAGCTAAATATTTAAAATTACCTGGAGAATAATATATGAAAACAACAGCGATTATTTGCGAATATAATCCTTTTCATAACGGACATAAATTTCAAATAGATACGGCTCGGCAGATTACTGATTGTGATTGTATTGTCGGTTTGATGAGCGGTAATTATGTTCAGCGCGGTGACTTTGCCATATTCCCTAAAAGAATTCGTTCGCAGATGGCGATTGCAGGCGGTATGGATTTGATAATCGAAAACCCGTCATATTGCGTTCTGCGTTCTGCCGAAGGGTATGCACATTCGGCTGTTTATGCACTTGATGGTCTGCGGTGCGTTGATTATCTTGTCTTTGGTGCAGAGTGCGATAACATAGATAAGTTGTATCAAATCGCAGATTTTTTGGTCTGTGAAACAAGTAAGTTTAAAGAAATTCTTACCCAAAAAACTTCAGAGGGTATTCCATTTGCAACAGCACGTGCTTACGCTGTTAAAGAGCTGTTGGGTAATGAGGCCGATTGTATTATCAGACAGCCGAATAATTTGCTTGCCATAGAGTATATAAAAGCAATTATCAGATTAAATTCAAATATTAAGCCTGTGTTGGTCTGTCGCAAAGGTGCAAACCATAGTGATACCGAGGCAAGCGGCGAATTTGCTTCTGCCACTTGTATCAGGGATTACATTGCAAAGGGTATGGATATATCTGATTATGTTCCTGATTGTTGCAGAGAGATGTATAATGAAAAAATATTTAATTATAAGGCGGCTGACAGTGCTGTTCTGTCTACTCTGTGTTTGAGAGATGCATCATATCTTAAGCGAATATCGGGAATATCGGAGGGCCTTGAAAACAAGATAAAAAGAGAAGTGTTTAACTGTACCAAAATTGATGCGTTGACAGAGGGTGTTAAGTCCAAACGATATGCATATACACGTATAAGACGTGCTGTTATGTGTGCATATTTGGGAATAGAGAAAGAGGAAGCAGAACTTTTGCCGCAATATATTAAGATTTTAGAGTTCAATGACACAGGCAGAAAGTTTTTGAACACAGCAAAGAAAACGGCAAAGATTACACTTGCCAAAAATGCCGCTCCGCTTTTGAAAAATAAAACCGCTATGACACAATGGAAGAAGGAGCTTGAAAGGGATAGGGTATATGATATTTTATACTCTGTTTGCCATTAATATAAAAATATTTGTATAATATGCAGAAATTTGAAACAGACACTTGAAGTATCTGCGTATTTGTGGTATGATTTATATTAGCATTCTGTAAAATTTTGCAGTAAAACATATATGGTTACGAAAGGACGAAAATTATGAATATTTATAAGTTATCAGAATTATCAGACGAAAAAAAGGCGTTTATAATGAAACGTGCCGAGCACGATATCAGCGAGCAGATGATTTTGGCTAAAGAGGTTTCTGATGATATCCGCAAACGCGGTGACGAGGCTGTTCTTGAGTACACAGCTAAGTTTGACCGCGTTAACCTTACAGCAGATGCAATAAAGGTTAAGCCCGAAGAAATAGAAGAGGGTTATGAGAGATTGGACACAGAAACATTAGAGGCTATAAAGTATGCCGCTAAGAATATTCGTAATTTCCACGAGAAACAGATGCCTGAGGAAATGTGGTTTACCGAGGTTGACAAGGGATTGCTTGTGGGCGAAAAGACAACACCTATTGTTGATGTATGTCTTTATGTTCCCAGAGGCAAGGGCAGTTTCCCGTCTGTTCTTTTGATGCTTGGTATCCCTGCTGTTGTTGCAGGAGTTGAAAATATCGTTGTTGTTACCCCTCCCAACGAGGAAGGAAATGTAGACGACGCTATCCTGGCTGCCGCAAAGGTTATCGGTATTACCGAGATATATAAGGTTGGCGGTATTCAGGCTGTTGCCGCAGTTGCCTATGGTACAGAAACAATACCTAAGTGCCACAAGATTATAGGACCGGGTAATACATATGCAACCGCAGCAAAGCGTGTCCTTGCAAACTATATTGATGCAGGCTTGCCGGCAGGTCCAAGCGAAGCCATTATCCTTTGTGATGAAAACGCTGACCCCGAAAAAGTGGCACGTGATTGGATGATTGAGGCAGAGCACGGTCCTGATTCTGCATCATTGCTCGTAACCAACAGTGAAGAACTTGTTAATAAGGTTATTCCCATAGTTGAAAAACAGCTTGAAAAGATTTCAGAAAAACGACGCAACTTTGTATCTACTGTTTTATCAACATACGGCGGTGCAATTATAACAAACAGCTTGGAAGAGAGTATCGAATTTGTAAACGAGTATGCTCCCGAACATATGGAGGTTATTACAGAAAAGCCATTTGAGGTTCTTCCTAAGATTAAGAATGCAGGCGAAATATTGCTTGGTGACTATACACCTGTTACCCTTTGCAACTTTGTTTTGGGTCCAAATGCGATTTTGCCCACAGGGCAGTCTGCAAAGACCTATTCAAGTGTATCAGTTCTTGACTTCCTTAAGCGTTCTTCAGTAGGTTACGCAAGCCGTGACGGATTTAATATGGTTCGTGATTATGCATATAAATTTGCAAAGGTAGAGGGCTTTGATACTCACGGATTGGCTGTTAAAGAAAGAGAATAATAAGCAAGGAGGAAAACAATATGCAAAATAAAGTGACAGCGGTCAGACGTACTACCGAATCAGTTGTAAGCGTTGCGATTGAAAAGGGTGCCGTTGCTGCCGATTACAGAAGCAAAATCAGAACACCATTGCCGTTTTTAAATCATATGATTGAACATATTGTATGGCGTTCAGGACTGAATATTGATATAAATATTGATATGCCTGATTTTCAGCTTATTCACCTTGTGACTGAGGACGTGTCTATGACTCTCGGCAAGGCTGTAGGTGAGTTTGTCAGAGTGAACTGTCCTTCGGGCTACGGCTTTGCATTTGGTATAATTGACGAGGCAAAAGCGTCGGCTGTTATCTCGTTTGAGGACAGAGCGTTGTTAGACTTTAACTCAAATATAAAATATGGTGAACAAGTTGAGGGTATGCCCTCGGAGGAGCTTGTTACATTTCTCGACGGCTTTGTTCAGGGTGCAAGATGCACATTGCATATTGATATAGAAAAGGGCGAAAACGGACATCACATATGGGAGGCTGTTTATCGTGCCTTTGGAATTGCACTTGGACAGGCACTTACAGTTGATGCAAACAGAGAGGGGCTTACCTCCGGTGTTGCCGGAAAGGTTGAATTTGAAATT
>CACYTW010000073.1 GCA_902777435.1 uncultured Ruminococcus sp. | reverse complement strand
AAAAGAAGATGGGAAAGCTGTTCCTGATTTAGATTATATAGGGCATAGGTCTGATCCTTTGCCTCGGCATTTGCACACCTTAAAATATATCTGCGTATTTTCTCATCATATTCAACCCTTGCATAATGCCCTGTGGCTATATATTCGGCCTCTAATATTTCAGCTTTTTTAGCCATTGCGTCAAATTTTAAAAATTTATTGCAGGCTATACAAGGATTAGGCGTTCTGCCGTTAATATATTCATCTACAAAGTAGTCAATTACAAATTCCGAAAACTCCCTGCGGAAGTCCAAAACATAGTAATCTATACCAAGCCTGTCAGCGACTCTGCGTGCATCCTCAACAGCAGACAGAGAGCAACAAGTGCTCTCTGCTATATTGCCGTTAATATTTTCGCCGTCCCACAGACGCATTGTAACGCCTATGACATCATAGCCTTGTTCTTTTAAAACAGACGCCGCAACGCTGCTGTCCACTCCGCCTGACATACCAATTGCAACACGGTTTGCCATTTGCATACACCTCCGAACAAGTAATGGTTTATGTCTAAAAACTATTACTCTTTATTATGTTCTTCGCTGTGAGGACAGCCACAGCATTCACCGGTGCAGGCCTTTATCTCAGATGCGTCTATGCCACGACTTTCGTAGTAATTTGCGATAGCGGCGTGAACAGCCTCTTCTGCAAGGTTAGAACAATGCATCTTAATCGGCGGTAAGCCGTCAAGAGCCTCTGCAACAGCCTGATTTGTAAGGGCCAAGGCTTCGTCAACGGTCTTGCCTTTAACAGGCTCTGTTGCCATACTGCTTGTAGCAATAGCCGCACCGCAACCGAAAGTCTTGAACTTTACATCTTCGATTACCTGTGTGTCGTCGTTTATCTTCATATATATCTTCATTATATCCCCGCATTGAGGGTTTCCTACCTGACCTACTGCGTTTGCATCTTCAATCTCACCGACGTTTCTCGGATTGCTGAAGTGGTCCATAACTTTTTCACTATACATATCAATTCTCCATTCTGCCTGTTTGGCACATAAATTTCTTATTTAAAAAAGCGGTTTCAGATTTGTACTTCAACCCTAAACTTTATGAATTCTTTTTCATCATTTCTTCGTAAAGAGGTGACATCTGTCTTAATCTGTCGACAATCTCAGCAATGCTGTCAACCATATAGTCAACATCTTCAAGAGTGTTATCCTCGCCGAAAGATGTCCTCAATGAGCCGTGAGCCTGTTCGTGCTTTAAGCCGATTGCAAGCAAAACGTGTGACGGGTCTAACGAGCCTGAAGTGCAGGCACTTCCGCTTGAAGCTGAGATACCTTTCATATCAAGACTTAGGAGCAAACCTTCACCTTCGATAAACTCAAATGAAATATTTGCGTTTCCTGCAAGCCTTTGTGTTGGGTGACCGTTTAACCTCGAATAAGGAACACGCTCTAAAACCTTCTTTATATATGTGTCGCGAATTTCTGTCAGCTTTTTCTGCTTAGCCTCGATATCGGCAGTTGCCATCTCAATAGCTTTGCCAAGTCCCACAATTCCCGGGACATTCTCTGTACCGGCACGTCTCATTCTCTCCTGGGCACCGCCTGTAATAAACGAGGTGAGCTTTATTCCGCTTCTCACATACAAAGCACCTGAGCCTTTAGGTCCGTGGAACTTATGAGCCGTAAGCGAAAGCATATCTATATTCATTTCTTTTACGTCAATAGGAACATTACCGACAGCCTGAACAGCATCTGTATGGAACAGAACGCCTGCCTCTTTGGCTATCTTTCCTATTTCGGCTATGGGCATAATTGTGCCGATTTCGTTGTTGGCAAACATAATACTGATAAGAATAGTATTATCCTTTATGGCATTTTTTACATCTTCGGCAGATACCATTCCGTATTCATCAACGGGAAGATATGTTACCTCATAACCCTGTTTCTCTAAATCCTGGCAGGTGTGAAGTATAGCGTGATGTTCAACAGCAGAGGTTATAATATGGTTTCCCTTATCCTTATAAGCTCTTGCCACAGATCTGATTGCCCAATTATCTGCTTCACTGCCTGAACCTGTAAAATAGATTTCCTTAGGGTCCGCACCTATGGCACACGCAACCTTTTCGCGTGCGTTTTCAACAGCCTTTTTAGCTGTTCTGCCCTCATTGTATATACTTGAGGGGTTTCCGTAATCCTCCGTAAAATACGGAAGCATTGCCTCAACAACCTCAGGTGCAACTTTTGTTGTTGCGGCATTGTCAACGTAAATACGTTTTGTCATTTTTTCTTCCTACCTTTCTGTCTTACAGCAGCAATCTATGAAAAGTAGATGTTCTGTAATTTTTTTATTAAGTAATAAATATTCAGTCGGTTTAAAACTTTTTGGATTGCTCAACTGCCATTTGGTCGCAACGCTCATTTTCAGGGTGTCCTGCGTGACCTTTGAGCCATACCAAAGTTATTTTGTGATTATCCAAGAGGTCAAGCAGCCTTTCCCACAAATCAGGGTTTTTGGCTTTTGTTTTATCGCCTTTTACCCAGCCTTTGGCTCTCCAGGCTTTTGCCCAGCCTTTTTCCACGGCATCAACAAAATACTTTGAATCGCTGTATATTGTCACGTCACAACTTCTGTTAAGTGCTTCAAGACCTGCAATAACAGCCATAAGCTCCATACGATTGTTTGTGGTATTTGCTTCTCCGCCGCAAATTTCCTTCTCGTAGCCGCCACACCGCAGTATTGCACCATAACCGCCGGGCCCCGGGTTTCCGCTGCAAGCACCATCTGTATAAAGTTGAACTTTGGTGAGCTCTGCCATATGTTTTATTCCTTTCTAAACATTTTTACCCAATCATAGTAATTTTAACATAACTTTATATAAAAATCTATACCTTTTTTAAAAATTTATTATGTTTCTCTTAAAAATTTATTATATTTCTAACTCAAAAGTTCATCAACTGATGAAATATCATAAAAATCATTTATGATTTCATCAGCACCTGCTTCCTCAAGTTCTTTTCTGTTGTCAATGGAAAGCACACCGACTGTCTTGCCCGCCTTTGCGGCTCTTGCTGATTTAATGCCTGACACAGCATCCTCAAAGACAACCGCCTCATCGGCAGAAACGCCTAATCTTTCAATCGCCTTTAAGTATATATCAGGCTTAGGCTTGCCTGCAACAGTACCATCGTTGTATATCACATTATCCATATTAAACCACTTTGATATACCGAAGTAATCAAAATAGAATTTAACATTATCTATATCAGATGATGTAGCAATGGCAACCTTGATATTTCTCTCAGTCAGCTTATCCAAAAGTTCAACAGCACCGGGAGCGAGCCTACACTCGTCCCTATCTCTCAGGCAAAGTTCACGGTATATTCTTTCTTTCTCGCTGCCTATCTCTTCCACAATGTCATCCGTAGGCTCTTTTTTGAGTATTAATTCCAATATCAATTTATTGGTTCTGCCCAGCATTTTAGTAACTTCATCATCGGTCATTTTCCTGCCGATAAGACGTTCCGAGCAGATGTTCCAAGCCTCTATGTGTTTGTCGGAATCAAAAAATAATGTTCCGTTAAAATCAAATATAACTGCCTTTTTCTTCATAGCATCAGGCAACTCCTTTTATATATAATTGTAATATGAAAAAAACGGCACAGAAAAACTGTGCCGTATACATTCCATCTGCGTCTGTGACGGCTTACTTTTCTGTAATGCCGTAACGCTTTCTGAACTTATCAACTCTACCGCCGGTATCAACGAGCTTCTGCTTACCTGTGTAGAAAGGATGGCAAGCTGAGCATATTTCGATACGGATATCTTCTTTTGTAGAACCCGTTTCAATCACGTTACCGCAGGCACACTTGATTGTTGTTTCTTTGTAATCCGGATGAATACCCTGTTTCAATTCTTTCACCTCTTTATATTAAACTCAATCTTTAACAAATTAATTACGCTTTAACAGCGTGTTATAGTATACCACAATTAGATACAAAATGCAAGCATTTTTTTATATTTTTTAAAAATACTAAATATTTTATTAAAATTATGTGGCATATCAACCCTATTTTATATCACCACAGGTGAAAATTCATACAGGCGTTATAAAAAACGGAATATTAGTCTCCAAGGCACATACTGATAGAACGTGCAGCCTGAATCCAATAGCTTGACTCTTCAACAGCCTTGTTACAGCCGATTACGTTTTCAAGTGAATCGTAGCTGAGTTCGTTACCATCAAGAATAACCATATTGCCGAACTTGCCCTGCATAGCAAGCTCTACTGCATAAGCACCGTATCTTGTAGACAAAATTCTGTCGTTAGCAGTAGGAGAGCCACCTCTCTGAACGTGACCTAAGATAGTAGCACGTGCTTCAAGACCAACAAGCTCTTCAAGTTGATTTGCAACAACATTACCTATACCGCCAAGACGAATTGGGTCAGGGCTGTTTTCGATAACCTTAGATACAACCACGTCGCCGCCGAGAGGCTTAGAGCCTTCAGATACAACAACGATAGCAAAATCCTTACCTCTTTTGCGATTAGCCTTGATAGCATCTGCAACCTTGTTGATGTCATAAGGAATTTCAGGGATAAGTGCAGCATCACAACCACCGGCAATAGCAGAAGCTATACCGATAAAACCTGCATAACGGCCCATTGCTTCAACAACTATAATTCTGCTGTGAGATTCTGCAGTTGTTCTGAGTTTATCAATTGACTCTGTTGCAGTGGCAACAGCAGTATCAAAACCGAATGTAGTATCAGTAGATGCAAGGTCATTATCTATTGTCTTAGGAACGCCTATAACCTTAACGCCCTTTCTTGCAAAGTCACGTCCGCTTGTAAGTGTGCCGTCACCGCCGATAACGATAAGAGCATCAATTCCTGCTTTCTTTAAGTTCTCAACACCAACGTCAGATCTGTCACCGTGGCACTGATTTCCGTTTTCGTCAATGTAGTCATAGTCAAACAAGTTGTCCTTGTTAGAGCTGTATAAAATTGTACCGCCCTTTGAAATAATACCTGATACATCATTTAAGCCGAGGTTTACAAAGTTATCTCCGCCGAGGTATAAGCCACGATAACCGTGTTTAATACCAACAACCTCTAAGCCATACTTTAATATTGCAGTTTTTGTTACCGCACGGATAACTGCGTTAAGTCCCGGGCAATCTCCGCCGGCTGTCATTACACCAATTCTTTTAATTTCACTCATTATTATAATTCCTCCTATACATTATCGCAAATATTTCTTATATTTAAAATGTATAATTTATATAGCCTTATATTATAATATGCGATTTATAACTAAAGACCAATCGTATATAATATTAACATATAACGTCGGTTTTTGCAATAATTTTTTTAATTTCTGTCGTTTTGCACAAAGTTACCTAATCTCAATGATTGATTATGTTTATTTTTGTTTTATTCATATAAAAATATCCACTTTTGATGTTATTTTATATAAAAATATCAACATCCTATTTAGGCTAATTGTGATGAACTATAAACAAAATAATAAAGGCTCAGCCTCACCAGGAAGCCGAGCCTTTGTATAAATTCTGACGAATTATTTAATCATACTTGCAACTTCATCAGCGAAGTTTTCTTCCTTCTTTTCAATACCTTCGCCTTTTTCTATACGAACGAAGCTCTTGATTTTAACGTCAGCACCAATCTTCTTGCCAACTGCTTGTACATACTGAGCAACAGTTTCCTTGCTTTCAGCCTTAACATATTCCTGTTCAAGCAAGCAGTATTCTTTAAGTTCTTTTGCAAGACGGCCTGTAATCATCTTTTCGATAATGTTGTCAGGCTTTGATGCATTCTTAGGATCATTCTTAAGCTGAGCGATAAGAATTTCCTTTTCGTGTTCTTTGAAGTCCTCAGGTACATCATCGCTTGATAAATACTTAGGACTAAGAGCGGCTATCTGCATAGCGAGGTTCTTAAGACATTCTTTAACTTCATCACAGTCAGGTGCGTCAGCTTCAACAAGAACACCGATTTTGCCTGCAGCGTGAATATAATCAACAAGTACGCCGTCTGTTTCAATTCTCGAGAAACGGCGGATGTTCATATTCTCACCGATTTTAGCAATCTTTTCTGTGAGCATATCGCCTATTGTAGACTCTCCGCACTTTTCAGCCTTAAGAGCTTCAACATCAGCAGGGTTAGCAACAGCGATTGTCTTTGCAACATCACTTACGAAGTTCTGGAATTCATCATTCTTAGCAACGAAGTCTGTTTCTGAGTTAACCTCAACCAAAACGCCTACCTTACCGTCCATATAAGACTTGACGATACCTTCGGCTGCAATTCTGTCTGCCTTCTTAGCAGCGGTAGCAAGACCCTTTTCTCTCAAAAACTCAATAGCCTTATCCATATCGCCATCGGTTTCTGTCAAAGCCTTTTTACAGTCCATCATACCGCAGTTTGTCATTTCTCTGAGCTTTTTAACATCCTGTGCAGTAAATGCCATAATATATCAATCCTTTCTTTATATCTTTATTAGTCATCAAGCATATCAAGGCTAACGTCAGCCTCAACAGCAGATTCTTCTTCAGCAGCTTCTGTTTCGGGAACAAACTGCTCACCCTGACGGCCTTCGATAATAGCGTTACCTATTGTAGAAGCAATAAGTTTAACGGCACGAATAGCATCATCATTACCCGGGATTGGGTAATCAGCTTCTTCAGGATCACAGTTTGTATCAACGATAGCGATAACAGGGATACCGAGCTTGTGTGCTTCAGCTATTGCGTTCTTTTCCTTTCTCGGGTCAACAACGAACATAGCAGCAGGGATATCCTTCATTTCTTTGATACCGCCGAGGAACTTTTCAAGCTTTTCGTGTTCGAGGTTAAGCTTGATAACTTCCTTCTTAGGAAGAAGGCTCATTGTGCCGTCTTCTTCCATCTTTTCGAGCTGATAAAGACGGTCAATTCTCTTCTTTATTGTCTTAAAGTTTGTAAGCATACCGCCAAGCCATCTTGCGTTGACATAGTACATACCGGTTCTTTCAGCTTCCTCACGGATAGCGTCCTGAGCCTGCTTCTTTGTACCTACAAAAAGAACGTTGCCGCCCTCTGCTGCGATATCACGTACAAAGTAGTATGCTTCCTCAATCTTTTTTACGGTCTTCTGCAAGTCGATAATGTAGATACCGTTTCTCTCTGTGAAAATGTACTCAGCCATTTTCGGATTCCAGCGACGAGTCTGATGTCCAAAGTGAACACCTGCCTCTAAAAGCTGTTTCATTTGAATTACTGCCATGAGTTTACACCTCCATAGTTTTACCTCCACGCAAATCACCTAATTCAAGTACCGACACGGGTATTCGGCACCGCTTGAACAATCATTGCACGTGCGTATTTAATTTATTATTTGGAAAGTTTTTTCCAAACGCCATAATATTATAGCACATCATTTTTCATTATGCAAGCATTTTTTTATAAAACTTCACTTTTTTTCATTTTTGTCTACATTCTTATACTGATTTCGCCTGACGAAAAATATTCCTCTTTTCCGTCATTGTATCTTACTTTTAAACGGCATTGGTCGTCTATGTCGATTATGGTTGCGGTTTTGGGTTTATCAGAGGAAATAAGTGAAACCTCTCTCCCTATGACAAAACATCTCCTGCGGTATTCTTCAGTATAATTTGATTTGTTATGTTGGATTTCCTCATAATAGAAGAAAAAGCGGTTTAAAATTTCCGATACAAGTCGATTTTTGATATCATTTTGATTTGAAGTAAAAACAGAGCCTGCAATTTGCTTTAAATCATCGGGGAAACCGTCCTTTGGCGTATATACGTTGAGTCCTATTCCTAAGATTGCATAGTCAAGCTGACCGCTCTCTAAGTTGAAAGAGCCTTCAGTCAAAATTCCGCAAACCTTTTTGCTGCGGACAAAAATATCGTTCACCCACTTTATGCTTGCTTTTTCGCTTGAAACGCTTTCGATTGCCTCGCAGACGGCAACGGCTGCTATGGTCGTTATTTGAGTTGATTGTTCTCCTGAACAGAAGTTTGGCTTAAGCAGTAAACTCATATATATTCCCGTATCCTTGGGAGAAAAGAAACTGCGGCCCAGCCTGCCTCTGCCTGAGATTTGTTCGTTTGCTATCACGAGATACCCCTCTGAAATTCCCGTATTGATTTTCTCTCGTACTTCGGTATTGGTTGAGTTTGTAGTCGGGATTACGTTTATATCAATTTTGGGAATGTCAGCATTTAGATATTTTTGTATCCCTTGTGGTGATAAAATATCAGTAGAGCAAGCCAAACAGTAGCCTTTGTTCGGAACGGCATCTATGGCGTACCCGTCACGTTGTAATGTTTTGACCGCCTTCCATACGGCTGCCCGCGAAACAGACAGCTTTTGTGCTATATATTCGCCTGAGAAATATGTACCTCTGTTTTTTTCAAATAACTCCAATATATTTTCTTTGGTTGACATTTAATCACCTTCCTTAAAAAAGTATAGCATATTAGATTTTAAGTGTCAACCAAAATCAAATATGAGGTTTACATTGTGTTGGTAAAATTTGTATTTATGTAGAGATGTATTAATTAAATTGACTTTTTCCTAAAAATATAATATATTTATTTATGAGATACTAAGTTGGTATATGAGAGAGGAACAGTTTTCTGTTAGGGTGAAAGTATAAAACCGAACCGTGATTTTGAAAGGTAAATTTACGTTTTATCTGCGTTAAAATACTCGGCAATCCGTCAGGATTACCTCCGCTTTTGCCTTGATAAACCAAAAATTTCCTCTTTCAAAATTCTCCGACCAAAAACATAGTAATTTTGAACAGATTTTGGTGCGGAGGATGCAGATAGGCTGACGC
>CACYTW010000072.1 GCA_902777435.1 uncultured Ruminococcus sp. | reverse complement strand
TTTTAAGTTTATGAAATTATATATAATATGTTAAAAAGATTTATTATTTACGGATTGCTCGGCTGGAATATGGAGGTGTTATGGACAGGCGTAACTTCCTTTTCGGCTGAGAACATTAACCTGATAGGGCATACTTCTGTGTGGATGTTCTTTATTTACGGATCTGCCGTGTTTATATTTGAGCCGGTCTATCGCATAATTGCAGACTGCAATATGTTTGTGAGAGGTTGTGCGTGGACAGCTTTGATATTTGTGATTGAGTTTATAAGCGGTCTTTTATTGCGAAGTATTGGAATTGAGGCGTGGCATTATAATTGCAGATTTGCCGTATGCGGAGTAATTCGCCTGGACTATGCACCTGCCTGGTTTGCAGTAGGATTGATTTTTGAAAAGGTCAATCAGATTTTACAAAGATATAAAATAGGAGTAAAATAAGGGGCTGTAGTCAACCCGATTTAAAAAAATCGTTTTGCTACAGCCCCATTTTTTTGTTATGAATCTATCACCCTAATGCAGTAACAGGTATTTTTATTAATCAAGTGAAGGATACATCCTCATAAATTCGTCAATGTTAAAGTTGTTATAAGGAACAGGACTTGTTGAGATGTTGAATACAAGAACGATTATCAAAATAATTGATATAACAAATAACGAAGTCGCAATTATGTTTAAAATCATTGATGTACGAATTTTGCTTTTTTCGTCTTTGTCGGTTTTTGCGTCCTGTGCCAGAATAGTTAAGACAAGGGCGATGACACCGAGGATCAAGGATATGCCAGGCAGAACGCTGCAACAGCCTATAAGACCAAAAAAAGAATTGATTATTGACCAGGCGAGCATTCCGCCGTGTATACTTCTTTTGGTATATACGGGGCGAGCCTGATGAACCTCTGCTGTGTTATTTGCGTCAGCCGCAGACGCAGCCGAAGATGTATTGTTGACCATTGCTCCGCAATTAGAACAGAATTTTGTATTATCGGCAACTTCTGCACCGCAGAATTTACATTTATACATTTTTTATTCCTCCCATTTAATTTATCGGATTAAGCCATACAAACGGTATTGACGGAATATTGCGAACAATACCGAATATTATATAAAGCATAGCAAATATACAAAAGAATTTAACCATAGCACAATTTGGTATAAACCACTCTTTGCGGTTCAAAATTACACCTAACCATATCACCGCAAAGACAAAAAGTAACGGAATTGCCGATAGTGTGATAAAGGCATTGCTTTTAAGAGCATCTATTATATCGCCGTGTACAAGAAAAATTACCGCACGGGTCGCACCGCAGGTGGGACAATACAATTCCGTGATTTTATTGAATATACAAGGGATAGGTATTTTTACATACAACCCCCAAAAAAGTATGAATATAACCGAAACAGGAAATGCTATCCCTATGATTAAACGCAAGAGTCTGTATTTTGGCATTTGTTTCACCGATTTTTTATTTTAGTTTATCACATATTTTTTAAAAATGCAACTTTAAAATGGCAATATTATATAAAATATAAAATTTAAAACAAATTTTTGCATTTTTCTATGGAAATTAATAGTGTTTTATGATACAATGTTATCATATAATTCCCGAAGTGTTGCTGACAGGCAGAACAAAGCCGTCGGCGGCAAGGGAGGATATGTCGGCGGCAATAATATTATCGTCGCAGATGATTATGTTAATTCGTATCAGACCGCTGTCGGAGTCTTTGTGATTTAAAACCTTGTATGAATACCGCGTGGCTCTTTTGCCGCGGTACATATTCAGGTCATATCCGTCACGGGATACAATCTTAGAGTAAGCAGAAAAAACAGGGTCGAACTCCTCGGGAATAGTGATGTGGGCAATATCGGCAGGTTTTTCTTCAACCTCCCAATTATACGCATTTATGAAGTCGATGTTTGACTTGTTAATTTCGTCGTCTGCTTTGAAAAATATCAATATTACACAAATCGTCAGTATTGAAAATATTGCAAAGACTATATGAAAGCTCGTTATTCTTTTCATAATAATCTCCATTCCGCCGCCCTGCATCGGCACAAATAGTAATTAAAGTTCTCTTATCCGCAGGGCAAGGAATGATAAGAGATATTTGGCCCATGTGCGTTTTCGAGGAAAATTTCGCACGGGCAATTAAATCCAGCGGAGGCATAACGAGAAAGAACTTTCACGTTATGAACTCCTTGATGTTTGGCATATAATATAGCTTATGCGAATTTTACAATAGATATGAAAGAATGGAGGAGAGGGCTTGCTCAGACTCGATAAGTACCTGTCCGATTGCGGAGTCGGAACAAGGTCGGAGATAAAAAAACTTATTCGTTCGGGTGCTGTCAGAGTTGACGGAGTGAACAAGGCGACGCCTGATACCAAAATTGATGAAACCTCCGCAATCGTATATTTAAACGGCAGGATTATCAAATACCGCAAGTATGTGTATCTGATGCTGAACAAGCCTCAAGGCTATGTATCAGCCGTCAGGGATAATCACTATAAAACAGTTGTGGAGCTTGTGCCTGAGGAATATAAGCATTTTGATGTTTTTCCTATGGGCAGACTTGATATAGATACTGTGGGACTTTTGGTCCTCACAAATGACGGAGAGATGGCACACAAACTGTTGTCCCCTGCAAAGCACGTTCCTAAAAAATATATAGCAGAGGTCGATGGAAGAGTGGAAGATAGTGATATAGCCTGCTTTAAGTCGGGAATGGACTTAGGCGACTTTACTGCCAAGCCCGCGGAACTAAAAGTTATAGAGAACACAGATTTGGGATGTGTTGCAGAGGTCACAATAGCTGAAGGAAAGTTTCATCAGATAAAACGAATGTTTGAGAAGGTGGGCAAAAAGGTTTTAAGCCTTAAAAGAATACAGATGAATAACCTTGTGTTAGATGAAACCTTAAAAGAGGGAGAACTCCGTGAACTTACGGAGAATGAACTGAAATTGCTCTCACAAGAAAATAAGCATACAAAGGAAGAAAACAAATGATTTCAAAGGTGAACAGTGTAGGACTTACAGGCCTTGAGGGCTTTTGTATAGGCGTAGAAACAGATATAAGCAATGGCGTACCAACGTGGGAAATCGTAGGTATGCCTGATACTGCTGTCAAGGAATCTAAGGAGAGGATACGTACTGCAATTAAAAATTCAGGGCTTTTGATACCCGGCAGAAGAATACTTGTAAATCTTGCTCCGGCAGATATTAAAAAGGAGGGCACCTGTCTGGATTTGCCTATTGCTGTTGGCATACTTGCGTCAAGTGAGCAGATTTTTATTGACAATTTATCCGAATACGCTTTTTTCGGCGAGCTTTCTCTCGATGGAACTCTGCGTGGTATTCACGGTGCGTTGCCTATGGCGATTACCGCTTATCAGCACGGCATAAAAAAGATTTTTCTGCCTGAGCAAAACGCTTGCGAAGCCGCAGTTGTTGACGAGATAGAAGTGTATGGTGTAAAAAGTATTGAAGAATTGGTCAAGCATTTTACAGGAGAAGCACATATTACACCTACAAAGGTTGATGTAAAAAAGCTGTTTAAAAATACAAACGAGCATAAACTTGATTTTTCTGATGTAAAAGGTCAAGAGAGTGCAAAGCGCGCCTTGGAGATTGCCGCCGCAGGCGGACATAATATATTGATGATAGGGCCTCCCGGGTCGGGCAAGACAATGCTTGCTCAGAGAATACCCTCGATTTTACCTGATATGACCTTTGAGGAGTCTTTGGAGGTTACAAAGGTTCACAGTATATCGGGGAGGTTGCCTAAGGATATGCCAATGATAACAACACGGCCTTTCAGAAGCCCCCATCATACAGTTTCCGCTCCCGGACTTACGGGCGGAGGTGTGGGAACGCCAAGACCCGGCGAAATCAGTCTGGCACACAAAGGTATTCTGTTTCTTGACGAATTACCTGAATTCAGAAAAGATGCACTTGAGGTTATGCGTCAGCCTCTTGAGGACGGAATTGTGACAATAACAAGAACGGGAGGCACATTCTCTTATCCGTCTGACTTTATGCTTGTGGCGTCTATGAACCCTTGCCCCTGCGGATATTACGGAGATAAAAATCACGATTGCTCTTGTTCTCAAAAGCAAATTCAGCACTATCTTTCAAAGGTGAGCGGTCCGTTGCTTGACAGAATAGATTTACATATTGAAGTTCCTGCTGTGAACTACGAAGACCTTGGAAGTAAGAGCAATGCGGAAACCTCAGCCGAAATTAAAAAACGCGTGGACAAAGCGAGAGAAATTCAGTTGAAAAGATACAACGGAACGGGAATATGCTCTAACAGTGCATTGTCGGCGGCTATGATAGACGAATTTTGTGCATTGGATAATGATGGAGCAGAACTGCTTAAAAATGCCTTTGATATGCTCGGCTTAAGTGCGAGGGCACACAACAGAATTTTAAAGGTTGCAAGAACCATTGCTGATATTGAAGGCAAAGAGAGAATTTCTAAAGAAAATATAGCCGAGGCTATAAGATACAGATCTCTTGACAGAAAGTTTTGGTCATAAAATTGGAGGAGATTATTGTGAGATTACATATTGTATTGGTTGAACCTGAGATACCATCAAATACAGGTAATATTTCAAGGACTTGTTCGGTTATTGATGCTCCGTTGCATCTTGTTCATCCCCTTGGGTTTGACATAAGTGAAAAGCAGGTCAGACGTGCAGGGCTTGATTATTGGGACGAGTTGGAGCTTTACGAATATATGTCATTTGATGAGGTGCGTAAAAAATATCCCAATGGTGAATTTTTCTATTGCACAACAAAAGCAAAAAATACTTACAGCGATGTAGATTACACAGACTTTGCTGACAAAGATATATTTTTAGTATTTGGCAAAGAGACTAAAGGCTTGCCTGAAGAACTCCTTGCCGCTAACTATGACAGGTGTATAAGAATACCTATGAAAATAAATAAACGATCGCTGAACTTGTCAAATTCGGTTGCAATAATTGCATATGATGTTTTAAGACAGTTCGGTTTTGAAAATCTTGAAAGAGAGGGTGCATTACATGATAAAATTGGTTACTGATATGGCGGCTGATATTCCCAAAAGTGTTGCGGAGGAGCTTGATATTAAGGTGCTTCCGTTTATGATACACATAGACGGAAAACAAATTTTGGCTGATATAAACCTGTCGCCTGAGGAGTTTTACGAGATTGTTGAAAGCAGTGAGGAGATTCCCACAACAAGTCAGATGAGTCCTGCGGATGTGGAGGAATTATATCGCGGTATAGGCAAGGAAAATACGATTATTCACATTACTATATCCTCCAAGGGCAGCGGAATTAATAACACCTGTAACCTGGTTGCAAATCAGCTCAACGAAGAAGGCTTTGATATAACAGTTATCGACTCAACTATGTTCGCATATGTTATAGGCAAGGTGGTTGTTGAGGCGGCTAAGATGGCTAAGAACGGCGCCACCAAACAGGAGATAATTGATTTTGCAAAGGAAGCATATGCAAGGGATACGGCTTACTTCCTTGTTGACGACTTGACGTTTTTACGCAAGGGCGGCAGGATTAAGGCAACGGCTATGGCAATAAGCAAGGTGCTTGATATAAAGCCTATATTAAATATAAATGACGGCTTGGTTGAGGCATTCAAAAAGGTCAGAGGAACAAAAAAGGCGCTCGGCACTTTGGTTGACTTTGTTGAAGACAGAATGGAGGACCCGTCGGAAAATGAGGTTGTTATATTGGATTCCAACGCACCCGACAAGGTTGAGATTGTTGAGCAGCTTTTAAGAGAGAGGGTAAAACCAAAAAGCATTTCATATACAAAGATTGGACCTATTATTACATCTCACGCGGGAACAGGCTTGGTAGGGGTATCCTTTAAGCACAAAAAGCCGTACACCGAATATGAGAATAAGTAAATCTGAGAGGTAGGTTTGAGTATGTTTTTGGAACACGATGAGATGAAGTTTGCAATCTTGTATACTCTCGAAAAATATACGGAGCCCATATCAATGCCTGACTTGTGTGATATATTGACCTGGGAAAAGCAGGTTATGAATTATTTTGATGTTGCGTTGATGCTGAACGAACTCATAGAGGACGGCTTTGTGGACAGCAAGTATTACAGAGATGAGCGTTCCTTCTGCCTCAGCGAAAAGGGAAAGGAAACAAACTCGTTCTTTTACGAGCGTGTACCCAACAGCGTCAGAAAGAGGATAGACGATGCTGTTTCTTCAATAAAGTTTGAGGAGCAGTATAATCCCAACTCTGTCACAAGTGAGGTAATTCCGATTGCTCCGCATCAATATATGGCATCACTTAAGATGCTGGATGCAAATGTTCCTATGCTGGAGCTTCAGATAAATGCAGGCAGCAGATTGGAGGCAGAGCGTGCCGCTAAAATTCTTGTTAAAGAGGCGGACAATATATATAAATCAATCATTGAGAAGATAATTGACAAATAAGTGTAGCTCTTGACGAATTAACGACTATGTGGTAAAATAAACTTTGTATGAAAACTGTGTATTACAGGCAGAAAGGTATGAAATAATATGGAAAAGCTTGGACTTAATGAAATTCGTGAGAGATATCTCTCATTTTTTGAAAGTAAAGGGCATTTACGTTTGCCGTCATTCCCATTGGTTCCTCAAGGGGATGCAAGCCTTTTGCTTATAAATGCGGGAATGGCACCGCTTAAGCCATACTTCTTGGGCAAGGAGGTTCCGCCGAGAAAGCGTGTGACAACTTGTCAGAAGTGTATCAGAACTCCTGATATCGAATGTGTAGGGCTTACTGCACGTCACGGTACATTCTTTGAGATGCTTGGTAACTTCTCCTTTGGAGATTACTTCAAGAATGAGGCTACCGCTTGGGCGTGGGAGTTCATTACTAAGGTTCTTGAAATTCCTGAGGACAGACTTTGGGTAAGTGTGTACGAGGAGGATAAGGAAGCCGTTGAGATATGGACAAAACAGGTTGGTGTAAATCCTGACAGAATAGTTTATCTCGGCAAAGAGGACAACTTCTGGGAAATCGGCACAGGTCCTTGCGGCCCTTGCTCTGAAATATATTTCGACAGAGGCGAAGAATACGGTTGCGGTAGTCCTGACTGTGCTGTTGGCTGTGACTGCGACAGATATGTTGAATTCTGGAACCTTGTATTTACACAGTTTGATAAGGACGAAGCAGGCAATTATAACAGACTTGCACATCCTAATATAGATACAGGTATGGGTCTTGAGCGTATTGCTTGTATTATGCAGGGCGTTACATCTATCTTTGAGGTTGACACTATCAGAAAGATTTTGGATACAGCGGCTGATATGGTTGGCGTTACCTATGGTAAGGATAAGAAAACAGATATATCACTCAGAGTTATAACGGATCACATCAGAAGTACCGTATTTATGGTATCAGACGGTATTCTGCCTTCAAACGAGGGCAGAGGATATGTTCTCCGCAGACTTTTAAGACGTGCCGCAAGACACGGCAGATTGTTGGGGCTTAACCACGCATTCTTGTATGAGCTTGCAAAGGTTGTTGCTGACGAGTCAAAGTCTGCTTATCCCGAACTTGAAAAGAACTTTGAGTATATTGAAAAGGTTATCAAAAACGAGGAAGAACGCTTTGAGGAAACCATTGACCAGGGTATTGAAATATTAAATGGTTATGAGGCAGAACTCAAGGCTCAGAACAAGACAGAGCTTTCGGGCGAAAATGCCTTTAAGCTTTACGATACCTATGGCTTCCCGATTGATTTGACAAAGGAAATTCTTGCAGAGAATGGGTATACAGTAGATGAAGAAGCCTTCGGAAAATTGATGGACGAACAGAGAGAACGTGCTCGTTCTGCCAGAGGTGATATGGAGGGCGAAGCGTGGAAAGAGGATATATTTGCAAACATTAAAGACGCAACCGAATTTGTCGGATATGACAATACAGAATATACAGCTACCATTCTCGGCATAGGCAAGGACGGCGAGAGAGTTGATACTGCAAATGCAGGTGACGAGATTACGATTGTTCTTGACAAGACTCCGTTTTATGCAGAGAGCGGCGGTCAGGTAGGCGATACGGGTGTTATCAAATGCGGTGACGCTGTTGTAAAGGTTATCGACACCAAAAAGAGAAACGGCAAGTTTTTGCATATGTGCGTTGTGGAGAGCGGCAGCGTAAAGGTTGGTGATAAAACGGAATGTGTTATCGACAATGTTCGCAGACTTGCAATCAGAAGAAACCACTCTTCTGCACATCTTTTGCAGGCGGCTTTGCGTAATACCTTGGGCAATCACGTTGCACAGGCAGGTTCTTACGTTGATGAGAACAGAATGAGATTTGACTTCTCTCACTTTGCGGCAATGACACCTGAGGAACTTAAGCAGGTAGAGGACCAGGTAAATGAAATGATATTGGCAGATGCTGAAATCGAGTGCGGTGAAAAGACACTTGAAGAAGCAAAGGCAATGGGTGCAACGGCATTGTTCAGCGAAAAGTACGGCACTGTTGTACGCGTTGTAAAAATGGGCGACTTCAGTATGGAGTTGTGCGGTGGTACTCACGCAAGCTCTACAGGTAAGCTCGGTTTGTTCAAGATAATCGGCGAGAGCGGAGTTGCGGCAGGAGTAAGACGTATAGAGGCTGTTACAGGTCTTGGTGTTCTTAAGTTGATTGACGAGAAGAACGAATTGATTAACGAAACTGCGGCTGCAATTAAAGCTAACCCTTCAAACCTTGTTTCAAGAGCTAATGCGGTTATGCAGGAACTTCACGAAAGCAAGCGTGAGGTTGAAAGTATGAAGAGTAAGATGGCTCAATCTGCCGCAAGTGATATCGGCAAGGACGCAGAGGTTGTAGACGGTGTTACCGTCATTGCACAGCTTTTGGCTGACGGAATGGATATGAACACACTTCGCGGTGTGGGTGACAGCATTAAGCAGA
>CACYTW010000071.1 GCA_902777435.1 uncultured Ruminococcus sp. | reverse complement strand
TTATGACGGAGGTGTTCGCCTGTTTGAGATTACCTTTAATCCGAGTAAGGCTGATACAATAGAGGAAACACAGCAGATAATCAGAACCATAAGAGGTATGTTCGGTGATGATGTGTGCGTGGGTGCCGGAACGGTTATAAAGCAAGAATACGCTGAGGCGGCATATGAGGCAGGTGCAAAATTTATTGTTTCGCCCTGCACAAACGAGGGTATTATCAGGTACACAAAGGAACACGGTATGGCATCGCTCCCGGGTGCGTATACGCCGACAGAGATTATGAAAGCATATGAGATGGGAGCGGATATCGTCAAGATATTCCCTATAGCTCCCAATGAAATCGGATATCTCAAAAATGTAATCTCTCCTCTGTCGCATATACCATTTATACCCACGGGTGGAATTAATCCCGACACCATAGACTCATTTATGGAGCTTGGTGCTATTGCAGTGGCGGCAGGTGCAAGCGTCGTAACACAGCAACTTTGCAAAGACGGAGAATATGATAAGATAAAAGAAAATGCGGCAAAGCATATAGCTGCCGTTGAAAAATATTAAGTAATGGTTTATTAAAAATGTTAAAAACATAAACTCCTATATGTTTTGATACCCCTGTGAAAATTCTCGCAGGGGTATTGTACTATATTTTTATGAATTAAAATATAATATGTTTCAAAAAATAGTTGAATTATATCTTGTAATGGTGTATAATGTTCTAAAATCTTATATATCAGAATATAAAATAAAGTCTGATTTTATAAGGTTTGCGAAAGAATGGAAAAGAAAGCTGCAAGATTGGTGGTTTTATATGAATATACGAAAACATTTGACATCATCGCGTATAATAATTTCCGGCTATGCAGGAGTGATTTTATTAGGAACAATTCTTTTGTGCCTGCCCATATCATCAAAGTCGGGAAATATAACACCGTTTTCTGATGCGTTGTTCACAGCGACGTCAGCAACTTGTGTGACGGGATTGGTGGTTCACGATACAGCAACGTATTGGTCATATTTTGGGCAATGCGTAATTTTGTTGCTTATACAAATAGGCGGATTGGGTATTGTAACCGTATCACTTGCACTTACTATGATTTCCGGTAAGAAAATAGGTCTTATGCAAAGAAGCACAATGCAGGAAACCATTGCATCGCCAAAAATTGGCGGAATGGTCAGACTGACAGAGTTTATATTAAAGACGACTTTTTTAATAGAAACAATAGGTGCGCTTTCTATGATGCCGATATTTATAAAGGACTTTGGGATAAGAGGAATATGGCTGTCTTTATTTCATTCCATATCCGCTTTTTGCAATGCAGGCTTTGATTTAATGGGGACGGAAAGTCCATATTCTTCTCTGACGTCATATTCAAACCACGCCATACTTAATGCAATCGTTATGGTTTTGATTGTTGTCGGCGGTATAGGCTTTTTGGTATGGGATGATATAAAACAAAATAAATTCCATATAAAGAAGTATCGTATGCAGAGTAAGGTGGTTTTTGTCACAACTGCGTTCTTGATTATAGTTCCTGCACTATATTTTTATTTTTATGAGTTCACGGAGATGGCAACAGGGGAAAGAGTGCTGGACTCATTCTTTCAGTCAATAACAACAAGAACCGCAGGTTTTAATACGGCGGATATTAATTCAATGAGTGATGTGGGAAAAGCGGTTATGGTTATTTTAATGATAATCGGTGGCTCCCCCGGCTCAACTGCGGGAGGTATGAAGACAACAACAATGGCAGTCCTTATCTTCTCGGCAATATCGGTATTCCGCAAAAAAGAGGATATTGAATGCTTTAACAGACGAGTTCCTAAGGAAGCGGTAAATGATGCGGCAGCTATACTATTGATGTATTTGACCTTGTTTATAATTGGCGGTCTTGTTATCAGCTTTACGGAAAAAATACCCCTTGGAAGTTGTCTTTTTGAAACAGCGTCAGCTATAGGAACAGTTGGACTGACATTGGGAATAACACCGATGCTTTCCAATGTGTCAAGAGCGGTATTAATTGCCTTGATGTTCTTCGGCAGAGTCGGAGGACTTACAATTATATTTGCGGCACTGTCATCGGGACAGAGAAATTTATCGAAAAAACCACTTGAAAAGATAACCGTGGGTTAAGGAGGAAGATTTATGAAATCAGTTTTGCTTATAGGCCTTGGAAGGTTTGGAAAACACGTTGCAATGAAGCTCTCGGAACTGAATCATCAGGTTATGGCAATAGACAAACGTGAAGAGAGAGTTAACGATATGATGCCGTTTGTTACCAATGCCCAGATAGGCGACAGTACAAATGAAGAATTTTTAGCGAGCCTCGGAATAAATGATTATGATATAACAATTATTGCCATAGGAAATGATTTTCAAAGCTCACTTGAAACTACATCATTAGTAAAAGAACTTGGTGCAAAAATGGTTGTGGCGAGAGCGGAAAGAGATGTTCAGGCAAAGTTCCTGCTCCGCAATGGCGCAGACGACGTTGTATATCCTGAAAAACAGGTGGCAGAATGGACAGCAATCAGGTATACCTCAGACCATATTTATGATTATATTGAAATAAGCGACGAATACGCAATATATGAAGTCGAAGTTCCAAAACAATGGTGCGGAAAAACCGTTGGGGAAATTGATATCAGAAAGAAATACAAGGCTAACATAATGGCGATAAAAAAAGATGGAAAAATAAATATGTCAATTCACGTAGATACAATGCTTGAGGAAAATGAAACCTTGCTTGTTGTCGGCGAGCAGAGTGATATTCAAAAATGCTTCCACATATAAAATTTTGCTTTACAAAATAGAAAAAATATGTTATAATCGACATATGACGGAAAAGGGGTGCGTAAATGCCAAGACCGCAGAAATGCAGAAAAATATGCAGCGAACCTGAGTATATCAGTTTTTTTCCGGACGGCTTTCCTGCAAATGAAGTTATATATTTATCGGTTGATGAATATGAAGTAATACGGCTTGTTGATTTAGAAAAGCTAACCCACGAGCAAACTGCCAAGCAGATGGAAATATCAAGAACAACAGTTACTGAAATATATGAGTCAGCAAGATATAAGATTGCTGACAGTATTGTGAACGGCAAGCAAATGGTTATTACAGGCGGTAATTATTTTATTTGCAAAGGTAAGCACAACGGACATTGCGATCGCAATTGTATGCATAAATGTGTAAGTCAGGCGACACCCAAATCTATTGTCAAGAAAGGAAGCAATATTATGAGAATAGCGGTTACTTACAAGAATGGTGAGATTTTTCAACACTTTGGACATTGCGAGGCATTTAAAATTTATGATGTAGAGGATAACAAAGTTGTGTCATCACAAGTGGTAGATACAAACGGGAGCGGTCACGGTGCTTTGGCAGGAATGCTTAAAGAGTTAAATGTTAATGCTTTGATATGCGGCGGCATCGGCGGAGGTGCACAAAATGCACTCAATGAGGCAGGCATAAAGCTGTACGGCGGTGTGAGCGGTAATGCTGACGAAGCAGTAGAAGCACTTTTAAATGATAGCCTAAGCTTTAACCCGAACATAAAATGCAGTCACCACGGCGGACATCATCACGGAGATGGACACAAATGCGGTGACCACGGTTGCGGAAGTCACGGCTGCCACTAAGAAAAGTCGGCAGGAGCAAGCTCCTGTTATGCGATATTCGGCAGGAGCAAGCCCCTGCCCTACAATATTCAAAAAAATTATTTGTTGCGGTTGGGCGTTAGGGCATTTGGCAAATATATTTATAAACGACAATAATAAAATTAAATATATAAAATATGGAGGTAGGAAAAATGAAGAAATACAAATGTAAGTTGTGCGGACAGATTTTTGAAGTTGCTGAGGGTACGGAGCCTGTGTGCCCTATATGCAAAGCGACAGGTGATGAGCTTGAACTCATAGAGGAAACACCTAAGTCAAAATACGCAGGAACTCAGACAGAGAAAAATTTGGAGGCGGCTTTTGCAGGTGAGTCACAGGCGAGTATACATATTTCGCATCTGTTGCCAAAAAAGAAGGATATGAGCAGATATCGGCACTTTTCCTGAAAACTGCTGAGAACGAAAAAGAACACGCAAAAATGTGGTTCAAGGAACTGAACGGAATTGGCGACACAGCACAAAATCTTGCTGAAGCAGCAAATGGTGAAAATTACGAGTGGACAGATATGTATGCAGGCTTCGCAGAAACAGCTGAAAAAGAAGGCTTTACTGAGCTTGCAGAAAAATTCCGTTTGGTAGCCGCAATCGAAAAGCATCACGAAGAGAGATATCGTGCTTTGTTGAAGAATGTTGAAACAGCAGAGGTATTCAAGAAGAGCGAAGTTAAGGTTTGGGAATGCAGAAATTGCGGACATATAGTTGTCGGCACAAATGCACCTGAGGTTTGCCCGACCTGTGCTCATCCTCAGAGCTTCTTTGAAATCAATTGCGAAAACTATTAATATCTAAAAATTTACGGCACTTAGGTTTAAAACCCAAGTGCCGTTATTCGTTTGTATAACAACAAAGCTAAAAAGTGACTTGTCAACGCAAATCGCTTTTATGGTGCGCATGTTTTTACAGGACTTATAAAAATGGTGTAAAATCAAGGGTTTCAGACACTCAATAATTAGTATTAACTTCAAAATTAAATATTTCATTTGCAAAGAAAGAAAATTGTGATAAAATAAGAGTATGGCACGAAATGTCACTCTGATTTATTGTATATTGAAAATACAATAAACTTGAATGGAGTGATAAAATGCAATACAGTAAAAATTGGATAAGGTGGCGAACATTTATAAAACCCACGACCTGTTACGAATGTTTAACAAGAAACGGCAGAATATTCTCATTTTATGAACTTTTATATATTGGCGAGCCACAGTTGCATCCAAATTGCGGCTGTCGTTTGGAACGAATGGAAGCCGTTGAAGCGGGCAAGGCAACAAATATGGGAATGACGGGCGCAGATGCGTGGCTGAAATATTTCGGTGAACTTCCGGATTATTATATTTCAGAGGATGAAGCCAAATTGCTTGGTTGGGTCAATATTTATGGAAACTTGGATAAGGTGGCTCCGGGGAAAATGTTATCAAAAGGGATTTATAGAAACGACGATGGCATTTTGCCACAAAAGGATAATCGCGTATGGTATGAAGCCGATATAAACTATACGAGTGGATATAGAAACACTCAACGAATTGTATTTTCAAACGATGGACTTGTATTTGTAACTTACGACCATTATAAAACATTTATTGAAATAATAGGAGGAGATGAATAGTATGCAAGAAATAACGTTGGATTTTACGAATTGCAAATATTTGCTTGATTTACATAAGGAATTAAAAGAAAAATTTGGTTTTCCGGATTATTACGGTGAGAATTTATCAGCATTGTGGGATTGTCTGGACAATTATTGTAATTGGAATTTGATTGTTTATGTGCGAGGAATATATGAATTGCCCAAAGAATGGGATGAATACATAGACAAAATATTGAAGATTTTCAATGATGTGCATAATTCAACACCAAATATAAGTTTTAAAGTCATATCATAAAGTGCTATGACGTGCCAATAATATGCAATATCGTAAAAAACCAATAGAAGCAAAGACTGTATTGGTTGAGGTGTGCTTTGTGAGCATATTATCGAGCAAAAGTGTTCCTGCAGATACGATTGTTTCTGTAGGAACACTTTGTTATATTGAATTAAAATAAATGAAAATCGTGTAAAAATCGTGTAAAAATCGTGTGCATAAAATAAAAGCATCGTAAAAACGATGCTTTAGAATATATTGGTGCGCGTGTTCTTACAGGACTTATACGAAGACGCAGTAAAATCAAGGATTTCCGACTATCAATAATCAGCATTAACTTAAATATTGTTTTTGTATATATGATATGTTATAATCAATAGTGGCACGAAATGTCACAGTTATTTCTGATATGATGATTATGAAAAGAATTTGATAATCTATTATATCAGAAAGGTGTGGGTTAAATTGCTTGTGACCAAAATGCATATTAACTTTTGCCGATAATGACAAGTTAATATGCAATAACGGATATGCTAAAAAGCACTTATTGCATATTCGTATTTTAGCATATCCGTAAATGAAAATTACCAAATTATATTTACGGAGGTTAGAATAATATAATGAATTACGACGAGTTAAAAGCACATACACTTAAAAGTGACATTGTAGAGAATGCAATATTTGTTGGAAAATATGATTTTCCAAAACTTAAAAGTACGGATAGTATACCCAAAACGCTAATTCCATTTGATACTATCGATAAATCCGCATCAGATAAATGGATTCACTTTTATATTGATGATTTGAAATTTGAGAGAGTTTGGAATAATCCTAAAAGATATATAAATGTATTCAAGAAATATTCCGGCATAATAGGATTTGATTTCAGTACATATCTTGATATTCCGGTAGCACAGCAAATATGGAATATGTATAGAAACAGAGCACTTTCTCATTATTTTCAAGAAAACGATATTGATGTTATAGCATAGCAGAAACGCAAAAGGCAACAGAGGACCTAAAGTCAACAGAAGCATTAACATTGGAGATGTTGGAAAAGGGTTAGCCGTTATCGGAGGTTCTGCTGCTGCGGGATATGCCATATACAGAGGAATAAGAATGCTTCCGTCGCTTACTCCGCCGCTCTGGTGGACAATACCTGCCAATATTGCAGTGCCTTAATAAATAGAGAGGGGATATAATATGAATGTAGTATTCAAAACTGATATTCTAAAAAACGGTCTCACTGTTAAAAGCTTAACAAACTGCAATTTACATAGTGTAAATATTGGGATTTACGCGCATAAGATACCCGAACCTGTTTGCGGAATTGCTCACTTGACGGAGCATATGTTTTTTCGCCGTCTTTCTGACGTAGGTCAAGACAGGCTGTATTATGAAACGGACAGGCTCGGGGCAACGCTGAGAGCGGTGACATATGCGGACTTTATCTGCTTTGATATCACTGTTTCACCAAGCAGATTCAAGGCTGCATTCAATCTCATTGCCAAATTTTTTGACGATTTTCAATGGACTCCAAGAGAGGTCGTTGCGGAGAAAAAAGTTGTCAGACGGCAAATTGAAGATAGGTACGATTCCGTATATTCAAAGGCTGATATGATATATTATGTGGGAACACCAAAGGGCGCGCCGATAATGGGAAACATATCAAACATAAACAAGATAAGCACGAGGCTTTTAAATAAATACCGAGAAGATGTATTTGCTCCAAATAATTGTTGTGTTGTTTTGACAGGAAATTTTTCCGATGATGATTATCGGTATTGCGAAAAAACACTGAATAAAATATCGCAGGACAGGGAGATAGAATGTATCGGGCAGTTCGACTATTCGATTAAGGAATTTTCGGACAGAGATTATAAGTCTGACAAGATTTACAAGTCCGACTATGAATTTTCAGATGTAATAATTTCGTTTGATGTTGATACGAAAAGAGTGAACAGATATGCGTCTGAAATTCTGCATAGCATAATAGGGTATGGTGTTACATCCAAGCTGTCTCGGAAATTAAGAGAGGAAAATGGGTTTGTAAGCGAGATAGATGGGAATATAGAATTTTCGGGCGGAAAAGGCAGAATGACATTTGAATATGAGGTAAAAAACACAGATCTTGAGCAAAGCCTGAATGCAGCGTTTGAAGTAATATCGCAAGTTAAGGCTGCGGTAACGGATGAGGATTTAAAGGCAAATATAGTTTTTTATACCGATAATCAGTATAGAATACTCGATGATGTAAGAGAACTTAACTTTTTAATTGGTCACCGCAATTTTATTCAAAATGAGGGAATATGCTCAATAGAAGATTTGAGCAGGCGCTATTCGGAGTGTACGATTGATAATATAAATCGGGCGGCAAATGAAATTTTACGCCCACAAAACCTAATTATAACTGCTTCAAACAACAGCGGTATATATAAAAAAAGCAAGCTTGCCGATGTGTTTGAGGCTTGCAGAAAGGAGTTGTGATTTGTTATGAAATACTATCCGATAGGTACAGTTGTAGTTCTGAAAGAAGGAACATGGTCGTTGATGATTTATGGCAGACAACAGGTTCAGCCTAAAAATCCCGATATAATATATGATTATGTCGGATGCCCTTACCCGCAAGGCTATATGGATAAGAATTATATAGTTTTTTTTCGACATGAAGATATTGAAGAAATTTTGCACAAGGGAATGGTTTCATCTGCCGAATATGATATGGAAAAATTGTTACATATCTCCGAACCTGCGTAGGCAGAAACGAAATAATAGGCATTGTAAGTGTCAAATCCCGTGACTTAGCAATAATTTTCAAGTGTTCTTACAGGACTTATGCGAAAACGCAGTAAAATCAAGGATTTCCGACTATCAATAATCAGCATTAACTTAAATATTGTTTTTGTATACATGATATGGTATAATAACCTCACGAAACAAAAACGAAATCACAGATTTCTGTGTTTCGGAGAACATTTTATCATAGCACTCCGCATCCGCAAACTCTGCTCCGTTGTTTAGGAGTGAAAATCCTTTGGATTTTCTGTTGATATGGTATAATGAGCGTAGCGAATTTCACCATAATCTATATTAAACTATTTTTAGTGATTATGGTATAATCAATCGTGGCACGAGATGTCACTCCTATTTGATATATAATGTAAACAGAAAAGATAAGCATTTAATATCAAAGGAGGTGACATAGTGAAGTATAGTGTAAATTGGGTAATGTGGAGAGCATTTATAAAACATACTACTTGTCTTGAATGTGCAACAAGAAACGGAAGAATATTTTCTTATGATGACTTAATCAGGATAGGTGAGTCGCAATTGCATCCTAACTGCGGATGCCGGCTTGAAAGAATAGAAGCCATACAAGCGGGTATGGCAACAGCGCTCGGAGCGAACGGAGCGGATTGGTGGATAAAATATCTGAACAAACTGCCGGATTATTATATAGATAGAAATGCGGCAATGCAGGCGGGCTGGAATCCTTTTGGAGGAAATCTTCGAGAAGTATTACCAGGATATATGATATTTGGTGGCATATACAAAAATAAGCGTCATCAACTTCCGGAAGCGAACGGGCGTATTTGGTATGAGGCGGATATAAATTATACCGGTGGTTATCGAAACAAGCAAAGATTATTGTTTTCTAATGACGGATTGATGTTCGTAACATTCGACCACTACGAAACATTTGCAGAAATTATAGGAGAGGATTAATAAATTATGCAGGAGATAGTATTGGATTTTACGGGATGTAAATATATAATGCGGTTATACGACATACTTCAAGAAGGGTTTGGCTTTCCTGATTGGTTTGGGAGAAACCTTGATGCGCTATGGGATATTTTAAGAGATTATGCAGGTTGTCCACCTGTAATTGTAACAATAAAAGGAGTCGGAACAATGCCGGAAGATTTGCGCAGCTATATGGGAGAAGTGCTTGCTGTGTTTGCGGATGTTCATGAGGAGGTTCCGCAAATGTGTTTTGAAGTAATATCGTAAGAAAAACGGCAAGGCTATGTGCCTTGCCGTTTTTGGTGCAGCGAGTGATGTTAAATCCGAACCCAAGGCAGAATTTTCTATTTCCTCAAAAGTAATAGTTTCTGTGCCGTCCTTGTAGTTACAATCAATAATAATTTTGTCATCGAATAAGTAAACAGAATTAAGAAAGCTGTTTACAAGTCTTCTGCGATGTTCCAATTTTTTCGGATTGAGTTTTCTGAATTTATGTATCCAAAAGAGTATCTGCTCTTTTGTGAGATTAGGTCTGCTCAATTCTTCTTTCATTATCTGTACGGACAATTCGCTTTTTTCTCTTTCAAGAGCTTCAAGTCGTTCTTTTGTAGAAGTTGTAAAAATGCCCTGTTGAATAGCATTGAGTATATTATCAATACTTTTCTGTGTTTCTGCAAATTGTTTTTGAAGAATCGGCAGAGTATCATTTTCTTTGTGCAGGTGTTCAAGAAGTGTATCTGCCAATTTATCCATTAAATTATCATCGAAGATTATTTGCATCAAATATGAGATTACAATATCTTCAATCCATTCCTTACGAACTGTCTTTTTGTCACACCCTCTGTGATATTTCACGCTGACACACTTGTAGTAATGGTGAACGTGCTTTGTATGGCTTGTGCCGCTTTCACCTGCCATAAGACATTTGCATTTTCCACAAAACAGTTTTGTGGTAAGTAAATATTCATCTTCTGCTTTATGCTTTGCCGGAGCTTTTTTGTTTGCTTTCATCATATCTTGCACCCTTTCAAATAAATCTACCGGAACTATCGGAGGTATTCCGTTTGGAGTAGTTATATCGCTGTATTTATATTCTCCAATATATCTTCTGTTGTGTAACATTCGGGTTACTGTGTTTAATGTAATCCGAGTGTTCTTTTTAGTACGAACACCTCTTAAATTTAATTCATCGGTAATTTGTTGCATTGTTGCACCTTCTGCATAATGTTTGAAGGCATCCAATACAGCAGGAGCAGTAAGAGGATCTACTATAAAGAATTGATTTTCGTCAATCGCATACCCGATTGGTAAGGTTCCGCCGTTGTATTTGCATTTTAAAGCATTTTCTGTAAGTCCTCGTGTAACCTTTTCTGCTAATTCTGCCGAGTAGTATTCCGCCATACCTTCGAGCAAGGATTCAAGCAAAATGCCTTCGGGAGTTTGCGAAATTTTCTCTGTTGCAGAAACAACCTTAACACCATTTTTCTGTAATACCGCTTTATAATGTGCCGAGTCATATCTGTTACGGGCAAAACGGTCTAATTTCCAAACTATAACTAATACAAAAGCACCCTTTGCGCTATCTTTAATCATTTTCTGAAATTCAGGGCGGTTATCGGTTTTTGCTGATAATGCTCTGTCTATATATGTATCAACGATTATCATATCATTTGCTTCGGCAAATTCTTTACATTCTCTGAGCTGACCTTCAATAGATTCTTCACGCTGATTGTCCGAAGAATATCGTGCATATATTACCGCATTCATAAATTCACTTCCTTTCTTGGTATATACCTTTTATATCATTAACTTTTTAATTATACAAATGTGTGATGCAAAACGGGCATCGCAATCAGCGACGCCCGTTAGTGAATATTATTCATTTTCCTTGTTTTCAAGGTCCTTTTTCCATTGTTCAAATTCTCTTTGCCCGTCTTCGCTTTCGTAAAAAGCCATAAGGTCAGGCAATAAACAGCGAGCAAGTGCATCAATCTCGTGCTGTGGAATTTGAATTACATTGCTCTTATTACTCACTGTTTCATTCTCCTTCCATCAAGATTTTTTATTTAATTTATCGTTCCTGCTGCTTTTGTCTGCGTTTAAAATTAGCTTCGCAGAACTTTACAATAGCATCTTCGATTTGTGTTTTGGTATAGCTTTCAGGAAAGAATTTCCTTACACGCTCTGTCGGAATTTTTATCCGTTCCTTTTGGTTGGCTTTTTCCTCTGACATAATTTCAAGAATTTTATCATCATCAAGTAATCCTTGCTGACTCAACTTTTTCATACGAACCGCCTGAGATAATGAAGGGGTACAGTCCTCGCTCTCAATGGTTTGTATCAAATCTTGCTGTTCAATGTCATTTAGATATGAAAGTTCAACCGCCGGAGTGAAAGCAATTCGACCTTCGTCAACATATTCCAAAAGTTTAGGGTGCAGATATGTAAGACGGATATATCTTTGAACCGTCTTGTAGCTTTCGCCATACGCTTCACCAATTTCAGCAGATGTTCGTTTATCATCCGACTTTGGGACAACTTGTCCCAAAGTTAAATCTGACCTATGTCCTTGTCTGCTCATAGCCTCCATCTTTAATTTATAAGCGAAGGCTTTTTCACTTGGCGAAATGTTATCTCTATGAAGATTACTGTCAACAAGCGCTATTGCCGCATTGTCTCTGTCCATTTCAACAACAAGAGCAGGAACTTCTGTAAGCCCTGCTCGTTTACTTGCAAACAATCTTCTGTGTCCTGAGATTATTTCGTATTCACCATTTTCCAAAGGTCTTGCGATGATGGGAGATAAAATCCCGTGTTCCTTTATGCTTTCAATCAGCATTTCCATTTCATCGTCATGCTTTACCTTGTAGGGATGATTTTCAAATTCCTTTAATTTTGTTACATCAAGTTTTTGCATATTTTTCATCGTTCACGTTCCTCCTTTTTCTTGTCTTTGATTTTCTTTTCCATACCTCGTTCAATATCAATGAGTTTAGTAATCGTTACAGATGAATCTAATGTTGCTTTTGCGATTTTGAGCTTATCCCGTATCGGCTTTATCTGTGCGGAGATATTCCGCTTGTCTGCTTTAAAACTTTCTTTTTCATCTTCGGTTTTTGCACGACGGCGTTTGTTGTCGATTTGGTTTCGCTCGGTTTCAAGGTCATCAATATGTTTTGATAATTTACCTATAAATGCTTCAAGCTCCGGCACGGTGTTAATATTCTCATCGTGCAAGAGCCTGAATTGTTTTTGGTATTGTTCAAATTTTCGTATCTCTTGTCTTAGCTCCGGAGATAACGGCGGCGTGTAGTTTGGTTTTGGTGTACTTGGCTTTAAGAGTTCCATAAACAAATAAAATATCGCTTCGAGTGTACCCATATGTTTCACTCGGCTTAATTGATATTCGAGTTCTGCAAGAGGTTTCTGACGATATTTAGCTCTTGCTCTATTATGGACTTCGCTGAAACGACCATATGGAGCACGATTACCTGTTTTGGCAATTCTTTCTATGATTTTGCTTTTTTTGTAATCGTCACCCAATTTATCAAATCGTATAGCTCTTTCCCAAGTTGGTGCTTTAACGGAAGGATGATCTGTTAAATCTGACCTTGAAAATTCATAGCCTTTATTTTTTATCAAATTGACAAA
>CACYTW010000070.1 GCA_902777435.1 uncultured Ruminococcus sp. | reverse complement strand
GAGTCGTTGTAGTAGTAGTTTTGGCTTGAGTCGTTGTAGTAGTGGCTTTGGCTTGAGTCGTTGTAGTAGTAGTTTTGGCTTGAGTCGTTGTAGTAGTGGTAATATTTGCTTTATTTGACACATTTATCGTGTAATCACTATAGTAGTCATACGTTTCGGTATATTCATAGCGAATTGGAATCACGTAATAACCTATTCTAAACTCAAGGTGACATTCTAGCGGTGAAGTTCCAATGCTTTTCGGACGCAACGTTCCGTCTTTAGATACTTCTATAATAGAAGTATCATTTTTATAGAATGATGCATTAACGAATTCTACAGAAATAGGTTTAAGCACACCAAAATCCGGATATCTATTACTTTCTTTAGTATTTGCAATATAGATAGCTGATTGCTTAATGTAATCATAATTTAGTGTATATTCACCATTCAAAGCATCGATTTCAATTGTGTTTTTTTGCCCTCGTAAATATATGGTGTTTTTCTCAATCTCCCTAAAACCACACCCGTATTTTTTTGCATACTCTTGTGCTGATGAGCCGTCATAGCCCAATATATCCCCACTATATTGTGTTCTCGTATAATATGAATCCGAATAATTATTGGAAATAGTTGTAACACTGTCATATATCTCGCAATTAGAGTTTTGTATTTCTATGGATTTCAGGCTTGCACAATTGCAAAAAGCATACGAACCAATAGTTGAAACTCTTGCGGGAATCGTTATTGTAGTTAAGCCATCACAACCGTAAAAGGCATATTTTAATATTTCTGTAACATTGAAAGGGATAACTATATCTGATAAGTTTTTACAACCATAGAAAGTATACTCATCAATAACTTCTATATCTTGTGGGATGTTTACAGCACTCAATGAAGAGCATCCATAAAACGCATATTGATCAATTGAAGACACAGTGTTTGGAATTTCTATGCTATTTAACGAGCTGCAACCATAAAATGCTGAACGACCTATTGTTTTAAGTTCAGACGGCAAATGAACAGATGATAAACTTTTACAATTATAAAATAGTCCTTCTTCAATGCTTATTATACTATCTGGTAATGTTATAGATTCAAGACCTGAACATCCATAAAAAGCAGAGTATCCAATATAAGCAACACTTTCAGGAATCTCTATACTGGTTAGGCTTTTACAACCGCTAAATGCAATTGATTCAATCTTATTAACACTTTCAGGTATATCTATTGATGTAATATTACTACATTGTGAAAACGCCTTTGCACCAATCGATGTTATGCCATCTGAAATAACTATGCTTTTAATTTGATCTTTGAAGCTGTACCAAGGAATATCATCATATGCAGAATAAGACTCCATATCACCTGTGCCTATTATTGTCAGAGTTCCGCTGTTTCCAAAGGACCATTCTATAGCATTTATTTGTAGATTATCATCAGCAGATACATCTATAATTGGTTTTATAATTAATGAAGTTGCATCGGCATAGTACGAGGTGCAGAAAACCGATAACACCATGGATATGATCTTGTTACGTATTTTCATTCTTACTCCTCCTTTTATTATCGGCTATCATATTCTTAACTTCCTCAATGGTATACACTCCGTCTTTCTTTGAGTGGATAACATAGTGACAGTTAGGACAAACAGGAATCAGGTCTTTTACTGGGTCAACTTTGTGTTCATCACCTATTTCTGAAAGTGGTATGATGTGGTGAACGTGGATTTTGTTTGCCATAGCCGCACCATAGATCTCGCCAAAGTTAAATCCACATATCAAACAGGAAGTACCTTTAGCCTTAATACATTCACGTCTGTTGTATGCACTTCTTTCATACACGTTAGTTGAAATTGGAAGTGGCTTGCCCTCGGAATCAGGCTCTCTGTCGTTTAGTGTATAGTCCTCTAAGTCGCCTGTTATATCAAGCTGCAAATACTCCTCTAACTTGTACCATTCAGTACAGTTTTTAGTGTCAGAAAGAAGTTTATTATAAACAGAATTGCTTATTATGTCGCTGTCGCACAAACCTAATTTGTGGCAATTCTTAAAAAAACCTTCGCCAGGACATCCAATTTTTTCATTAATTGCAATTACCGAGATAGGCGGCAAACTTATTTTGTCGCAAAATGTAGATATAGCACCAAGGCTATCCCATAGCTCTCTGTCGGTTATTTCATAATTACTAATTCTTTTTATCTTGACTTTTATTTCTTTATAACTTATGGTGTATTTTTCATCTATTATACATTTAAGCAGTATTCCAGCAATATCCTTTTGCAGTTTATTTAATTTCTTCATAATTAACCACTCCCAACTTTTTTCTTTATTATATCACAAAAAAATTCTATAAGTCAATATTAAGACTTACAGAATATTTAATAATTTTTGTGCATAATGTATAATAGAATATTAAGGTGGTGTTGCTATGCTAAAAGTTGATTATGTCAGGGTGGGTCAGAAGATTAAAGAAAAGCGCTTGCAAAATGGCCTTACCCGTGAACAGCTTGCAGAGCTGTGTGAACTGTCCGCAAGCTACATTGCGCACATTGAGCGTGGCACCAAAAGCCTGTCACTTGAAACTGCGGTCAAGATATGCAGAGTGCTCAACGTGAGCCTAGATTATCTTTTGCTTGATGAAATACAAAGTCATGACAGAATATTCACAGCTCTTGGCTCTGAGGTAGAAACACTGCCGAGGAACAAGCAGGACAAGTTTATAAAGTTTGCACGTCTTATACTAAAAAACATTGACGAGCTGTAAAGTTAGCCCTATGGTAATCATACCATAGGGCTGCTTTTTTGTCCTTAGCTGTCAGCATAATTTTATTTTTTGATCAACAGCAGCTTTACGGCTGCTGTTTTTGTTTAACGAAATAGCAACGATTTATTAGTTATGTTTGCTAATTATTGCAAATGATTTTTAGTCATTCCTACAAAGTGTATTGATGACTAAAAATAAATAGAAATTTTATTGCTCAAAAACCAACCGAACGTCCCCCTGAGGGTACTCTATTGACAAAACAGTTCTGTAATGAACCAGTAAGGGGGGACACTATGAAAACTTTCATTTTTATCCAGCAGGACGTTAAAATGTATAAGTCGAGAGTTTTACGGATATAAGGGTTAAAATAAAAAAAAATCGTTAGTTCACATTTATAACTATTGACTTTAGTTAAGGTTCATCTTATAATTACTATCATTAAATATTTGAATAATATGGTGGTGATAAGATGAAAATGGCTTACGGTTATATTCGTGTTTCAACTTCGACTCAGGCTGAAAAAGGCTATGGACTTGCAACACAGCGGCAAGCTATAACAGATTACTGCACAGCAAATGATTTTGAGCTTGTGAAGATATTCAGCGACGAAGGTATTAGCGGTACTATAGGTGACAGGGACGATATTAACAACAGGCAAGGATTAGTACAGCTGCTTTCGGAACTGAACGAAATTAAAACTGTTATAGTTATGAATACCAGCCGCCTTTGGAGAGATGAACAGGCAAAGGTTTTTATTACACGGGAGATACGAAAGCTGTGCGGCACTATAATCAGCGTTGAACAGCCAAGGTACAGCCTTTACGCAAAAGACCCACAGAACTTTTTATACAATTCTATGCTAGAAACGCTTGACACATTTGAGCGTATGTGCGTTAGTCTTAGACTGTCAAAAGGACGTGCAACTAAAGCCAAAAAGGGCGACAAGCCAGCAGGGGCGGCACCTTACGGCTATATGTACAGCAATGACAAAAAGCATATTGTAGTAAACGAAAGCGAGGCAGAAGTCGTTAAGCAAATGTTTACACTTGCACAGTGCGGCTATAGCTTGCAGTCCATTGCTGACAAACTAAACAGCGAGAATATTCGTACAAGGCGCAGCAACCTATGGAGCAGAGTCAGCGTTTGGACGATCCTGAAAAACGACTTCTACACAGGAATACTCACCTATAGAAATGAAAAAATCAATGGCAATCATACTGCACTTATAAGCAAAATACAGTTTGGAAAAGTGTGGGCACAGCTTAACAGGAGAAACAAGTGCAGTAAATAGCCTGTTCCTCCTGATTAAGTGCTGACGCATGAGATAACAGGAGAAAATATAAATGACTAATAACACAACTGAATATAATGGGAATCTGTTTTACGCAATAATACACACTGTAGAAGTATGTATACCTGCTGAAAATGCCAGTCTTGCTGACGAGCTGGATAAGCAGGAATATATCAAGTCGGCATTTTACAGGAATGCTCATGTTTGGGCAATAATAAATCTCAACAACTTTCCAAATAAAAGTAAGAGCCACATTATGTGTTTGAGTATGTTTAACAAAGTGTTTAATGAAGTACTTGAAAAGCACGGAATCAGACAGTATATCATACACCGTGTAGACGTTGCTGTATCTACAATACCACTATCCTTAATGGTGTCTACAGCAGTTTCATGGAGGGGAAATCGTCCAGCTGGCTGTACAAGTACAAACTGGGTGGTCACACGATAGAGCTTTACACAAAGGGAGAACTGAAGCAGTATGTAACTGTACTGAAAAATGCGTTATTGATGTATTACAATAACTAAACTGCAAGTATAGATACAGTTCTGCTGGATCCAATGCGTTTTAACACGAAAAAATACGGAAAAACAGGCTTGTACTGGTACCGTACATCTTTCTTATAAGCTACAATATATTAGCATTTGGTACAAGCCTGTCTTCATAAATTTCATTGAGGTGATCTGCTATGAAAACAAATGATATCAAGGACACACAGAAGATCGAGATTGGAAAGATGTGCTTTGTGATTGAAGAGGAGCAGCCTGATAATGTTACGGACGAGGTAAAGAAGCACGTCGAACAGGAGCTTTTCAAAGTATTCCGGAAGTACGAATATGAGGATAGTTGATATTGGAGGAGGTTAAGAAATGTTTGCAATTTATGCAAGGCAGTCGGTCTATCGTGAGGACAGCAGCAGCGAGCCCTTGAGCGTGAGATCAGGAAGGCAAAGCGGAAGGTCAACGGCTTCACGGATCCGGAGAACGTCCGCAAGGCTAAAGCCGAACTCAGGCAGGCTCAGGAGAACCTCAAAGACTTCATCGACAAGGTCAATGCTGAGGAGGGCGAGACCGTTCTCAGGCGTGACGAGGGCAGGGAAAAGGTCTATGAGGGCGAGGTTAAGCCTGAGTACAAGACTGAGCCACCTGTCAGCGGCGCTTCTGTGCCTGAGGGCAAGGCTGTTGAGGTAACGGTCAGTGAGCCTGAGAAGGCGGAGGGGGCTTATACTGATGAGAAGATACCAAAGTCTGACTCTCCAAACCTCGCAAAGCAGTTTGAGCCCTTTAACGTTGACATTGTTCCTTCGACTACCAACATTACCCCAGAGGCTCTGGAAGAAGAGCTGAATAAGTCGGAAGTCGGTAAAGAAGTATTGCAGTACATTGAAGATGCCGAGATACGTCCTAAGTTGATATATGAACCTCAACAGCATGACAATAGAGGACAGCAATGGGGAAACAGCATAGAGATATATGTTGACAATATACGTAGTCCGCTTGTAGCAGCACAAACAGTTATTCATGAAATAACTCATCACAAATATGGAATTGGAAAATGTCAGTGGGCAGAAGCTGTTTGTATGGCTAAAGAAAAAATGCATAAAGAAAACCGAACATACTTGACAATTGCCGAAAAAAGGTATATAGTAGGATTAGCAAAGAAATTCTACGGTGAATACAACTGGAAGAAAGGAGGTACTCGATATGGCAGACCTTTATGAGAACATTGGAAATAAACTTATATCTGGTGAAAAAGTGATTTGTCCGCAATGTGGGAAAGGTATTGTTAGCCCTTATCCAAGCAATATACCTCCTGAAAAAGCACATTGTTTTGAATGTTCAAATTCAGAATGTGATTTCATTGTGCATTTAGATCCAGCAATAGTAGTTGATTAAACCGCCCAGCAATGAGCGGTTTTCTTATACCCATTTGAAGGAGGTGAGGAGAATGGAAGACTGGAAGGACAGGCTGAAACTGAAAAGAGCTTCCAAACGGAAGCTCTTCTCTCTTACTTTTTGCCGCAGTTTTTGTCGAAGGCCGGGTTGCAGGCATAGAAATTCCTGCTGTCCAAATTGTCCTGTGCTATGCGGAGGGCTTCGCCGAACAGTAAGCCCTCAAATGTTGGTTAAATCATTAGACAAGCTATGTGACGTTCAAGATTTTATTGCAAGATCTGGTTATAAATAAAAAAAGTCCCAGACTTTATAATTAGTGGGCAAGGTACAAAGAAAAACAGACTATGAATATGGTCTTCCTTACTTTTAGAGTTAAGAAGGACTGATTAATCGCTCTTCCGTACATATAGGTTTGATAAATTCCATATTTCTATAAATTTTCCCCACAAATTATAAGAAAGCCGAGGACTAAAGCTATGATAAGAATTGTTAATGAGGACTACGCAGAAAACCTGAAATACGCTGTTACAGACACAACAACAGGCGAGCTGCTGCTTGCTGCCGACAATCTGGTCGAACTGTTTCTTGTCTTGCAGGACTGCGTTTATACAGTCGCCAGCGAAGAGGCGAATGAAGTGATTATTGAAGAAAGGCTAAAACATCATCAGCGCTCTCAAAGCGTGCGGAAGGGTCAATGACCGTACACCTCCCGATCATTTTGCCAAGCCGCCCCTTTGTGTACATCTGCACAGAGGGGTGTTTTTTGGTCAGCAAAAGATTAGCTAACACACCTACTGCAAAAATATCGGTACGCTCATCGGTCTTGTTGAGTCCAAGCTGCTCGAATGGTGCGTAGCCCACTGTTCCCATTGTATCATGGTCTACGCTGTCAGCTGAGCTGTACAGCTTTGCAATATCAAAGTCAATTATCTTCACTGTGCCGTCGTTAGTCAGCATGATGTTATTCAGAGTTATATCACGGTGTATGATGCCTATTGAGTGAAGTGCAGACAGTCCGCTGCAAAGCTGCACAATAACACGCTTTACACCAAGAGGTGACATTGTTTCGGTAAGCTCCGCAAGAGTAATGCCGTTTATGTACTCTTCCACTACAACAGTTTTATCGCCGCATTTTACCGCATCAAAGACATTCAGTATGTTATCATGGACAACGTTCTTCAAAGCGGTATAGACCCTGATATCAGCGTTGTTGAGCGTGTGTATCACAATATCCCTGTTTAATTTCTTGTTACGGTAAAGAATACACTCGCCCTTGCTGCTCTTATGCAGCAGCTTTACAAAATGGTACTCGTTTCTAAGCGTTTCATTAAGCCAATTATTCATAAGCAATTATCCAAGAGTGGCTTCATCTGAGTTATAAAGCAATTCATTTGCTTCGATTACAGAAAGATTCTTTCCGATCGCAAATAAGATAATGCTGTCACGCTTATGCTTTGCATACAAAAATGGCAGTCCGCAGCTTTTAAGGAGCTGCTGCGTTTCAGCCACGCTGAGTCCCATTCCAAAGGCTATGCACAGCACCTTGTCACGAGTTGGCTTCTTCACGCCCGAAAAGATCTGGTAAGCATAAATGTCACTCAGCTCAGACGCTTTTATTACCTCAGATTTTGTAAGTCCCTTTTCCTCAAGCACACCTGTAAGGTATTCAGACAGGGTTACATCTGCAAAACTGTCCTCATTATCCTTCAGGAAGTCGTTTATATTGTCTGCCTGTGAAAGCTCCTTCAGCAGGTCTTCTGTGTTTTTCATAATTGCACCTCATTCAGTAATACTGCAATTCACAGTTATAGGATACGCTCCGCTGTTGTGTGCCTGAGTAGTGATGTCACAGGACAGCGTGTTTTCGCTGAAGTGACCTTCTGCACCAAAGTCAGCAAACAAATTCGCAATATCTGTTCGTGTGCTGCTGCTCATTCTGTAGTCAAGAACAAAAGCGGTCATCTCGTTCACAATATCAGGAATGTAAACAGATGTGGAATAACGTGTGTAATCAGTTGCCGGCTCGATAGTCAGCGTATATTCTGTCATATCTGCATTAGCTGTAACAGTGCAGTTCACCTTGTCTGTGCCGACATTCGATGTAACTGTGCAGCTGTTTCCGTCAAATGACAGCGTGTCTGCTAAAACATGGGAAGCTCCCCATGAGTTCATTCGCTGTGTAAACACTTCCTCAAAATCAGCCGCAGCAGGCTCGCTGTTTTGTGCTTCTTCATGTGGCTGCGGTTTATTTTCCTGCACTTCCTCAGCATCAACGCCTGGCTGTTCCTGGGGTGCGACAGGCTGTTCCTCGTCCTCAGAAAGCTCTGTATCTATTGCGCTCTCTGTCTCTTCTGAGTCATTATTTTTGCTGTCATCAGCTGCTTTCCTGGATGTTGTAAAAGTGCTGTTTTCAGCCGTTTGTGACGTTTCAGCAGTCTGGGCTTGCGTATCAGGAACATTCTGCGCTGTGGTTTCAGTTTGTATACTTTCGGTGGGCGTTTCTGTAGTGGTTTCCGCTGACGCTTCGGTAGTATCAGAAGGCTCAGGCTTGTTATTAGCGCCGCTGCCTTTAAGCAGAATTATCAGCACTATAACAGCCGTAAGCAGCAGTGCAAAGGCGGCTGCCGCCACTATTACGAACTTTCGGCTGAGCACTGCCTTGCGCTTTATTTCAAGCACTCCGTCGGTGCGTTCCATGCAGTGCAGACAAAAACTCATCTCAACTGGTATCTCTGCCCCGCATTTCGGGCATTTTTTTGTTTCCATTGCTATCACCCGTTTTTATTATACTGCATTTTGCGGGGGAATGCAAGGGAAAGAGCGGACTTTCGTCCGCCCTTTTCTTTTTACTTTCGTCTCTCGATTAAAACTTGGCTTGTTACAGGCAACTCACTTGGCTCAATCAACCTTCTAATAATCATTTGAATCGCCAATGCGTCTTTACCATTCACTCCGCTTGTTCCTCTATCAACAATGTCTGCATTGAGCTGTCCTGCTTCAGTGAGCGGATATTTGGTGGGTAAAGCGACAAAATGTAAAATAGCTACTGCATCGCTGATTTCTGTGGCGCCACTGCAATTCGCATCACCATAAATTATTTGAGTCATTGTAGTAGTGGTAGTTTCAGCTTGAGTCTTTATAGTAGTAGTTTTGACTTGAGTCGTTGTAGTAGTGGCTTTGGCTTGAGTCGTTGTAGTAGTAGTTTTGGCTTGAGTCGTTGTAGTAGTGGCTTTGGCTTGAGTCGTTGTAGTAG
>CACYTW010000069.1 GCA_902777435.1 uncultured Ruminococcus sp. | reverse complement strand
GGCAGCTTTGAAGAGGGACAGACCTTTACTAATGCTTATTCCCAACCCGCTCAAGCAAATGTCCCTGCATGGAATACAACTGCCTTTCAGGGTAAAATTGAATTGTTCAGAAGCAATACGGGAACCTATATAACGAATGTTAAGCTTGTACCTACAGACGGAACATATGCCGCAGAATTAAACGCAGATGAAGAGAGTACATTATACCAAAATATCAAGACCACTCCGTCGAGTATTTATGAATGGGGTTTAGATCACGGCGCCCGAAACGGGGCGGATACTATGGCACTGATTATAGGACCTAAACAGAGCGTTGATCCGTCAAAACCCAACAAGGAAGGGCGTGATCAGCTCATGCAGATGGCGGATTGGATTATAGAAAAGAATTTGACCTCTGTTAAAACCACGGCAGGTATGGGTGAACATATTACGCTTTACAGCAAAAAATTTGCGGCAAAGGGTGCTTTTGAAGATAATGCGGGAAACAATCCGTTCAGTCTTACGCCAAGTACAATCTACACCGAGAAGTGGGAGATTTGGATAATGGCGTCTGAGAAAGGCGTAGGCGTCAGTGTAAACCCGTGGAACTCTTACGGCTCTAATGCCGAAGGCTCCGCAGGCAGCGATTCAGGCTTGAATCAAAGCAAATACTATTTATATACCGTTCCGCCGAAACAGAAGGATACATTGTTCTGCTTCGTTTCGGTAGGATATGTTGATTCATCAGCACCGGAGGGCAAAGAAAAGACTTATGGTAACTTCCTTGATAATATTAACTTTGAGATATACCATAATCTTTCAGGCAGTTCGAGCAATCACGGCAGTGCAATTGTCGGAGGCAGTGACGGAACTTCAGGAGGTCAAGGTGGGTCTACAGGTCATAAGATTACCATTGATAACAACCTTGCCACCTATGTAACCGATGGTCAGGATCTAAAAATTCAGGCGATTATAACAGATAATGACGCGAAAGAAGGCTGTCAATTTGTTGGTGTTTACCACACAAGGCTGAATGAGGAGGGTGACCCTGTTTATGAGTTTATTAAGGTGGCAGGAAATGTAATTGACGACACGGGCTCTTTAACCGATGAGCAAAAAAGGGGACAATGGGTAAAGTCTAAAGGAGATAACGGCGACATAGTTTATACTTATTATATCGAAAATATTATCACAGCCACGGATTTGCACTTTGTATTTATTAAAAGTCCAACCATTACATATGACTCAAATGGCGGAAAGCCCTACGTTATAGAGGACAGACCATATCCTGAGGAGGAAGATGCAAATGTTTACAGCTTCAGACCATTATCGGGTGAGATAAACGATTCTTCGTTTATAAAGCCTTATGTTTCAAAAGCGGCAGAGGGACAAAATGACGGCTGGAAGTTTATAGGCTGGAAGATGTTGGGAGATGTTGTGGATAATATTCCTCCGGATATAGAATTAGTAAATGCGGAGCAAGGGGAGGGTATGATTCTTCCTGCAGTACACTCCGTAGCGTGTGATTTTCACATAGGCGGCATTGTTGACTCTGATACTATGGCGCAGCTTTTTAAAATTTACGATGGAAGTATTACTTTCAACAAATCTATCAATACCGAAGAAAACGGACAGGTTACGGGTGTAGTCTGGGAGGACGGCGGTGCGATAAAGCATTACGCAAATGTTCACCGAGGACTTACAATGGTGGCACAATGGCGCTGGATACAGGCGTTTATTCCGCAGCTTGTACAGAATGGTGTAAGCACAGATTCGACTGAGGGCGGAACAGTTGAAATTACAAGCGTAGCAGATCCATCAGATGAGAATTATAACGACGAATATACAGCATTAGGCGGTAAGGCATACTATGCCGCAATGGATGAAACAGTGTTGGTTAGGGCGGTTGCAAAGCCAGGCTGTAAATTCTTAGGTTGGTACGACGAGAACGACAACTTAATCAGCACGAATGCCGAGTATGGTTATGTTGAAACAAAGGAAAGCGTAAAAACCTATTACGCAAAGTTCTCAAACATCGTTACTCAGACATATATTCGTCAGATAAAGAACGGCGATAATTGGGAAGACACTACGGATGACAACATCGGAACCCTTGAGCGTTACAGTTATATAGATGCGGTAGGCTCACCCATAAGCTCCACAGCCAGTGCCGGAAAAGGTTATAAATTTGTTGGCTGGTATGATTCCGAGGGAAATAAAGTCCCAAGTGAAATGATTACAAACAATGGCACAACAATAGAATACACCACTACGGGTGACGCAACCTATTATGCGCGTTATGAAAAGGCATATACGCTGCATATCAGCAAGATTGACGAAGAGAGTAAAGAACCGCTTGTCGGCGCAGAGTTTACCCTGTATCAGAAGGATGACGATGGCGATCAGACAATTACCTATGAAGGCACGAGTGTAAAGTGTATCAAAATTGGCTCCGAAACTACGGCTTTAACTAAGGATGGCGCAAAGGCGCTTGCAATCTTTACCGACACCCTCTTAACGGGGAGAGATTACTATATTGTAGAAACAAAGCCGCCCTTTGGTTATAATATTATAAAGAAGATTACCAAGGTTAGTTTTGTCGATACGGACGCGGATGAAAACGGCATTTTTACAATTGAAATTGAAAATCAAATTGGTATTCAGCTCCCAACTGCAGGCGGTATCGGTACGGCTATTTTCAGTGTAATCGGTGCACTTATGATGGGTATAGCTGCTTTCTTCATTGTTTTCAAAAAGAAATGACTTAACCATTTTTGGGAATTTAAGTCGTTTCTTTTTTTGTAAGCATTTAAAAGAAAGCCGTTCTATTATAAGGTGTGAAAAAGGATGTGCCGTTCTGTTTTGATGGCTGTGCTTGTAAATCAAAATAGCACAGCGGTTTTGAAAATTGCTGTGCTATTTTAATAATCATAAGTCTATATTTCGTCCAATAAATCATTTTTATAGGCGTACAGGAGATGCTTAAGAGCCTTAATTTCGTCCTTGAGCTTAATGCCTATATCTGTGTCGGCAACCTTTTTTCTCTGTTCTGTCTTTTCGATTATATCCGTGGTGGAATGTATATCCAATTCCTTTAAAATGGCATTGAACTTCGATTCAAACGGTTCGTGTGACACAAGTGACAAACGATATGAGTCGGATATAAGAGTATATCCTGCAATGCCTGTTTTGGGCTGATATGCCTTTGATATACCGCCGTCAATCTCAAGCAACATTCCGCCTGCCTTAATCGGTGTTTCACCCTTTTTTAACTCGACGGGAACGTGCCCGTTTATAATATGCGAGCGTTCGGGGTTTAGTCCAAATTCACGTAAAATCATACTGCAGGTTTCGGTGTTGTTGCTATACTTATAGTATGCGTTTTTATGCTCTTTGCGGACATTCTTGTCATTTACAAAGTATCTTTCAAAGGTTGCCATTTTGTTTTTGCCAAACAGGGGAGATTTGGGACCTGACCACAGATACCATATATAGTCCAGCTTATTCATTGGTGTGCTTCCCTTTGTGTAATACACCTCGTTGATAATCGTTTCGATTTTGTCTATGTATGCCCTTCCGAATAAAAATTCGCCGTCAAGTTTGCATTGCATCATACTGCCGTCGTCATTTAAAGGAATACAGCCGTGATACAACAGATTTGAGTTATATATTTTATACATACTGCCTTTTGAAAACAGCAGTTTAATATGACGTTGTAATTTGTCGCAGGACAGAAAAGAGCTTCTGAGCTTGTGCATTACGTTTCTTTCTTCCGTTGTCAATGCATACGGGTTTTCAGGGTCAACTGTCGGGAAGTTTGTGTCAAGCATATCATATACTTTTCCGTCAATGGTAACTGTTTTGTTTTCGTAGTCGATTTTGTCAAGCAAAAGCCTGTTTTGCATTTCGTTTGCAAAACTTCTGTTGATTATTTCTGCCTCAAGTTTAAGCTGAATAATGGTTATTGCCTTATGCATTTTTGAGGTCAATATGTCATCGCGTGTCGGTTCTTCAACTGATGTGGGCAAAAACTGTGTGCAGGGGTCATCACCATAGACGTCGACAGCAAATGTTGCCAAAGGAAGAAGATTGATGCCGTAGTTATCCCTTATAGTGTCAAGGTTAGAATACCGAGCGGCTATTCTTATTGCGTTGGCAATGCACGCCTCACTGCCGCAGGCGGCACCCAACCACAAAATATCGTGATTTCCGTATTGAATGTCAACGGAGTTGCTGTATTCCATTAAGGTGTCCATAATAATATCGGGACCCGGTCCTCGGTCATATATATCGCCGAGAATGTGCAATCTGTCAACGGCGAGCTTTCTGATAACGCTTGCAAGCTCAATAATAAAGGCATCGGCTCTTTCAGTGTCGATTATTGTTTGCAAAATTTCGTTATAATACTCAACCTTTTCCTGACGGTCTTGCTCGTTCAAAAGCTCCTCAATTACGTAAGAAAAGTTTTTGGGAAGAGCTTTTCTTACCCGAGAACGTGTATATTTTTGGCAGACACCTCGGCAAATCTCTACCAAATGACGTAAAACATATTTATACCAATCATTTGTGGCGGAGTTTTGAAGTTTAATCTTTTCAAGCATTTCGTCAGGGTAATATATCATATATGCCAAAAAGTTCTTTTCATTTTCGGGCAGAGCTGTGCCGTATACTTTATTTATTTTGTGACGAATAACGCCTGATGCACTGCGTAACATATGGTTAAACGCCTCGTACTCGCCGTGTATGTCACTCAAGAAAAATTCTGTACCTTTTGGCAGATTGAGAATTGCCTGCAGATTTATTATTTCGGTGCTTACAGACTCAATGGTGGGAAACTGTTTTCTCAGGAGTTTCAAATACATCATATCCGTGTCTTCTTGAAAGTTGTTATTTAAATACATATTTAGGACTCCGTTTCATAGTTAATGTATTTTAATTGTAACATATTCATAAAATAAAATCAATTTAAATTATAATTATAAATGGAATTTGTATTGAAAAAAATTTTCATTTATGGTAGAATGTTCAGAGATTTTTAGCAAACGGAGAGGTTTATATGGAAATTTTTAGTTCAACGCTTAATCAGATGCTGGTAATGTTTTTATTTATTCTTGTGGGATTTATAGTCAAGAAGATGTCTTTACTGCCTGATAATACGGGAACCGTGCTGTCCAAACTTGAAAATTATGTGCTTGTACCTGCATTGGTTCTTGATACATTTATGTCGTATTGTCACGTGGACTCATTGGTAGAAAATTATAATTTGATTTTGTATTCTTTATTGTTGCTTGTTATTGCTTTGATAATTGCGATAACATTGTCAAGGTATTTTGCAAGGGAGAAGAATAACAGCGACATAGACGAGAGCTATCAACGCAGTATATATAACTATGCTTTGACCTTCGGTAATTTTTCATTTATGGGAAACGCCATAGTTTTGGGTGTGTTGGGTGATGCAGGCTTGTTTAAGTATCTGCTGTTCACGCTTCCGTTAAATATTGCTGTATATACTTGGGGAATAATGATTCTTGTGCCCAAGGGCAAGGGCGGCAGCAATCCCTTGAAAAATCTTTTCAATCCTATATTTGTCGCTCTTGTGATAGGCTTGATTTTAGGACTTGTAAATGCAAAGAGTGTAATTCCGACATTTGTTTTGACGACTATCTCAAACGCAAAATCTTGTATGGGACCTATTGCAATGCTTTTGACAGGTTTTGTTATCGGCGGTTACGATATAAAGTCGTTACTTACCAAGAAACGTATCTATCTTGCAACCACACTGAGATTATTTGTTATACCTGCACTTATGATGTTAATTTTAAGAGCGTTGGGTGCAACTGATGAAATTATGACACTCGCTTTATTCGCGTTTGCGACACCGCTCGGACTTAACACTATTGTTTTCCCTGCGGCATACGGCGGAGATACAAAAACAGGTGCAAGTATGGCTATGATATCCCATTCTGTTTCGGTTATTTCTATTCCGATTATGTATCTGCTGTTTATAGTTTTGCTTTAAAATTTGTATGATTGACATATAAAATATGTTATGGTACAATATGTAATAAGGGAGCCGAGTATGTATATTTTTACAATACTCAGAAAGAGGGCTGACAATGGATAAACAAGCAAGAGAAGCAAGAGAAGCCGTAAAAAATATGAGCTTTCTCGATAGAGTAAAGCATTTTTGGTATTACAATAAAGTAAAATCATTTGTGGTAATCGCTGTGATTGCTGTCGTTTCGTATACGATATATCAATTGGTTACTGCCGAAAAATATGATTTGGAGGTTGCGTATTACGGCGAAAGGGGATTTACTGAAGAACAGATAGAATCTTTTGAGCAATACCTGAGCGAGAATATAGAGGACATTAACGGAGACGGAGAGAAAAATGTTAAATTTACGGTAGTGACATATACTCAACAACAGACGCTTAATGAATATGGAATGGCCATTAATCAGAAATTTATTACGGAGTTATCTGCAGGAACGGCTTTTGCCTGTATAGTTTCACCTGATTTTTATGGGGCTTTAGATTCCGAGATTTGGGAGGAAATCGCAGACAGCGTTCTTGAGTTAAAGGACAGTAAAGTATACGGCGAAATATTGGGCGAAACTGAAGATGAGCGTTGGATTACAAAGTCGCTCTATGACAATGAACAAGGAAAAGAAGAAAAAGAACTATTACATAATAATGCTTTGCTTGCAGAGAATGCTCTGCGAGAGGGCAAGTAATAATCAGGGGGTTATATAATGAAATTAAAAAAATGTGTTTCGAGTTTGATTGTTGCCGTAATGATGTTTTCAATGATATCAGTCAATGCCGTAAGTGAAAATCTCAAGTTATATCTTGAACCGCAAATTATGAATGACACCACCGGCTATCTTGATGTAAAGGTAAATATGAAGAATTTTGATGCGGCAGGACATCTCACCTATGGTGACATTTATCATTTAGGTTTTTCGTTTACGTATGACACAAATGCGTTTAGTATAAATACCTGCGAAGATGGCAGCCTTGATGTTGCAGTTAACGAAAATACACTGATAAAATCAATTGATGTGATAAAGACAAAGGTTGATGCCGAAAAGGGAATAGTTGATTTTGAGTTTGATGTGCCTAAATCAAGTGAAAATTCCATCGGCAGCGATGGAACATTATTTAATTTTACATTAAAGTCAAAGAATGTTCGTGAATTTTGGAACTCATTTGACAAATATCCTATAAGATTTGATTATAAATCAATAAGGGTGAATACATACAATTATTTGGTTAGCAAAGAGTATGAACTGAAGAATGTTATCGCATATGACTGCAATGTTGGTGCATATAACAAGACAGATACTTTAGAACCGAAATCGGTAAATAAAACTGTTGAGTTTAGTGCAGACAGCAATTATGTGACGGTTGACGGTGAGAAAACAGAAACAGATGCAAAGCCGTATATCAAAGATGATATGCTGATGGTGCCTGTCAGATATCTTGTTGAAAATATCGGTATGGAGATTGAGTGGAGCGGCGAGGAAATGCTTGCAAGTGCATATGCCGATTATATTACACTTAAGATTTCTATGATGGATAATAAGACGTATATCAATGCGGCTCTTGTTGATATGAAAACAATGCCTGAGGAAATAGACGGAAGAATTTATGTTCCTGTAACTATTGTAAGCAAACTTTATCCATTCTCAACCTGTACGGTTGACGGAGATACGGCCGTGATTTATGTTCCGTAATATTTATATATTGAGTGCGAGGGAGTGAATCTGCTTCCTCGTATTTTTTTTGCAAAATTTGTGTATTGCAATGCTTTTGCTTTGAATTATTGCCCAAAGCCCAAAGTTCCGCCTGCCAAGCCTCGGCGGCAATGAAACAAAAGCATTGCAACACAAGGTTATTGCTTTGAATTATTGCCCAAAGCCCAAAGTTCCGCCACCAAGCCCCGGCGGCAAAGAAGCAAAAGCATTGTCATATAAGATTAACGGCTTTATATTTTATGTCGAAAATAATTTAGATTTGTGTCCCTAATTATGACATAAATTTTATTCATTTCAATGTATAATAATCAAGACAGGCGGTGAGGTCTTGACAATATACATAGATGTTCTGTTTTTATTAAATTTATTTATGGATACGATATTACTTATCATATCAAATTTTTTACTCAAAAAACCCATAAAGACAGCAAGATTGATGGTTGGAGCAATATTTTTGTCGCTATACGGATGCTTTATGTTCTTTAAGGAAATATCGGTTTTGTATAGTGCATTTTTCAAACTTGCCGTAAGTGTGGTTGCGGTATTTATTGTTTTCGGAAAAAAGCAAATAATAAAAAACGCGATTGTATTCTGGATTGTTACCGCTATGTGCGGCGGAATAGTGTTTGCTCTGTCGGTTATGACAGATTTCGGAAGAATAATGCAGGCGACAATGTCAAATTTTATTGTTTACTTAAATGTAAATCCGTTGCTGTTGAGCTTAGGCTGTGTGCTGTTATATGTATTTGCAGAATTTTACAGACGTGTCTGTATTAAAAGTTTTTCTAAAGACAACTTTATCATAGATATATCGTTCATATATATGAATAGTGAATATATTGTAAGAACGCTGATTGATACGGGGTGCAGTTTGACTGAGCCGTTAAGCGGTGCACCATTGCTTGTGGTAAGCAAAAGCAGAGTTTGCGGTATTGTGCCTACGGGGGCAAAGATAAAATCAAAATCAGTGGGCGGATATACGGAACTTGATTTAATATTGCCTGAAAAAATTATATGTAAGAATAGAAAGTTTGAATTGTTTTCAGGCACATTGGTTGCGTTATCAGAAAATGATATAGGGGAAGATGATTTGTATGAAGCCGTTATAAACCCGAGTGCAATAACAGAGGTTTTTGAAAATACTAAGATATGCAAGGAAAGGATTGGGATTGGTGAATAGGTTTTATTGGAAATTCAGAGATGCTTTGCAAAGGCTTGTAAACAAGATAAGAGGGTTGTTTGCAGGCGAGGTTCATTATATAGGCAGTGGTGAAAGCTTGCCGCCGCCCTTTGACAAAGATGAGGAGCAAAAATATCTTGAAATGCTCGACAATCCCGACAAACGCAAGGAAGCAAAGAAGTTGCTGATAGAGCATAATTTAAGACTTGTTGTGTATATTGCGAAAAAATTTGAAAATACGGGGATAGGTGTTGATGACCTTGTGTCTATCGGCAGTATCGGCTTAATAAAAGCCATAAATACTTTTGATAACGAAAAGAAGATAAAGCTTGCTACATACGCATCAAGGT
>CACYTW010000068.1 GCA_902777435.1 uncultured Ruminococcus sp. | reverse complement strand
GAGGTCTATTTCCGTTTTTTGTCCCGCAAGAGCCGCAATCATAATCCATCTTGCACCGTGGGTGAGATAATGTATACACTTACCCATAACTTCACCGCCCAAACAGTCAATGGCAACGTCAACACCGTGTCCGTTGTCAAGTTCCTCCTTAAGTACAGATGAAATATCCTCTTTTGTTGTCACTACAACTCTGTCAGCGTTAAGATGCTTTATTGACTCCGCTATCTCATCAGATAAAACCGTTGTTATAACTCTCACGCCGAAAGCCTTTGCCATAGGAATTATAACGCTTGCAAGTCCTGATGCACCTGCATTCATAAGCAGCGTATTTCCGGGCTTTATATTTCCCTCGATAAACAGGTTTAAATATGCAGTTGCGAACGCTTCGGGAATTGCCGCCGCCTCTGCCATTGAGCAGTTATTCGGAACGGGCATAAGCATATCATATTTCACAGCCGCATATTCTGCATATCCGCCCCCGCCGAGTAGCGCACATACCTTATCGCCTATCTTCCAATTTGAATTTGCCTTTGCCTCATCGCCCATTTCAACAATTACTCCTGCAATTTCAAGTCCCATCCAATCAGGACATCCCGGTGGCGGCGGATAATCACCCTCACGCTGCATTAAATCTGCACGGTTAAGCGCCGCTGCGTGAATTTCAACGAGAACCTCCTCGCTTTTGATTTCCGGGTTGGGTACATTATCCCATCTTAAGCTCCTGTCGTCATTTACAAGTATTGCTTTCATAATTATTTTCATTCACCTTTCTTTATTGTTTCAAGTTCATATTTTATTCCATCACGTATAGAAGTAAAATCCTCTTTTTTAAGTCCTGTTACTTTCAAAATTTTAGAATTATCAATCTTTCGGTCGAACAGGCGGTCATATTTTAAAATCCACAGATTATCCTTAAGCCATGGATATTCTTCAATATATCGTTCGTTATCAACCCAATTGAATTTCGCACCGGAAAGCTCGGTGTATATATCTGCCACCTCTCCCCATGTCAAATTTTGTGCTGTTGATACGGTAAATTCCTCCCCAAGAGCCTCTTCTTTAAACAAAAGATTTGCTATGAGCTTACCTGAATTACCTGCCCAGTCAAGTCCGGCAGTAAGATTTTTTGCCTCTTTCGGAAGAAGTATTTCCTTGCCTGCTTTTGTGAGCTCGAGTACCAATCTTCCGGAAACAGTTACAATATCTAAACGTCTGTCCGAAAATGAAATTACCGGCCGAACTATTGTGTAGTTTTTTGTACCGCTTTCATTTCTGATGAACCATTCCGCTTTTGACTTCGGAATAGCATACGTCTCGTTTTTCAGAAACTCCTCATCTTGTACGGTATCGTAAAGTATTGGAGAAGTTTCGGTTATCGGATGTTCAAGATCAGCATACACCCTGTATGACGATAGAAAAATCAGATGCTCGGTATTTTCCGACAACAGCTTATGAACAGGCTTATATGTATTTACATCCTCGTAGTGAATGAAATTTACAATCCCATTATAACGTCTGCTCTTTAAAAATTCTTTCAGATATTCAAACTCCGCATACCCTTTATAATAGCAAAGCCGTTCATTATCCGATACATTGTCCTCAAGACATATAATGTCTACGCGGTAGCCGAGTCTGAGAAGCTCAGCAGCTGTATACCTTCCCAAAGTTCCGCCGCCGGCTATCAATAAAACACTTTTCATTCTATTCTCCTTCTTATCGTCCGCAGGCTTTTAATATCAGCTTATGCAGTTCTCTTTCATATTCGTAGTTATAAGGATTTTGCTTTTCTCCGCTCACATATTCCGCAAATGCACGAAACATTGCGTCATATCTTCCATACACTGCTGTATCGTGATATTCTCCCTTTGCGTGCCAGTTTTCATCGAATATTTCTCTCACGCCTGTTGTCTGCGGTGAAAAAACACCTGGGCATTCGCCGCCGAGCCATTCAAATGGCTTTAATTCCACTGTTCCCTTTGTTCCGCATACAACAAGCTGTCTGCGCTCAAATCCGCCTATCTCCACAGCGGTGCTTTTGGCAAAGGATACGCCGTTTTTGTACTTGAATACCGCCATACCGAAATCCTTTGCGGTAGTTCCGTCAAGTCCCGATGAGCAGCTTAAGGGTATTATCTCCTCAGGCTCACCCATAATAGAATAAACCAAATCAATCATATGACATCCCAAATAGTAAAGCATTCCGCCGGGGTAATTTCCCATCCAGTTGCGCTTTTCAATGCCGTGTATGCAGTTCATCTGTGCTTCTACGGATATAATGTCGCCGAGCTTACCCTCGGCTATATCCTGTTTAAGCTTTAATACAGCTGGATTGTACCGATACATATATCCTGTATGGAAAACAAGCTTTTTTGATTCAACTGCATCGATAAGCCTGTCAAATTCATCGCCGTCAATTCCGCCGGGCTTATCCATTTGAATATGCAAGCCCTTTTCTGCCGCCATTATGGCATATTCGGTAAGCCGTCTGTCCTCAGTTTCGATACAAACCGCATCAAGTCCGGGATAATTCAGGATTTCATCAACGGTCATTCTTTTGACATCCTCATATACCCCTTGGTTATTATCATAAACAGGTTCATCTCCGTCAACAACAGCATAACCTACAAGGTCATAAATATCGCTTTGCAACTTTAATGTTGAAATGGCCGCCGTTGCGTGGTCGTGTCCTGCACCTATCTGTGCTATCTTTATCTTCTTCATTACTTATTCCTCCAATCGAACTGAACAACCACAGGAAAATCCTTATCAAATATCAGTCTGTTATAAACCTCCGGGCATTCATCGGGCGAATGTGTTTCCTCTATCACATTTTCAAGGCAAAGCCTGCCGCCGCCGCACAGCTTAAGCACTGCTTTTATATCATCGCGGTGCGTGAACCAGCCCGGGTGCGACTCGGTATTCGGTCTTGCTATCGTATGCGCGCCTATAACGGTTATGCCCGGAGCATGAATTTTTTTATAATAATCCACCGTGAAATCGGAATTTCTCGTACAGCCGAGTAATGCAACACGTCCGAATTTTGCCATACAGTCAAGAGCCTCGTTAAAACCTGCCCCCACTCCCGTAACCTCTATTGCAACATTAACTCCGCCGCCTGTTACATTTTTCACCTTATCTGCAAAATCCTCGCATAGCGGATCAAATGCAAAGTCAGCACCGTTTTTCAATGCAATTTCACGTCTTTTTGGATTAGGATCAGCGGCAATTACAGGAACCGCACCGGCTGCACGCAAAAGCTTTACAGCAATCATACCCAAAATACCAAGTCCCATAACAATCGCGCTTTCGCCCATTTCAAGCCTTGTTTTTCTTATCGCCGCCATGGGAAATGTTGATATAAGACTCATTGCCGCCGTTTCAAAGCTGATACTGTCATCATCTATCTTTACAACATTTTCTTCAGGAACGATGTTATAGCTTTTATGCTGTCCCCAATAGACAACCACTCTGTCGCCTATATCAACGCTTTTCACATCAGCACCCTTTTTAACAACTATCCCTGCGCTGTTATATCCCGATGCTCTGGGAAATGCCACTCCCGACGCTCCAAACGCATTTACGTTGGGATCACCGGTAATATTTGCACGTTCGGTTCCGCAGCTTATGGTTGAAACCATTGTTTCGACCATAACCTCGTTCGGCGCCGGTTCATTTACGTCAACCGTCAAAAGCTCCGCTTTGTTCTTTTCTGTAAATACAATCTGCTTACACTTCATTGTAAAACCTCCTCATTTTTTATTATTGCATTACCATTGTACCTTATTGACTTTCGCGTTAAGATATGATATTCTATAAAATAAGAGGTAATTTTCTATAATTATTATGAGGTTTTTTGCAATGAATGATATAAGTTTCTCACACAGCTTTATGTTTCGCACAATAGAGTTCGACAAATTCCATTACACCGATAACCGCACCGGGGCACCCAGCCATTACTTTGCATATATGCTTCGCGGGAACTGTAAAATAACTACCGATTCATCAACCGTCAAAATCAATGAGGGAGATATCTTTTATATTCCCGACAAATGCAGTTATCAGTCATATTGGTATGGAAATTCCGAAATCAAATTTGTTTCTTTGGGATTTCTCTGTATGCCGAATTTTGAGAACAAAGCATATCCTGTTCAGGTTATACCCGGCAGCACCAAAGCGTATGAGCTTTTTCATTTGCTTTCAGACAAAACCCGATTATCACCTGCGGATATCGGACTGTTTTACACACTTGCAGGCATTCTGATTCCGTTAATGACAAATACCACCATATGTCGCACAAAGGAAATTACAGAACGTACCAAAGAATATCTGATACAACATCCATTTGCCAAAACCTCCGAGCTTGCGAAGAACTGCACAATAAGTGAAGCAGCACTTTATTCGGCATTTCATAAAGCTTCCAATATTACGCTTAATCAGCTGAGAAACAGCCTATTGCTTGAAAAAGCAAAGGATATTCTTATAAGCACTGACAAACCGATAGAATATATAAGTGATCTCCTGCAGTTCAGCTCAACTTCATATTTCAGAAAAAAATTTAAGCAGTATTTTAACATAACTCCTACAGAAATGAGGAAAAGATACAGGATTTAACCGCTTTACTGCTTTTTTCTGCAACCGTCTATCTGTATATTTTGACCGGATATGTAGCTTGCTTCATCGCTTGCCAGAAAACATATAAGATTAGCATTTTCCATATCTGTACCGGTTCTGCCCATAAATGAAAGCTCGCTTTTTTCATAGTAATTCATATCACGGTTTTCACTGGGGCTGACGCTGCCCGGAGATACACAGTTAACAAGTATACCCTTATCAGCAACCTCCTTTGCAAGTGCTTTCGTCATTGCAATCAACGCTCCCTTTGTTGCCGAGTAGTGTACCATATTTGCATTACCGTATACACCTGCAACGGAGGATATATTTATAATCCTGCCATAACCGTTCTCAATCATTTTTGGCAATACAGCTTTTGTAAAGTAAACTACTCCCATAATATTTACATCAATAAACTTTTTCCACTCATCTGTTGGTGTATCTATGAAAGGTGCCCAGCACCTCCATAAAGCTGCATTGTTTACAAGAATATCTATTTTTCCAAATACTTTTTCGGCTTTAGCGATTATTTCATATATGGTATTTTCATCTGTAACATCACATTCGCAGATCATAACATTATCGGAGTAGGTTTTTAATTCAGCTTTTAACTCCGAAAGCTTTTCAGTATTGACATCCACAAGCACAAGATTTGCCCCCTCTTGTGCTAATTTTAATGCTACCGCACGTCCTATTCCGACAGCCGCACCTGTGACAAGTGCTGTTTTATCTGTAAAATTCATAATTTCCCCTCCATAGATTAATTTTATTCTATGTTATCTCTTATCATCTTTATTTTTTTCAAAAGCGGCTGCGTCTGTGTTGCAAGCGCATCATGCTCATAAACGCACAGATACATACAGCATCCAAGTTCTCCTCCTATACGCCGTAAAATCGAACATTCGCCGCCGCACAGAAACAGAAATGGAATTTTTAAATTTTCCTTAAGCATATTTATAATCTTAAGATTTTCAATCTGTTGTTCCATTGTATCCGCACCGGTAACTATTTTGCATATATCGGCGCCGCGTTTCTGATGCTCAAGAGCAATCTGAAGAACTCTTTCTGCCGGGATATATTTTAGCACGTGCGAGGACATAAGAACCTTTGAGCCCTTGTTATGAATTTTTCTTATCAGCTCCTTTTGCTTTTCTATTGCCGTTTTATCAACCGTAAGCTCATCAGGCTGTCTGTCAAAGTAATCACCCATAACATCACACAAATCCGCTCCGCATTCCGCAATCTCAAGTAGTTCCTCTGCCAGCTGTTCATCAGACTTACCCTCATTTTTCGCGGTACGGTAATTTGTTACATATACCGGCTTATCCTTGGCATATGCGAACAAATCATCATACACTTTTTTTGTTCTGTATTCAGATTTCATCTGTTCAAACTGCATTCCGAAAGCCTCCGCTCCCTCAGGAACTGACTTGTCGATAAGCTCTTTTATTCTGTCGGGATTGTCCGCCTGCACCATAACAGTAAGCAAAGCCTTATCGCGTTCAAAAAAAGAATGCTTCATAATCAACAACTCCTCCCTGCCGCGTTTCTTCCGCCGTCAATCATTATGTTTTCACCATTTATAAACTGTCCCTTTTCGGATGCCACAAATAAAATCAAATCAATAATTTCCTGCGGCTCTGCAGCTCTGCCCATAGGCGTTCTCATATTTGCCATAGCTGCTCTTGTGAGCACCGGTCCCGGCGAAATGCAGACACATCTTATATTATGCGGTGCGCCGTACTGTGAAATTGATTTGGTAAGACCATACATAAGCCCTGCTTTCGCTGTGGGATAATCCATCCCCTGTCCATCACCCTCAGCACCTGAGATAGAACCAATATTTATAATCAGACCGCTGCTTTGCTCCCTCATCTGTTTTAAAACTGCATGGGCAAAATAGAACGGCCCTTTTAAGTTTACATCGAGTCCCCAATCAAATACTTCAATCGGAACATCAGGAAAATCATCCTCCCAGCCGACATTTAACATTCGTCTTGCCGTACCTCCGGCAAAGTTTGCCATAATATCAATGCCGCCAAATGCCTCAACTGCCTTGTCCCTTGCGGCGCATACCTGTGCATAATCTCTTACATCGCATATAACGCCTACAGCTTTTCCATTGCCTTTTTCATTTATTTCCTTGACTTTTTCATCAAGGACCTTTTCATTTACATCACACATAACAACATTGCCGCCAAGCTCCGTAAAATTCTGTGCAAACAAAAGTCCCATACCCGAAGCGGCACCTGTCGATATTGCGGTTTTTCCCGTGAAATCCATAAAATCATCCTCCTTGAAAATTGTATATGAATATTGTAACCCATACAATTTTAATTTCAATGCGTAAAACGACACTACTTTGATGTTTTTGATACTTTTATTGCAAATTTCTTGACTTTTCATAATAAAAAAGGTATAATCGCTTTACAAAACCAAGGAGGATATGTCAAAATGCTTGGTAATATAACAATCACCGACATAAAAGAAATTTTTACGGTTTTTTCTCCGAAAGGCAGATTCGCAAAAATAGAGAACAGAAAAAGTTTCGGTTTATCGTTTTGCACAGACGGGCAGATCACATATACTCATAACGGGAAGAAAATAATATCGGATAAAAATCATGCTGTCATACTTCCCGGAGGGCAGACTTACACCCTTTACGGTGATAAAACCGGAAACTTTCCGGTCATAAATTTCATGTGTGCAGACGCTCTGTGCAATACTGTTGTTTCTCTGCCGATTCAAAATACCGAAGCATATATTAAAGATTTTGAGAAACTCCGTTCGCTGTCACTTTTTGACGGTAACAGAGCTGAAATGATGAGTGTTTTTTATCATATAATTCACCGTCTGTCTGCACAAAGCCCATCATGCAAGTTAATTATGCCGGCAATAAAATATCTTGAAAACAATTATCAGAACCCCAATCTTACAAATGCGGAATTAGCAGAGCAGTGCAAGATAAGCGAGATTTATTTCCGCCGTATTTTTGCAAGCTATTACCATACGACACCCAGGCAGTTTCTGATAGATATAAGAATAAACAAAGCAAAGCAGCTTCTTTCGGAGGGTGTTTTAAAAATAAATGCCGTTGCAGTAAAATGCGGTTTTTCAAATCAGTATCATTTCTGCCGTGTTTTTAAGGAAAAGACAGGGCTTACCCCTACGGAATATATGAAACAGTATATGATTTATCAAATCTGATGAATAACAATCGTTCCGCCACTCGTGAGGAAATTTACAATAGTCACAATTCCATTCTCTGTTTTCAATTCCACGATTTCTTCGGTCTGAGTAATTAAGATTTTTGCAAGCTCACGCTGTTTCGGAATATTCAGAACAGATGTAGCTTTCTTTTGCTCCGCTGTTGCCTTTTTATCTTTGACTTTCGCCTTAAGCCCTGATAAAATACTTACATATTTTTTATATGATTTTATTTTGACCGTATGTTCCGTTAAATGATACCACGGCGTATTATCAGTTGCGTACAGGTCGCAGTTTTGCAGCGGACAGGTATACAGTTTGACCTGTGTAGGGACTCACAGTAGGGAAGTTACAGTAGCTGCCGCTGTATTCACCATTCAGTATGTCGATCGTCGTATCATCGATGCCACTACCCATACGGTTGCCCGTAATCCAGACAAGGCTGCCCTCGGTCACCTTCGCATAATGTGCATCGGACGCTGTGGGGTTCTCATAACCAATCGTTTCCTTGAGCTGATACCAGCCTATCTGATGGGCATAAATACTGCGATATGTCACCGCCATCGCCTGCTCGATAGTACAGTTGCCGTTTGGAGCAAGCGTGGTTTCCGTTGTCCCTTTAATGAGGTCTAAGGCATTCATAAATGCCATCGGCTCGCTTGCCCACGACTGAATCTGATTACTGTCAGAGTATGACGAAAGCCTTGATGTATAGTCAGTATACTTATAGTCAGTGTTGTGTTATAGTTACCGCAAGGTAACTGTCTTGACAAAATGTACCTCACAGTATATAATTAAATCATACAGAATGATACATATATTAGTTTCAAAAATATACTTATCAAAAAGGGGGGGAGTTTCTATGACAAAAGAGCTGCCGGCTTGTCCGGTTGAAATAACGCTTATGCTTATATCAGACCGCTGGAAGGTGCTGATTATCCGTGACCTGTTAGAGGGTACAAAACGTTTTGGAGAACTGAAAAAATCAGTCGGTAATATATCTCAAAAGGTACTGACCGCAAATCTCCGTTCTATGGAGGAAGCAGGACTTCTGACAAGAAAGGTTTACCCCGAAGTTCCACCGAGGGTTGAATATACATTAACCGAAACAGGGTACAGTTTAAAGCCCATACTTGACGCTATGGTTGCGTGGGGTACTAAATACAAGGAAAAGTCTGTATAAAAAGTAAGAGCAAGTATTCATAAGTGATTACCTGCTCTCAATTTATATAATGGTTGTCTTGATGTAGTTTGTAAACCGAATTTATCATATATATTTTCCATTGCCGCAATTATTTGCTTATTGTAAACCGATTCGTCAGCTCGAGGAATACTAACAATAACAGCAATATCAACATCTGATTCAACATCATAATCGCCAAGCGGATATCAGCTTTTGAAAAAGTTCTTCTGACGGAATTATGAATTCTGCATTTATATCTCTCGCTGCACTTTTATATGCGTTCTCAATATCTTTAAACATATCCTCATGCCGTTTGTATCCCTGATTTTTACATAGCAAATCACTGTCCTGCTCATATGCCCATGTTTGATGAATTACCTGCTTTATCTTTGGAGCATATTTCTTCACATAGGGTGATAGTATAAACCCGAACCGTGATTTTGAAAAGTAAATTTACGTTTTATCTGCGTTAAAATGCTCGGCAATCCGTCAGGATTACCTCCGCTTT
>CACYTW010000067.1 GCA_902777435.1 uncultured Ruminococcus sp. | reverse complement strand
TAAATTTCTCTTATCCGCAGGGCAAGGAATGATAAGAGATTATTGTGCCCATGTGCGTTTCCGAAGGCTTGCCGAGGAAAATTTCGCACGGGCAATTAAATCTGCCGGAGGCATAACGTGAAAGAAACTTTTACGTTATGCTCCTATCCTTTTTATTTTCCGCTATCACCATAGTTCGAGAGAACTCGTGCCGACGGGTCATTTACATCACAGCCCTCCCAAGCCTTGTTGGGCATCCAGAAGTCAACAACCATTTCACTTTGATTTGGATAATATTTTTCAAAGATTTCACGATATAAAAGGGACTCCTTGGTAAATGGAACTGCGTGTGTGTATTTCTGTATTTTTTCAGTGTATTCGCTGTCGGTGTAGTAATTCTTGGCGTATTCCTGAAGATACCACACCATTGAATGTCCCACAGCATCCGAAAATGCCGCCTTTTCACGATACAAAATATCGTGTGGGAGATAGTCACCCTCAAAAGCGTGACGTAGCAGGTATTTGCCCTTGCCGTATTTGTTCAGCTTCTTTTCTGGGTCGATTGACATTACGTATTCAACAAAATCCAAGTCACCGAAAGGTACACGTGCCTCCAAAGAGTTTACGGATATACATCTGTCCGCACGCAGAACATCATACATATGAAGCTCTCTGACTCTCTTTTGCGACTCCTTTTGAAATTCCTCGGCAGAGGGAGCAAAGTCGGTATACTTATAACCAAACAATTCATCAGAAATCTCGCCTGTCAACAGAACGCGAATGTCGGTGTTTTCGTGTATGTATTTACACAAGAGATACATACCCATACTTGCACGGATAGTTGTAATATCATATGTGCCAAGCAGGTGAATTACATCATCAAGAGCCTCTAAAACGTCGTCCTTAGTAATGATAACCTCTGTGTGGTCACTGCCGATATAGTCGGCAACCTGCTTTGCATATTTCAAGTCAATGGCATCCTCGCTCATACCGATTGCAAATGTTCTGATAGGCTTATCGCTCTTTCTTGCGGCAACTGCACATACCAATGAAGAATCAAGACCGCCTGAGAGAAGATAACCAACCTTTGCGTCTGCCACAAGTCTTTTCTCTATGCCCGCAACAAGTTTGGTGTGAATTTTGTCGCATATTGTTTCCAAATCGTCATAGCAAACCTCCTTAACGGCTGTCATATCACGATAGCATACAAACTTTCCGTCCTTGTAATAATGTCCCGGGGGGAAGGGCATTACTTTGTCGCATATGTCAATTAGGTTTTTCGCCTCGCTGGCGAAAACGATGACACCGTCTTTATCATAGCCGTAATACAAAGGTCTGATACCAATGGGGTCACGTGCGGCAATAAACTCGCCTGTCTTTGCATCATAGATTATCAATGCATATTCCGCATCCAACTTTCCAAACATATCCGTGCCGTACTCCTTATACATAGGAAGAAGTATCTCGCAGTCAGAGTCGCTTTTAAAGGTATATTTATCGGAAAGTTCTTTCTTTATTGCATCAAAGCCATAGATTTCACCATTGCAAACAACATAGCTTCCGTCTAATTCAAAGGGTTGCATACCCGCTTCGGTAAGTCCCATAATAGCCAATCTGTGAAATCCGAGAAGGCCGTTGCCTGTGTCGATAATTCTCGAATCGTCAGGACCTCTTGAAATAGTCCTTTCAAATCCTTTCTTAAACAAATCAAGAGTGGCACTGCTGCCACAGTATCCCATAACAGAACACATACTAAATTCCTCCGAAAAATAAAATTCAGCTATATCCATAGGGCAAGTGCTGTAACCTGCGGTGCCACCTATTTTTATACTAACGGCTTCTGTCAAAGCCTTGCTGACTGACGTGCAACATAACGGCGCGCCTACTTGAGCAACCGCTCTTTCGGTTTGCAGCTCATTGGGTGTTATTCATACGGACTCTGCTATATGGCTCTCACCATCCCATACTCGCTGTGAGCGAACTTCCGTATTACTTATCCCAATTCAAACGCTTTTAAAATTATTCAACATCCTGAAGTGCGTCGTAGCCTTCTTCGCCTGTTCTGACTTTAACTACGTTCTCAACATCATATACGAATATTTTACCATCACCGATATGACCTGTGTACAACGCCTTCTTTGCAGTTTCGATAACCGATCTTACAGGAATCTTACTTACTACTATGTCAACCTGAACCTTAGGCAAGAGATTTGTTTCAATCGGAACACCTCTGTAATATTCGGGCTTACCCTTCTGCTGTCCGCAACCCATAACGTGTGAAACTGTCATACCTGTGATGCCAAGCTTAATCATTGCGTTCTTAAGGGTATCAAAACGTGACTCCTTACATACGATTTCAATCTTTGTGAACTTAGGAGCACCATCAGCCTTCTCAAATGTCGGAACCTTCTTAACCTCAACTGCTTCAGCTACCGGAGTATCACCTGTTACAACAACTGTTTCTTCGCCGTAGTCTGCATACTTTTCAACAGATGAAACAAAGTCAGGATATGCACTCGGCAAGCCGTGTTCTGTTGAGTCAAGACCCAAAATTTCTTCTTCAGGAGTTACTCTGAGGCCGTGGAATTTCTTAATCAATGTAAATGCAATCAGCATCATAACGGCCGCATAAACACCAACAGCTACAACACCAAGAACCTGTATACCGAAGAGTTCAAATGAACCTGTGTAGAAAAGACCTTCCAAACCTGCAGGAGCATCAGGGTTAGCCAAAAGACCAACAGCGATTGTACCCCAAACACCATTTGCCATATGTACACCAACAGCACCGACAGGGTCGTCAATGTGGAGCTTTAAGTCAAGGAACTCAACAACCAATACAACCAATATACCTGAAACAATACCTACAACAGATGCACCGATTGCATCCAAAGCATCACAGCCTGCTGTAATACCTACAAGACCTGCGAGAGATGCGTTGAGACACATTGAAACATCAGGCTTGCCATTCCTAACCCAAGTGTAAATCATAGTCACAACAGTTGCAACAGAAGGTGCAATAGTTGTTGTCAAGAAGATAGATGCAAGCTCTGACGGAGATGTAGCCGCAGCGCCGTTAAAGCCGTACCAACCGAGCCAGAGAATGAATACACCAAGTGCACCTAATGTAATTGAGTGACCTGGGATAGCATTAACCTTAGTAACCTTACCGCTCTTGTCCTTAACGTACTTACCAATTCTCGGACCTAAGATGCAAGCACCGACAAGTGCTGCAATACCGCCGACCATATGAATTGCACAAGAACCTGCATAATCGTGGAAGCCTATCTGTGAAAGCCAGCCGCCGCCCCAAATCCAATGTGCTTCGATTGGGTATACAATAAGCGAAATAACACCTGAGTAAATACAGTAAGCTGAGAACTTTGTTCTCTCTGCCATTGAACCTGAAACGATAGTTGCGGTTGTAGCACAGAATACTAAGTTAAATACAAATGTTGATGCACCTGTGAAAGAACCGTCTTCAGGGCTTGCGATAAAGTTTTTAAAGTTTGCCCACAAGTCCAGGTTAGGCTTACCGATAAGTCCCATCAATGTATCCTCGCCCATCATAATTGTATAACCGAGCAGAGAGAATACGATTGTACCAATACAGAAGTCCATTAAGTTCTTCATTATAATGTTGCCGGCGTTCTTAGCTCTTGTAAAGCCCGTTTCAACCATCGCAAAGCCTGCCTGCATCCAAAATACCAATGCTGCACCTATTAAAAACCAAAATTCTACTGTCATTTTAAATCAACTCCCTTAATAATGCACAATATTATTTACTTAAATTATTTTTTATCTTACACCGAATAACAAATCACCGTATGTTGGGAACGGCCAATACTTCTTGTCTGTCAAGGTTTCTGCCTCGTCTGCGGCAACTCTGAGTGATGCCATCTTAGCAAGAATTTCATCTCTGATGTAGTAAGCCTGTTCTGTTATATCTTCAATATCCTTAAGCTTGTTTGTTGCTGCCTCAAGAATATTTGTTCTGTCATAAATGATGTCAACAAGTGATGATAACTTTGAGATAACTTCTTTTTCGTATGCCATCGGAATATCTGCGCTGATCTTCATCTTTCTTGATGCGGTTGTTACAAGCGATGCAACATAATCCTCAACAGCAGGAATAATCTGCTTTTTAGCCATATCAACCATTGTAAGAGCCTCAATGTTTACAGCCTTTGTATAGTTCTCAAGCATAATCTCGCATCTTGACTCAAGCTCTGCCTGTGTGAATACACCTTGTGTAACCAACATATCAGCGTTCTTCTTATCAAGAAGTTTAGGCATACAATCAGGTGTTGTCTTGAGGTTGGACAGTCCGCGTTTAGCAGCTTCTTCCATCCATTCGTCGCCATAGCCGTTGCCGTTAAATATAATTCTCTTATGTTCTTTAATTGTGCTCTTGATAAGCTCGTGAAGGTCTTTCTCAAAGTCAGAAGATTTTTCAAGTTTGTCGGCAAAATCTTTTAAGATTTCAGCAACTGCGCTGTTGAGCATTATATTTGCACAAGCAATACTGTTTGAAGAACCGAGCATTCTGAATTCAAACTTATTGCCTGTAAACGCAAAGGGCGATGTTCTGTTTCTGTCTGTTGTATCCTTCTTAAATTCAGGAAGAACATCAACACCAAGTTTCATCTTTGCCGACTTACTGCCTGTGTAATCTGTTTCGTTCTCAATTGCATCAAGCACGCCCTCAAGTTCGTCACCCAAGAAGATAGAAATTACTGCAGGAGGTGCCTCGTTTGCGCCAAGTCTGTGGTCGTTTCCTGCTGTTGCAACTGACAAACGGAGCAAATCCTGATATTCATCAACGGCTCTGATTACTGCAACAAGGAAGAGTAAGAACTGAGCGTTTTCATAAGGTGTTTCGCCCGGTGTGAGGAGATTTACGCCCGTATCGGTTGCGATTGACCAGTTGTTGTGCTTACCGCTTCCGTTTACTCCTGCAAACGGTTTTTCGTGTAACAGACAAACAAGTCCGTGCTTTGATGCAATCTTTTGCATAATCTCCATTGTAAGCTGGTTGTGGTCTGTTGCAATGTTTGTTGTAGAATATATAGGAGCAAGCTCGTGCTGTGCAGGAGCAACCTCATTATGCTCTGTCTTTGCAAGAATACCAAGCTTCCAAAGTTCGTCATTTAAGTCTTTCATAAATTCCGCAACTCTCGGTTTGATAATACCAAAGTAGTGGTCATCCATTTCCTGTCCCTTAGGAGGCTTTGCACCAAACAGTGTTCTTCCTGTGAAGATAAGGTCTTCTCTCTGGTCGTACATCTCTTTTGGAATGAGGAAGTATTCCTGCTCAGGTCCGACTGATGTTGTAACCATATGTACGCTGTCGTTGCCGAACAATTTTAATATTCTGAGCGCCTGCTTATTAAGTGCGGACATTGAACGAAGCAATGGCGTCTTTTTATCAAGTGCGTCGCCTGTGTAAGAACAGAACGCTGTAGGTATACACAATGTCTTATCTTTAATAAACGCAAATGAAGTCGGATCCCACGCTGTATAACCTCTTGCCTCAAATGTTGCTCTCAATCCGCCTGATGGGAATGAAGAAGCATCCGGTTCACCCTTAATCAATTCTTTGCCCGAGAATTCCATCAGCACACCGCCGTCAGGTGCAGGTGAAATGAAGCTATCGTGTTTTTCTGCCGTAACGCCTGTCATAGGCTGAAACCAATGTGTGTAATGAGTAGCACCATTTTCAACTGCCCAATCCTTCATAGCAGATGCAACAGCATTTGCAAGTGAAATGTCAAGTTGTTTTCCCTCTTCAATAGTCTTTCTGATTGAATTATAGACTTTCTCAGGAAGTCTTGCTTTCATTTGTCTGTCGTCAAATACATTTTTTCCGAACAGTTCCGGTACAGTTGCCATTATTTATCAACCTTTCTTTATTTAAATAAATTTGAAATAAAAAAAAGACAAGGATGCTTAAAGAGATTATCTCTCTTTAGGCATCCTTGCCTTTATGCATTGCATTATACACCCTTTAATTTAATTTGTCAAGACTTTTTTGGAAAATTTTTTTATTTTGAAAAATTATTTGTAAAAATGCCTTTTCATTATCAAAAACCTTCATTGTAACTTACAGCGGGCTAAGGTTCAACTCATCAAGCATAATATTACAATCGATAACCGATTTTCCGTTTTCCAGGGCAGAAATTATTACGCTGTCCCGCTTTACACGCGGGTATAGCTGTGCATATCCTGCGTATTTAAGCAAGGTCTGTGCCTCGTCAATTGACAGGCTCATACCAAAGCACAGAGAAATCAGCTTATCTCTTGACGGCACCTTTAACCCCGAAAATATCTGATATGCATAGTTAATCTGAATATACGAGTTTCTGATAACCTCTGCTTTAGATAAATTTCTCTCATCAATTATTGCTGTCAGATAATCGCATATGGGGTTTTCTATCATTTCACCATTGTTATTTTTAAGGTATGTATCCAAACTGCTGTTTTTCAGAATATTCAGCAGCTCCTCTGTTGATTTTTTCATCTTGACCGCCCCCCTGATATATGATAATATAAACTTAAAAAAATGTCAATCTATGGTGATACAAATGAGTAATCTGTCAGAATATTTTGAAATATCTTCCTTTAACGAGAATACCTCTCTTGTTCAGAGAGAAAATAAAATTTATGTGAAAAAACGAATACCTAAAGAGCTGACGTATATCTACAAAATATTAATTACAACTCATCATAAAAACATTTCGGATATCATTGAAGTTTTTGAATATGAGGATATTACTATCGTAATTGAAGAATACATAAGCGGCGAAACGCTTTCGGAAATACTTGCAAAAGCAGGCGTGCAAAGCGAATATGACACAAAAAATATAATCGGTCAAATTTGTGACGGCTTGCTGTTTCTGCACAAGCATAATATTATTCACCGCGACATCAACCCCAACAATATTATGATAACAAAAGAGCGTACTGTTAAAATAATTGACTTTGATATTTCAAGAACCTTTAAAAAAAATTTACCCAACGACACCACCATTCTCGGCACCGCAGGATATGCCGCGCCTGAACAATTCGGGTTTACTCAATCCGATGCACGAACCGACATATATGCGGTGGGTGTTTTGGCAAACGTAATGCTGACGGGGAAAATGCCCAACGAACAGCTATACGGAGGCAGGTTAGGTAAAATAATCAAAAAAGCCACCGAAATAGACGCAAATATACGTTATAAAAGTATATCGGCGTTTAAACATTCCTTCACCAACGAAACAGATGAAAACACAAGCAGATTTATTAAAATTTTGCGTTGTATTCCGGGATTTCGTACTTGGGAAGTATGGAAAATGCTTATTGCGATTATTATGTACTTGATCTATATTCCTTTGATGGGTGTATTCATTTCCTGGTCAACGAGTATCCGCAATGCTTTAACAATTGTATTCAGCGAAATTCTGATGTTTGTAATTCCGTATGTTTTACTTACAAACATTGGCGGAATACGTCGCCGATTGGCACACAGACCTGTAGCAGCGTTCGTTGCAGGGTTTATTATTTCAGTAATTTCATTTTTAATAGGTGCTTCCACTTTTTTGATTAATTTATAAAATTTTTCAGTATTATGCTGACAGCATAACACAAGCCACACAACTCAGTATATAATCAAACTGTGTTGAGCGGCTTGTTATTTTTTGGAATTTTATAAGGAATTATGCAAGGAATTATATATTTTATTATTCCTTAAAATAATGCTATTATTACTAAAAGTGTCGAACGGAGGGGATTGATGTTGTGTGAGTGATACAGATGCCCTGAATGAAGTATACAAAGAGATTGCAGATTTAATCGGCTACGACAATGCAATGATAATTTATACTCATTTTAAAGGACAACAGATTACGTTCCCCGTAAAACTTTTTAAATCGGAGCATATCCGAGAAATACTGAAAAAACAGTACGACGGAACAAACGCCAAAAATTTGGCAAGAACTTATGGTTATTCAGAACGCTGGATAAAAGAATTAGTAAAGAAAGGATGAAAGAGATGGATAGTGTTGCGCAGTTAAGAGAAAAGATAGAAAGAGATATTGCCTCTGGTGCTTGTACCCCTTCAAGCACGGCAGTAATTGCGTCGTATTTCGAACAAATTGCCGCCCAAACAGAAAATACGGAAGATTTGCGTTCTGCTATTAAATGGCATAAGAAATCATTAGCGCTGGGACATGGTTATGCCAATTTCAGGCTTGGACGAGATTATACTGCTTTATGCTCCGAAACAGGTTCTATGGATGATATTGACAATGCCATTAAGTATCTGAAGGCATCAAAAAATGATAATTTGGACAGTGACGATATTGATGAAGTAAACGAAATGCTAAAAGAATTATATCGTTTTAAGGAATCACACAATGTGGCAAAAGCATCAAAAAGCCCATGGTGGCTTGTATTTGGTGTTCTCTTTATTATTTCGTTCTTTTGTTCTTTTTATTTTCCGTGTTTAATACTCGGAGTAGTATTTTTATTTATATATTTTAAAAAATAATTTATTTAGAAAGGTTGATGGAAATGGGAGTATTTGAAAAATTTGAAGACGCTGTAACCAAAGGACTAAGCGGCAAAGAGACAATTCGTGTTCCGTTTGAACAGCTGTCAAAAATTGTTTATGATGAATTTATTAAGGGCAGTGATGATGAGTTTTTGGAAAAGGTTAAAAAAACCGCAAAGGGTGGCTGTATGTTTACTGAAAAAAAGCTTGAATCAAAGGACGGACGTTATCTTTTGCAAGTAGGTTGTACACAGAGTGGTGTTTTGATATTTGGAAACAGAAAAACAGTATGGATAAAAGACATTGAAGCCAATAAATTTTATCAGCTTGATAAGGACAGAAAGTGGAAGAAATTCTATAAATCCGTTCTCGGTGAAATAAATATGGAAAAAATTAATCGTAACAGGTGAGAAGATCTAATATGTATACACTAATATCATACTTATGTCTTAGATCAATTCAAAGACGAAATGGTACATTTTATATTGGCAATGGTGGAAATATTTTTATACATAGATTAATTATATCGATTATGTTTGGATGGGCAATTATTCCATGGTGGTTGCTTACAACAATATTTAGAAAGATATTCGGAATACGTTAGTCTCAAAATGTACACCGTTTAAACAGTGAAAATTTAATAAAATATATCAAAAGTGTCCGTAAAGCATTGCGGCACTTTTGTTTTAACCTCTGTTATATATAAAAAGCTCTTGATAACTTAAAAGGATTATGATATATTAAAATTGACATTATCTATGACAAGGCAATCAAACGGAAAATTTCTGACCGGAAATGACAGCAATAATCAGTTCAAATCGCTGAAAAATTAACCCCGAAATTGTCCCCTTTGAGGTCTAAAACGGCGAATTAACCCCTTTTTGTCCCCTATAAATTGGGCTAAAATCCGTCAAATCTTGTCAAACTCATCAAAGAAATTTAGGTATTAAAAACCCCGAAAACCGCATAACAGCGTGGTTTTTCGGGGTTTATAATCGAGATTTTATCTCTTACTAAACTGCGGT